>CALZKB010000039.1:8431-56442 GCA_945787575.1 Thermoanaerobaculia bacterium | reverse complement strand
GCCAATGTGGGTGAATAGGCGAGCGAGTACACCAGTGCCTTAGATGTATGGTCAGTAGGGTGTGTCTTTGCTGAGTTGATTGGGCGTGTCAAACGCGTCATGCAGGGCATCGACGGGGCGGACCGCAAAGTTAACATCGAAGCTATACAGGAGACCGGTCATGGCGAGTCGCTTGCGGTCGCTCTTGGGCTCCTTCGGAGTCCGTCTGTGGTTGTCCGTCTTCCTTACCGTCGCCGTCGTACTCGCGCTTCACACGTTCCTCAACTTCCGTTCGACCCAGGAGCAGTTGACCTCGCTGATCAGCGCCGGCGAAAGGCGCAATGGCGGACTGATCCGCCGCGCGACCCACGACGGGATGCTGCTGAACCAGCTCGACGAGGTGCAGACGCTCCTCGAGCGGATGGCCGAGGGACCAGAGGTGCTCGCCATCCGCGTCTACGACAAGCAAGGAAGGGTCGTGCTGTCGGCGGCGCCTCACGAAATCGGCGAAGGGGCGCGACTCGAAGAAACGCCGTGCGACAGCTGCCACGGCATCGGCGTTCCCGTCAATGAGGCCGCGCGCGAGAGCTCCTCTTCGATGCGCACCGCAGACGGCGCTCAGGCCGTCCGTCACCTTTCGGTTCTCGAGAACGAGCCCGAGTGCGCGTCGGCCGGATGCCACGCCCCGCTGTCCGAGGAGGCGGTCCTCGGAGTGCTCGATATCGAGATGTCGCTGGCGCCTGTCGAGGCCGCTCAGCAGTCCGTGCGGCGGCAGCTCCTGGCCACGACCGCGCTCCTGCTGTTCGTCATCGCCGGAGTCGTCTGGGTCCTCGTCCGGCGCCTCGTAGGGCAGCCCGTGTCCCGGCTGCGAGAAGGGGCGCGGCGAGTGGCGGCGGGTGAGCTCGAGACCAGGATCGTGGTCCCGGGCGATCACGAGCTCGCGCGACTGGCTCAGGCGTTCAACGGCATGACGGCCGACCTCGCGGAAGCACGACGCGAGCTTGAAGGATGGTCGCGGCGGTTGGAGGAGACCGTGGCGCAGAAGACGATCGAGCTACAGCGGACCCAGCGCCAGGTCCTGCACATGGAGAAGATGGCTTCCCTGGGGCAGCTGGCGGCGACCGTAGCCCACGAGCTGAACAACCCTCTGAGCGGAGTCCTCACCTACGCGCGGCTGGTGAAACGCGAGCTCGACGGGCAAGCGCTGTCCCCCGCCGTGGCGCAACAGCTCGGCCGCTACCTCGAGGTCGTCGAGACCGAGTGCAGCCGCTGCGGCACCGTGGTCCGTAACCTACTTCTGTTCGCCCGGCAGGGCGACGGGGAAAAGGCCGTCGTCGACCTCGACGAGGTGCTGGAGAGGAGCCTGATGCTCGTGCGCCATCATCTGCAGATGAACTCGGTGCAGCTGCGTACCGAGCGCACCCTGGACGACTCGAAGATCTACGCCGATGCCGGACAGCTGGAACAGGCGATCGTAGCCCTCTGCGTCAATGCCGTTGAGGCGATCGTCGAAGCTGGCGACGGCGGAGGAGAGCTGACGGTGCGGATGTCCGAAGGCGTCTCGGGAGACGTCGTGCTCGAGGTCGCAGACACCGGAGTCGGTATCCCGGCAGAGCTGCAAGCGCGGATCTTCGAGCCGTTCTTCTCCACCAAGAGCGAACAGGCAGGGGTCGGACTGGGACTGGCGGTGGTCTACGGAATCGTCCAGGCCCATGGGGGGCGAATCGAGGTGGACTCCTCGCCGGCGCAGGGCGCCGCCTTCCGGATCCACCTTCCCCGAAACCGCCGGCAGACCGCGGACGACGCCCGCTGAGGAGCCCAGAGATGACGAAAAAGCAAGCCAGCATCTTGGTCGTCGACGATGAGTTCGCGGTGCGCGACTCGCTAAGCCACTGGTTCCGCAAGGACGGATTCGACGTTCACGAAGCGGAGAGTGCGACCGATGCCCTGAAGGCCCTCGACAGCCAAAGCTTCGACGTCGCGCTGGTGGATCTCAAGATGCCGGGTATGGACGGTCTCGAGCTCCAGGAACGGATCCATCAGATCGATCCGCAGATCGGCGTCATCATGATCACGGCGTTCGCCTCGGTGGAGACTGCGGTGCGTGCGCTCAAGCAAGGCGCCTTCGACTACGTCACAAAGCCGATCGACCCGGACGAGCTGAGTCACCTCGTGCGGCGGTGCCTGGAGCAGCGGTCCCTGCGGGAGGAGAACGAGAAACTGCGCGAGACCATCGATGACTTGGTGGGAGTGAGTACCATCGTTGGCGAAAGCCCGCCGATGCTCAAGGTTCTGGAGCTGGTCCGCCATGTGGCCGAGACCGACGCGACAGTTCTCATCAGGGGAGAGAGCGGCACCGGAAAAGAGCTCATCGCGCGCGCCATTCACGCCGCTAGCAGGCGCCGTTACTTCCCCATCGTTCCACTCAATTGCGGAGCGCTGCCCGGCGACCTTCTCGAGAGCGAGCTCTTCGGCCATGAGCGGGGGGCGTTCACCGGTGCCCAGTACCGGCGCAAGGGCAAGATCGAGACGGCGGACCACGGGACTCTCTTCCTGGACGAAGTGGGCGCTATTACTCCCAAGATGCAAGTCGACTTGCTTCGGGTCCTAGAGACCAAGGAGGTCACGCGGCTGGGCGCCAACCGCCCCACCAAGGTGGACTTTCGGGTCATCTGCGCCACCAACGAAGATCTGGAGAACGCGGTCAAGGAGAAGCGCTTCCGGGAGGACCTCTACTACCGGATCAACGTGTTCGCCATCGAGGCCCCTCCGCTGCGCGCCCGGCCCACCGACGTTCCGCTGCTCGCCGAGCATTTCCGGCAGCTCTTCGCGCGCCAGATGGACAAGCGGATTACGAGCATCAGCCCCGAAGCGATGGAGGTTCTCACCGCCTACGATTGGCCAGGAAATGTTCGTGAGCTGTCGAATGCGATCGAGCGTGCGATGGTGGTGGGCAAGCCGCCCGTCATCCGTCCGCAGGATCTTCCCGTGCGTCCCGCTGGTGCGACGAGTGGGCCCGGAGATTCCCTCTTGGCGGTGGAAAAGCGCCACATCGCCGAAGTGCTGGAGCGTGCCGACTGGAACATTACCCGGGCGGCGGAGACCTTGGGAATCGACCGCGTGACCGTCTACAACAAGATCAAGAAGTACGGACTGCGGCGGTAGGCGGAGACCACGGGTGCCGCCTTCCCCTCGAGGCATCGATTCCCCTGGCGCGGACGGCACCGGCAAGACAGAGACCGGGCGAGTCGCGAGCCAGGAGACGGCGCCGCTGACGATAGTCCCCTTCTACTGCGGCTCGCAGCGCTCGCTGCTGGAGCCGCTGGCCAAGGAGCTGATGGCGGCGTTCTCGCTTCCGGTCGAGCGGCAGCCTCCCGGTTTCGATCCCGAGATGGCCTACGACTCGGCGCGCGGCCAGTACAACTCGCGCATTCTCCTGGCCCTGCTTCTGCGCCACCATCAGGGCCCAGGCAAGCTGCTGGGGGTCACCGACGCGGACCTTTTCATTCCGGTCCTGACATTCGTCTTCGGAGAGGCGCAGTTGGACGGCCGTGTCGCGCTGGTGTCGAGCCATCGGCTCGTTCCCGAGCGCTACGGCTTGCCCGCCGATCCGGCTCAACTCCAGGCCCGCCTTGCCAAGGAAGCTATCCATGAGCTCGGCCACACTTTCGGGCTCGTGCACTGTGCCAACGGGCGTTGCGTCATGGCGAGCTCTCCCCAGCTGACGGGGGTCGATCTGAAGACGGCACGCTTCTGTGTCGACTGCCGAGACGCTCTGCGACGGCGGCGCTCGCGCCCGTCAACGGCGGGACCCTAAGTCCTGTGACGACCCGGCAGCTCGACGACCGGAACCTCGTAGTGGCGCACCTCGGGCTCGAGCTCGAGCAGGAATCTCTCGTCGTTCGGATAGTAGATCGCCACCTCCGGGCGCTCACCGGCGAACGCTCGCACCGCATCCAGCGAGTCCCACAACGAGAGCACCAGGAACTCCGCCTCGTCGCCGAGCTCCTGGGTGAGGATCATCGAGCCCTGGTTTCCCGGTGTCGCCCGGTGGTCCGTCACCCCGGTCTTCTTCATGTACTCCGCGTACTCGTCGGCGTGCTCTGCCCGCGTGCGGCGAACCCAATCCTCGCGATCATCGGTGCCTCCTTTGTCTTTCTTCGCGCTGGGGCAGCCGGGCTCGGGCGCCGCTAGGGATGCGGTCCGAGCATCGCCAGAGCGGCCAGAATCGCACGGTGCGATCGCTCGAGCTGCTCATGAGTCTTCCTCGACAGGGCGTGGCGGGAGTCCATCAGCCGGTGGAAGTCCAGCGCTTCGTCGGACAAGCCGATCTCCGGCCCACCCTCGAGCCTGAGCGTCCTCTCGTGACGCACCAGGACCTCTTCATGGGCGGCGATCGCCGCCTCGTGCAGGCTGAGCAGGGCCTCGAAATTGTCCAACTCGAGACCCTCGGCGAAGCGGTGAGCACATTCGATCAGGGCCTGTCGGTAGGAGGCCTGCCAGCGTTCGACGTCCTGCTTCCAGAGGGCATGCTCGCGACTAGCCTCCAAGTGGTCGGAATGCAGCTTCTCGCGCCTCGTCTGTCGCCTACCCGCCACCCGGCAAGCCTAACAGGCGGGCAGTCCACGCGTACCTTGACCACTACCCCACCGAGCGCACCCACCAGGAGATCGGCAACGAGGTCATTGACCGCAGAGATCACCTCGCGGGAGGAGAGGTCCGCTGCCGCGAGCGGCTGGGGTGACCTCCTGAAGCACTGCTACCGGGCGGCATGACGATGGAGATGCTCAACCGGTCGGCTGCGATCCTGAAGCCTCGGCAGCCCTATCGCGAGTGGGCCAAGCAGGATGACGCCGAGAGGCTTGCCGAGTCGGTCTTCGAGGCGTTGCGCGCGGAGCCGACCGTCTACCTCCTACCGGAATACGAAGATCCTGCTACTCAGCAGGAGGCGCTGGAAGAGTTCTGGCCTGGCCTGTTCGAGGCCCTGCTGGGGGCCTGGGTGACAGACGAGGCGTACTGGCCGAAGAACCGGACCCTCGAGATGTTCTGCGAGTGTTTCGGGATCCAGATGAGCTCGATCGTGCAGGATCTCTACCTGGACGAGCGGCTCGAGCACATCGAGTAGGGAAGATCCTTCCAGGGGGGCGTGCCATCGCGTTGGCTTAGCGCAGGGAATCGCGAGTCCCTCCTCTGCCGTCTCTGGGTGACCTTTCTGATGATATGAATAGGCATCGACAGGGGGATACCCCAAGGAGGAGACTCATGGCTAAGCGATGGCCGACTCTGACGTTGATCGCTCTGCTTCCCATCGCCGGATGTCAAGACTGCGGAGGGCCCAGGGACGCCGAGGAGACCGCGTCGATGGCGACCGAGGAGCTCCAAGCGGCCGCGGAGGAGCCGACAGCCGAGACGGCGGCGCGGGAGGCTGCCGAGCGCGAAGCGACCGAGCGTGCGGCGGCCGAGGCGGCCGAGCGTGCAGCCGCCGAGCGTGAAGCGGCCGAGCGTGCGGCGGCCGAGGCGGCCCGACGCCACACCGTCGTCCGCGGCGACTGCCTCTGGTGCATCGCCGAAGACCGGTGGGGCGATGGCGCCCGCTGGAAGGAGATCTACGAGGCGAACCGCGATCAGATCGAGGACCCTGACCTGATCTATCCTGGTCAGATCCTCACCATCCCGTCCGCGTCGTAGGCGCGGCGTCCGGCTCCGATTCATCAGCGGGCAGAGGCCCGTTGCAGATACTCCGTCTTGAGGCGCTCCGTCTTGAGGTGCGTCTTGAGGTGCCACTCAACCCGTCTTGAGGTGCCGTCTTGAGGTGCGCCGTCTTGAGGTCGTCTTGAGGTGCGCGTCTTGAGGTGCCCTGCCCCGTCTTGAGGTGCCACTCAACTGCCGGAGGCTCGGACTTGAAGCAGTCTCGGCGTCGGTCTTCCCCTGACGCAAAACGAGCCTGGGGCCTCCAGCAGGCTCGAGAGGACGTCGCCTGGCTCCGGAGCGCGCCGGACGGAAGCTAGGACGGGAATCGTTACCTCCGCGGCCACCCGCACCCGCGGCGCCCGCAGGCTTCGCCCTCGTCGAACATGTTGAGGCGTCGAGCTTCACTCTGGTGCGCTTCCGTGCCGACGACCGGCTGCCCGTTCCGAGCGCGGATATCAAGGCCCCGGCTCTCGGTCCCGAACGGCCCCTGCTCTTCGAGGAGCCGTGATCTTATCGAGAGCCCCGGCGTCGACTAGATGAGCTTCTCGTCTTCGCGCCAGGCGGCGGAGCCGTCGGCGTAGCGCTCGTGCTTCCAGATCGGCACCTCGGTCTTGAGTCGTTCGAGAGCCGTGCGACTCGCCGCGTATGCGGCGTCACGATGGGGCGCCGCCGTGGCGATGACGACGCTCGCCTCGCCGGCGGCGACGTCGCCGAGGCGGTGATGGATGGCGACGACCAGGTCGGGCGCCTCCGCTGCGAGCTCCTCGACGATGGTCAGCAGCCGCTCGCGAGCCATCGGGCGGTAGGCGTCGTAGGTGAGGCCGGTCACCGGCCGGCCTCGGTCACGGTCGCGCACGCAGCCGACGAAGAGGACCACGGCACCACGGGAGAGCGAGTGGATGCTCTCCACGATCGGCTCGATGGCGATCGGACCGTCGACCAGGCGTACGAGCTCCATCGGTCAACCTCCCGAGACCGGCGGAAGCAAGGCGATCTCCTGGTCGCCCCGGAGCACCGGGTTGTCTCGGGTGAGCTGTCCGTCGACGGCGACGGCGATCCTCTCCCATTGGCCGGCGAGATCGGGATGCTTGGCGGACAATTCCCGGCGAAGCGCATCGAGGTCGCTTCCGGCCTCGAGCTCGAGGACGAGCTCGCTCGACCCCAGCGCCTCGCGCGCGGAGGCGAACGCGACGACTGTCAACTTCATGACGCGATCTTATCGCTCCGACCGAGCAGGCGTTGAGGCGGCGGCGCCCGTATAATGCCGCCTGTTCGACGATCGACGACCGATGGCCATTCTCGACAGCAAGCTGACTCGCGACGCGACCTTCGCCCAGCGGGCGGCTCACTGGCGCGAGAAGCTAGACGCCTTGGAAGCGGGTGCCGCCGAGATCCGACTCGGCGGCGGGGAGCAGCGGATCGCCAAGCACCGGGCCAAGGGCAAAATGACGGCTCGGGAGCGGATCGAGAGGCTGTGCGACGACGGCGGCGACTTCCTGGAGCTCTGCTTGTGGGTGGCGCACGGCTTTTACGAGGAGCACGGCGGGGCGCCCGCGGCGGGCGTCGTCACCGGCCTGGGCAAGATCCACGGTCGCGATGTCGTCGTCGTCGCCAACGACGCCACGGTGAAGGCGGGAGCCTGGTTTCCGCTGACCTGCAAGAAAGTGCTTCGCGCCCAGGAGATCGCGCTCGAGAATCGCCTGCCGATCGTCTATCTCGTCGACTCGGCAGGCGTCTTCCTTCCGATGCAGGACGAGATCTTCCCGGACAAGGACCATTTCGGGCGGGCGTTCTACAACAACGCGCGTCTGTCGGCCGAGGGGGTCTTCCAGATGGCCGCGATCATGGGCCCGTGCGTCGCCGGCGGCGCCTACCTGCCGATCATGAGCGACGAAGCGCACATCGTGGAGGGAACCGGGTCGATCTTCCTCGCCGGCGCGCACCTCGTCAAGGCCGCCATCGGCGAGTCGATCGACAACGAGGAGCTGGGAGGCGCCATGGTGCAGTGCGACGTGTCCGGGGTCGTCGATCATCGCCATCCCGACGACGAGAGCTGCCTCCGGAAGATCCGCGCCCAGTTCGCTCAGCTGGCGGATCCCGAGCGCGCTCCGTTCGCAAGGCAGGCGCCCCTGGATCCCCGTTACGACGCCGAGGAGCTATACGGCGTGCTGCCGGTCGATCGCACCCGACCGTACGAAATGCGCGAGGTTCTGGCGCGAATCCTCGACGGCAGCGAGCTCGAGGAGTACAAGGCGACCTACGGTGAGACGCTGATCTGCGGCACTGGATGGATCGACGGGTGGGCGGTCGGAATCGTCGCCAACGAGCGCTCGATCGTCGAGCGCCGGACGGGCACCGGTGCCAGCGACAAGGAGCTGCAGATCGGCGGCGTCGTCTACTCCGAGGCGGCCGACAAGGGAGCCCGGTTCATCGAGCTCTGCAATCAGAAGAAGATCCCGCTGCTCTTCATCCAGGACGTGACCGGATTCATGGTCGGAAGCCGGGCGGAGCGCGGCGGCATCATCAAGGACGGCGCCAAGATGGTGAACGCCGTCGCCAATTCGGTGGTCCCCAAGATCACGCTGTTCGTCGGCAACTCCTACGGTGCCGGCAACTACGCGATGTGCGGCAAGGCCTACGGCGCCCGCTTCCTCTATGCATGGCCGTCGGCGTCGATCGCGGTCATGGGCGGCGAACAGGCTTCGAAGACGCTCGTCGGCATCCAGTTGAAGAATCGGGGGGAGGACGTCGGAGAGGAGGAGAAACAGGAACTGCTCGCCCGCATTCAGAGGCGCTACGCGGACGCGATGGATCCCCGTTACGCCGCCGCCCGGTTGTGGGTCGACGCCATCATCGACCCCACGCAGACCCGGAGCGTGCTCTCCCGCTCGTTGGCGGCGACCGCGTGCAATCCACGGATTCCCGACTTCAAGACCGGCGTGCTCCAGACGTGATCGAAGAGCTCGGCGCGCTGGCCGAGAAGATCGGAGCCTCGCTCGGCGAGACGATGGCCGTCGGGGTCGGAATCGCGCTGATCCTCTTCGGTCGGCGGCTCTACTGGTTGGCGGCTGCGGTGGTCGGCTTCGTCGCCGTCTTCCTGGTCAGCCAGCGGATAGCGCCCGAGCTTTCGCAGCAGGCGTCACTCGTCCTTTCGGTCATTGCCGGGGTTGCCGGGGCCGCCCTCGCCGTCTTCGCACACAAGGTGCTGCTCGGACTCGTCGGCGGCGTGGGAGGGGCGCTCATCGGCCTCTGGCAGGCGCAGACCTTCGGGTTGGAGCGGGGCGCATGGTGGCTGGTGGCCGCCCTCGCGGGCTGCCTCCTCGGAGCTTGGCTGGTCGGGAGACTTTTCGAGTTCGCGCTCGTTCTGCTCAGCTCGCTGCTCGGAGCGCAGCTCGTGGTGGAAGCCGTGACGCTACCGGCAGGTTGGTTCGTGCCGAGCTACCTGGGGCTCGTCGCCGTCGGGGTCCTCTACCAGTTGATGCGATCGCGGCGGCGCCGGAAGCGACTCGAACGGGCCGCCAAGTAGCTGCTGGCCTGCGTTTCTCTCCCCGCTCCGGCCGCAACGGCGGATCGGCCCGCGACTGCAGCGTTGCGCTCGGTCGAAAGAGGTGCAGGCGCTAGTCGCCGTCCTCGTCGCCGTAGTGCTCGCGGTGGAGCCGGGCAGCCTGCTCGACCCAGCCGTCGCGCTCGATCCGACCGGGGAAGATCTCGATGTGAGAAGTGACCCACTCGATGTCACCGGCTGTCCAGGCGGCGATCTGCCGGTAGTGATAGACGCCCAGCCGGTTGAGTGTCTGCTCGAGCACCGTGCCGATCCCACGGATCTTCCTGAGCTCGTCACCCGCACCGCGCGGGGCTTCGAGCAGCTCGAGCTCGCCGTTCGACTGCCACGAGGCGGGATGAGATCGGCTCGCTGCCCGCTCCTCGACGCCTGCGATACGCCGTCCGGCCGGGGCTGCCCGCTCTTCGGCTCGCGCCGCCCGCTCCTCGACGCCTGACAGCAGCTGTTCGGCGCGCGCCGCCCTGTGCGCAGCCTGCGCCGCCCGCTCTTCGCCATTGCGCACCGCCTCTTCGCCTCGGCGCACCTCGTCCTCGAGAGTGCGGGCTCGCTTCTCGGCCGCCGCGACTTGGCCCCGCAACTGCTCGAGTTCCTCTTCGAGACCCGCCTTACTGGCGACGTGCGCCTCGAGGTCGGAAACTCGCTCGTTCCGGTGAGCGAGGTCGGCCCGCAGCTGGTCTACTTCCCCCAGACCGCTCTCGAGCTCGGCGACTCGTGCCTGCTCTCGAGAGAGACGGTCACGCAGCGCCGAAGCTTCGGCGGCATGGGCGTCGCGCTCGGTGCGGATCTCGCCGAGCTGTCGGCGTGCATGTTCGAGCTCTCCCTCACGCCTCGCCTCGCCGAGCATCCACTCCTGGAAATCGGCCCTGACCTGGCGCAGGCGCTGGACCTCGCCTGTGAGCGCCGTGACGTCTGCCTCAGGGGTGTGAGTGCGCTCGATCTCCGCCAGCTGATGGCGGCCGCGGGCGACCGCGGCTTCGAGGTCGGCGATGCGATCGCGGCTCGCCGCCAACTCGACAGTCAGCCGGTCGAGATCCTCCCGGGAGCGGAGCTGGGTCCGTTCGAGATCCCGATGCTCTTCCCGCCAGCGCTCGATTTCGGCCTCGAGACGCTGGATCTCGGCCTCGCGCTCGTCGAGCTCGCGGCTGGCCCGTTGTTGGTCTTCGGCCAGCAGCCGCTCCGACTCGGTGAGGCCGGCGACCGCCTCGCCGGTGCGCTTCTGGGCGCGTTCGAGTTCTGCCCGCGCGACGTCGAGCTGGGCCGTCAGCTCCGTGTGCCCAGATCGGAGATCCTCGGCCTCGAGCTCCGTCGCCGACAGCCTCTGCTGCCAGTCAACCTGGGCCTGGGCGATCCGCGAGCCGCCGCCGCGTCTGCCGAGCCACCACCCCAGCACCAGACCGAGCAGGCCGACCAGGAACAACCAAGCTGCCGTCTGGTTGATCAGAGAGCTCATTCGCACCGGCCCCTCGAGGTCTTCCCCGTCGTGGCGTCTGCTCGAGACGCCGCGGACCTCCGTCTGGCCGCGAGATTACCATGGCGATCCTCGGCGGTGACCTTCGCCGGGTCCGGGCTAGCCGTAGCTCTCTTGATGGATGCTGGCGCTGTCGACGCCGATGTCGGCGAGGGCGGCGAGAGCGCCCTCGAGAAACCGGGGGCCGGGCTCGACCCCCTGGTTGCGCGCGCGCAGCCGGTCCCACTTGCCGATCCCCGGACCACAGGCGAAGACCACTACAGAGCTGGGATCCGGAATCCACTCGGCGAGGAGCTCCTCGGAGATACGGCCCGAGCGGTAGCTCGGGCCGTGTCGTTCGGCGTCGGCGTCGCGGCTGAGAGCGTGCAGTACCTTCAGTCGGTCCGGGTACTCGTCGACGAGGCGCTCGAGCTCACGCCGGAAGATGATGTCGTCGCGCGTCTTGTTGCCGTAGATGAAGGTGTGGCGCAGGCTCAGTCCGGTTGCCAACGCGTGCTTGAGAATGCTGAAGTTCGGTACGGCGCCGGATCCGGCGCAGAGGTGAACCAGATGCTCGGTGCGGCTCTCGATGTCCGGCGGGAGCACGTATGGGCCGCTGAAGCCGGTGACCTTCATCCGGGTGCCACGGGGGGTTCGGAAGACGAGAAGCGGGGAGAGCAGCGGCGGGTACTCGGTGACGCCGGTGGCGTACGCCTCCTCCTTGACGGTGATCGCGAGGTAGTCCTCGTGGGGCGCCGAGGAGAGCGAATAGGCGCGCTGGGGCTCCCGTTTGCCCTTGGCGTCCTCGAAATAGGCGGTGAATCGTTCGAGCGCCGGGAACTGGTGGGGATCGATCGTCAGAAAGTGACCCGCCTGGTATTCGAGACGGTCGTTTCCGGTGAACAGGAGCAGAGTTGCCGCGTCGCGAGTCTCGCGAACGACATCCGCCACCATCACTTCCAGCTTCTTGATCTTCTTGCGGATCGGCGACGCCGGCTTGGCGTCGGTGGGTGCGATCATCACGCCTCCTCCCCTTCTATGCACGACCGAGGGTCTCTCCCGACGGGTTACGTGAGGATTACGGGCACCGACCCGCTCGCGGATCGAACGGTGCTATCTTCGCTTCGATGACGACGGTTCGGATCGGCAACGGTCAGGGCTTCTGGGGTGACAGTGTCGACGCGCCGGTGGAGCTGCTTCGTGGCGGCGAGATCGACTACATCGGCATGGACTACCTCGCCGAGGTGACGCTTTCGATCATGATGCGGCAGAAGCTCAGGAACCCCGAGATGGGCTACGCCACCGATTTCATCGGCTTCGTCGAGCGGGTCTTGCCGGAGCTCGTCGAGCGCAACGTCCGGGTGCTGTGCAATGCCGGCGGCCTCAACCCCAACGGCGCCCGCGCCAAGATCTTCGAGGTGGCCCGCAAGCTAGGGGTGAAGGGCTTCAAGGTCGGGGTCGTCGAGGGTGACGACATTTTGCCGCGGTTGCCGGAACTGATTGCCGCAGGGCACGATCTCGCCGACATGGAGACCGGCGCACCGATGTCGACAATCGTCGATCGAGTGACGAGCGCGAACGCCTACCTCGGCGCGCGTCCGGTGGTCGAAGCGCTCGACGAAGGGGCGCTGATCGTCCTCTGCGGACGGGTCACCGACACGGCGCTGGCGCTCGCCCCGATGGCCCACGAGTTCGGCTGGGACTTCGACGATTGGGACCTGATGGCCTCAGGGACGGTCGCCGGCCACATCATCGAGTGCGGCGCGCAGTGCACCGGCGGCAACTTCTCGCGATGGTGGGAGGTCGAGGACCTCTGGAACGTCGGCTATCCGATCGTCGAGGCCAGTTCCGACGGCACCTTCGTGGTGACCAAGCACGAGGGGACCGGCGGCATGGTCACGGTCGACACCGTCTCGGAGCAGCTGCTCTACGAGATGGGCGATCCCGAGGCCTACGTCGGCCCGGACTGCGTCGCGCGTTTCACGAGCATCCAGCTGGAGGAGGTCGGCAAGGACCGGGTTCGGGTGTCGGGCATTCGCGGCGAACCGCGGACGCCGACCCTCAAGATCTCGGCGTCTTATCTCGAAGGCTACAAGGCGACGGGGCAGCTTACGGTCTCCGGTCCGCGGGCCGTCGAGAAGGCCGAGCTCGCTGCCGAGACGATCTGGAAACGCCTCGAACGCGGCGGCGTCGTCTTCGAGGACGGGCAAAAGACCGTCGAGCTGGTCGGGGTCGGAGCGTGTCTGCCGGGAATCACCCCGCCTCCCGACGACCCGCCGGAGGTGGTGCTGCGGCTCGGCGTCCACGATGACGACCGTGCCAAGATCGAGCGCTTCGGCAAGGAGATCGCCCCGCTCGTCACGAGTGGACCCCCCGGGGTGACCGGCTTCGCGGGGGGGCGTCCCAAGCCGCAGCAAGTCGTCGCCTACTGGCCGGCTCTGCTCGCCCGCGAAGAGGTCGAGGGCCGGGTGCGAGTGACGGTGGAGGAAGCATGAGAGTGCCGCTTTACCGGGTCGCTCACGCGCGCTCCGGGGACAAGGGAGACGGTTCCAACGTCGGCCTCATCGCCGACTCGCCCGAGCTTTACGAGGTGATCGCCAAGCAGCTCACCGCCGCCGCGGTCAAGGAGCACTTCCGGCTAGTCTGCCGGGGAGAGGTCGAGCGCTTCGAAGTACCCAACCTGAACGCTCTGAACTTCATCCTCCATGACTCTTTGGGCGGTGGCGGCACGGAGAGTCTGAAAACCGATGCCCAGGGCAAGACTCACGGGCAAGGACTCCTCACTCTGGAAATCGACGTCCCCGAGACGTTGCTGCCGGAGCCGTGATGGGTGACGAGGGCTTCCTTCGGACCGAGCGGGACGGCGACCTGCTGTGGGTGACGCTGGACGATCCGAAGCGGGCCAACGCCCTCTCCCCGACGCTGGTCAGCGAGCTGACCGAGACCTATTCGAGCGATCTGCGCGCCGACGGCGTGCGTGCGGTGATGCTCTCTGCCACCGGCAAGCACTTCTCGGCGGGCGCCGATCTCGACAACCTGCACGCCGTCGCCGACGGCGATCTCGATGCCAACCGGCGAGAATCCGCGAAGTTGAGAGAGCTCTTCGAGTCGATCTTGCGCCAGGAAACGCTGACCGTAGCCCTCGTCCAGGGAGCTTGCGTGGCGGGTGGCTGCGGTCTGGCGACCGCCTGCGACTTCGTCATCGCGGCCGACGACGCCCGATTCATGTACAGCGAAGTGCGGATCGGCTTCGTCGCCGCGCTCGTGGCGACCTTTCTACCTCTGCGACTCCGAGGCTCGCACATCCGCGAGCTGCTGCTCGACCCGGAGTTCATCTCCGCCCAGCGGGCCCTCGAGATCGGGTTGATCAACCGGCTGGCGGCGGCCGATGAGCTTCGTGACGCGGGGAAGGCGCTGGCTCGCGAGCTCCTGGCGAAGGCGAGCTCGGAGTCGATCGCCCGCACCAAGCGCCTTTTGCTCGACATGCTCGGTCGGCGAGTCGACGAGCGGCTGGACCGAGCCGCCGAAGCGAACGCACAGTCGCGGCTGACCGAAGACTGCCGCCGGGGTGTCGCGACCTTTCTCGCCGACAAGCGCACGCCCGACTGGAGCGAGTAGGGCACGCCGACCTGGAAATCCTCTACGGAGACAGGTGCCGGCGCAGCCAGCTCTGGGTCGCGTTCATCGCCTCGATCAGCCTGGGATTGGGTCCGGTGAACGGGTGTTGCGCACCGAAGGTGTGGCTGCCGCCGTCGATGATCAGACTCTCGAACTCTCCCCCCGCCACGTTGGAGAGCGCGTGGGCTTCGGCCACGGACACGGTCTCGTCGTCGGATCCGTGGACGAGCAGCCATGGAGCGCTTCGGCGCGCGGCGGCGGCCTCCACGTCGTAGTCGCTCTTGTGGGTCTCGCCATCCTCGAGCACCGAGAGCGCCAGCTCGAGATGCTGGCCGGTGCGGGCGTTGACGACCGGCATCGCACCGAGCTGCCGGCACTGCTCTTTCTCGCGCTCATCGAGCCGGTCGAAGGTCCCTACCGCCGACCAGGTCACGAGCGCCTTCAGACGGCGGCGCCACGCGTCGGAGGCGGCGGTCAAGATCGACGTGCCGCCGCCCCGGCTGTGACCGAACAACGCCAGCCGATCCGTGTCCACCCTGCCAGCGGCAAGCCGGCCGGTGATCAGCGCGTCGAGGATCTCGCCGATCTCTCGGACGTCGTCTCCGAACGTCGCCGTGGCGAACGCCTCCTCGTCGGTCACCAGCTCATCGCCAGGCTTCATGCCGGAGCTCGAGAAATTGAAGCGGACAACGGTGAAACCCCGACTCGCCAGCAGATCGGCTATGTAGGGATGAAAACCCCACTCTATGAAGCCCTTGAAGCCGTGGCAGTCGACGACCGTGGGCTGCTCCCCGGGCGCGTCCGGCAGATCGAGGATGCCGTGCAGAGTGCTTCCGGCGGCGGTGTCGAGGGTGAAGCTCTGTCTTTCCGGCATGGCGAGATGATAACCGGCGACGCGGCGCCTGGCAGCACACCCGAAAGCGATCGCAGCGCGACCCATGGGACTTCCGCCGCGGGCTGCTAGAGTGAGCGGGTGAGCGAAACGGCGTCTCCGCGAGTGCCACTGGAGGGTTGGCACGACGCAAGATCAGCCGTCAGGCTCGAGGTCGAGGGTCGCGAGACGATAACCTGCTACGGCGACTCGGTCTCCGAACGGGCTGCGCTTTCCGAAACGTGCGGCGTCGTCGAGCGCCAGTGGAGCGAACTGCTGGAGGTCGGCGGTGACGATCGAGAGCGCTTCCTCAACGGCTACCTGACTTGTGAAGTGTCGCTCGAAGGAGGGTCGTACGGGTTCTTCACCGCGCCAAAGGGCGGCGTGTTGGCGGACGCGATCGTCTCACCGTCGGGTGACGCCTTCCGAGTCGTCGTTCCCCGCGGCCGCTCAGCGGCGATCGTCGAGCATTTGGAGCGTTTCGTCCTCGTCGACCGAGTGGAGCTCGCGGTCGATCGAGAGCACATGCAGTGGATCGTCGCGGGTCCGCGCGCCCCGCGAATCCTGCACGCGCTGGGTTTGCAGGCTGGGGAGCTGTGGAGCGGCGTAAGAGGAGAGCTGGCGGGTCACTCGATCGAGGTGATCGAGGAGCGCCCGCTCGGAGTGCCGGTCTTCGCTATCACCGTGGCGCTCATCGACGCCGCAGCCGTGGCCGAGAGCCTCGTCGGAGCCGGGGCCGAGCCGGTGGGCTTCGACGCTTTCGAAGCCCTGCGAATCGAAGCGGGCGTTCCGAGGTACGGGATCGATTTCGATCAACGGCACTTTCCGCAAGAGACCGGGCTGGAAGATGCCGTGAGCTACACCAAGGGCTGCTACCTGGGGCAGGAGGTCGTCGCGCGGATCCACTACCGGGGGCACGTCAATCACTCCCTGCGAGCGCTCGTTCTCCGCGGTCGCCGCGAGCTACCTCCGGGGACCGCCGTCCGCTTCGACGGGAAGGAGGTCGGACGGCTCGGGAGCTCGGCCTTCGTGCCGGCGCGGGAGGCGACCGTCGGTCTCGCCATTCTCCACCGCAAGGCGACGGATGCCGGAACGACCGTCACTCTCGAGACCGGCGACGAAGCCCGAGTCCTCGAGCCCGGCGCCTAGGTCCAGAGCAGCTCTTGATCGGAGGGGCACTGCCCTCTGGCGGCCCACTGGACAGTCGTTGGAGAAGCTGCACCGTTCCCGCCCGTCGACCGGGGCTCAGGCCTCCCGGCTACGGACGGGGCGGGAGATGCCGGCTGGCTGTCAGACGGCGAAGGAGGAGCCGCAGCCGCAGGTTCCCGTCGCCTTCGGGTTGTTGAACTTGAAGCCGGCGCCGGTGGTTCCCAGCACGTAGTCGATCTCGGTGCCCTCGAGGTAGCGGGCGCTGATCGGATCGACGAAGACCGACAGACCTTCGTATTCGAGCACGAAGTCGTTCTCCCTGGCCTCGAGCTCGAAATCGAGAGCGTACTCGAAACCGCTGCAGCCGCCGCCGCGCACCGCGATGCGCAGCCCCGACGCTTCGTCGAGCTTCTCCTGCTCGCGCGTGATCTTGACCATCTGGACGGCCTTGTCCGTCAGGGCGACAGGATTGGCAACCGGCCGGGCCGGGGACTCTAGAGGACTGGAGGTGTTCGTTTCCATTGACTGCTCCTTACGGGCGGGTGGCCCGATCCGTTCGGATTCTACCACCGCGCGGTCAGCCAGCTCCCTCCCCGGGGCGATCCTTCCTGTTCTCTTCCTGCTCGCGCTGTTTCGGGAGCGCGCGGTGACGACGGTGGTCGTCGCCTGGCGGGCCGAACGGGCGAGGGTGCCGCTGCCAACGCCTTCGCCGCTCGCGGAAGCGCTCGAGCTGCTCGGGGGTCAAGATCTCTTCGACTTCCTGCCGGGTCCGATCCATCAGCTCCTCGACCTCGGGGCGGAGGCGCCGGTGCAGCTGTTCGATCTCCTGCTGACGTCGGCGCAATACCCCGTCCAACCGTTCTTGCTGTTCGGCGCTGAGGTCGAAGTCGCGATGGAGGAAGTAGCCACGCAGGTGCGGCGGACCTGGAGGCCCGGCCGGACCGGTCGAGTCGTAGCGGAGCAGCCGGGCACCCAACACTCCGGAGGCCAAGCCGACGAGGAAGACGACCAGGACGAGGCCGAGAGCCGTGACCTTGCTCACGATCCATCTCCCACGTTCAGGTCGAGCATCCAACTCACGACCGCATCGGTGGGGTTCTCGGCGGCGGCGTTCTGGACACTCTCGCCCCGAAGGTTCAACCACGAGAGAAGGAGGACGACAGCGAGGGTGGCCGGCAGCAGGCGCAGCGCGGCCCAGCCGATCAGATCTTCGGTCGGTGCCAGCCGACTTCGTACTCGGCGGGCAAATCCGGGTGGCGGCGAAATCTCGGAACGGGGCGCCACCAACGCACGGTCGATCTCTTTCAGTCGGGTCGCGAAGCGCGAGCAGGCCCCACAGCTGGCGGCGTGGCGTCGCGCCTGGGCGTTGGCACCCATCGAGTGAGTGAGGAGCTTGCGTGCTTGCCGGCAGTTCATCTACCCAGCCTCCACGAGCTGCCTGAGCCTGCGCCGGGCGCGGAAGGCACGGACCTTGACGTTGGACACCGTCCAGCCGAGCTGAGCGGCGATCTCCGTGGTCGACCACCCTTCCCCATGGAGAAGCTGCAGAATGAAACGGTCTCGAGGTTCGAGCCGAGCGAGCAAGCGCTCCGCGTCGAGCCGGGCGTTCGGATCGCCGGCCTCGCTCCCGATCTCCGCGGGCAGCCGTTCCTGCGGTTTCTCGCGGCGAAGCCGCATGTAGCAGGTGTTGAGGCATACGCGCGTCAGCCAATGCTCGAAGGGAGCCTTGGCTTTGTAGGTCCCGAGCTTGGTCCAAGCGGTGAGAAAGGTGTCCTGGGCGGCTTCTTCGACGTCCTCCCGATGACGGAAGAAGCGCCCCGCGAGGCGAAAGACACGATTCTGGTGGCGCTCGACCAATCGCTCGAAGGCTTCGCGGTCTCCATCGTTGGCTTCGGCCACGAGAATCGCGTCGTCGTCGACCGGCAGCGAACGGGACAGCGAAGTCATCGGGAGGGTCAGCGCGTGCACGGTCTCGTTTTCCATCGGGCGGAGCTCGAAAGCACCTCCTACTAGCCTAGATGCCGTGAGGCTCGACGAGGTTACACCCAGCCCGTCACCCGGCGGGCCTGCCACGAACAACTCTCTTCGGGCGAGGGTGACAGGATCCGGCGTCCGGGGCCGGATCGCGCTCGGGGCAGCGTCGAGTAACCGGTTCCGGGAAGATGGCATCTATCCCTATGAGAGGCATGGATCGCCCTCGACGAGACCGAACCGACAGAAAGGACAGGACAGCCGATGAGAACCAAGAACAAGACTCTTCTTTCGCTCGCCGTGATGGCGATCGTCACTGCGGCGTTGACCGCCGCCCCGGGCGGTCATTGGGAAGGCCGAGGCCCCTGGGGTCGGGAGCATCCCCAGTTCGAGCACCTGCGTGCCGAGCACCTAGAGAAGATCACGCGCTTTCTGGATCTCACCGACCAGCAAGTCGCGGAATGGAAGACGATTCACGAGAGTCGTGGAAGCTCGATGCGCGCAGAGCTCGAGGCGATCCACGAGCTCCATGAACAGGTGCGGGAGCTGGCCTCGGCCGAGCAGGCCGACGCCGAGGCGGTCGGCTCCCTCGTGATCGAGATCCACCGGCGACTGGAAACCGCCAAGCGATCACGCGAGACCCTTCACCAAGAGCTCGCCGACGTCCTCACGCCGGAACAGCGCGAGCGCTTCGCGGTGATGAAGGAGTTGCGCGGAGAGCGCGGTGGCCGCCGGCCGATCGGCCACGGCCACCGGATGCACCGGATGCACCGGATGTTCGGGGGACCACCCTCCGAGATCGACTGATCGGGCCGCCGATCGGTTGCGGGCCACGGCAGGTCGAGTACCGGCCGTGGCCTCGTTTCTTTAAGATGGCGGCGTGCTGCGGGCGGTCTTGTTCGATTTCAATGGTGTCCTGGTCGACGACCTCGGTGTTCACCGCGACCTGCTCGACCGGGTTCTCGGCGAGGAAGGCCTCGGAGCTCCGGCCGAGCTCCCCTCGGATCTGAGTGGCCGCAACGACCGTGAGGTGGTCGCGGCGATTCTCGAGCGTGCCGGCCGCAAGGTGACCGCCAAGGAGGTCAACCGGCTGGTCGCTCGAAAGGCGGCGCTCTACCAGGAGCACGTGCGCCGCCGTGGCTACACGCTCTATCCCGGCGCCCTCGAACTGGTGGAAGGAGCGGCGGAGCAGGGCTTGATGCTCGGGATCGTGAGCGGGGCGCTCCGCGAGGAGATCGTCCAGGCACTTCACCAGAGCGGTCTGCGACAGCAGTTCAAGGCGATCGTCTCGGCCGAGGACGTGCTTCGGGGCAAGCCCCATCCGGAGATCTACCAGCGTGCGGTCGAGCAGCTCAACAACCAGCCTCCGCTTCCCGAGCGGCTCGTGCACCCCCACGAAGTGCTGGCGGTCGAGAACTCCCCGATGGGACTCGCGGCGGCGAGTGGCGCCGGACTCGTCTGCCTGGGGGTCGCCCACTCGCACCAGCTGTGCCAGCTCGTTACCGCCAGTGGAGCGGTGGTGAGCCTCTCCGACATCGACCCCGTTGACCTCCAACACCTGTTCGCCGAGGCGAGCCTTCGATGAACCTGTCCGCCGACTGGCGCGAACGCGTCGAGCGTTACGTCAGGCCGCTCTACACCGAGCTCGACGGGGCCGACACGTTCGTTCAGGTCGAGCGGCTCGAGCGCCAGCTCGACCAACTGTCCGACGGCGTCGATTGCGACCGACAGCTCTTGACGCTTCTCGTCATGTTCCAAGGTGTCCTTGCCCGTCTCGGCAGCCTGGCGCCGGGCAGTCGTTGGCAGCTCTTCGTTCGGGGACTCGGTCTCGAGGCAGCCGAAGTGGCTAGCCTTCGAGGCGGGCTCGAGCGTCTCGAGAGCTCTCCACAGCGGATTGAAGAGGCGTTGCTTCACGACGCCCTTCTGCTTAAGCGCACGGGAGTTCGCGCCGCCGTCAGCCGCCTCTTGGCTGCGGGCAAGAAGCGCACGCCCGTCGATCGAGCGGTCGACGCTCTCGACCCCGGCCCGTCCGAGGAGCGGTTTCGCACACCGGGTGGCGCTCGACTCGGCGGCCAGCGTCATCGCGTCGCCGAGGCGTGGATCGCCACCCTTCGCGCCATCCTCGAAGACGAGAGCTAGCCGGGTTCTCGAACCTGAGACACGGGCCTCTGGCTAGCGCCGCGGCCCGTCGCGCGCGAGGTCGAGCGCGATCTCGACCGCCTCTTCCGGGCTCTTCGCGTGAACGAGGTTGCGGTCGTCGACCTTGTCGGGCAGCTCGAGATGCCAGTTGCCGAGAAGAACGACCGGTCGGCCGTGCTTCCTGGCCAGTCCGATCTCGGAGAGAGTCCCCCAGCCGCCCCCGATGGCGATCACCACGTCCGCACTCAGCACGACAGCCAGATTGCGAGCCTGCCCCATGCCGGTGAAAATCGGGACCTCGATCGAGGGATTGGGAGGCGAATCGTCCGGCCCCGTGCCGGGAAGGATGCCGACCGTGCGGCCGCCCGCTTGGCGTGCTCCCCGAGCGGCGGCGGCCATCACTCCGCCGCGGCCGCCGCAGACGAGAGTCACACCCGCCCGTGCCAAGGCTCGGCCGACGGTTTCGGCGACCGGTTTCATCGCGGAGTCGGAAGCGCCCGATCCGACGACGGCGATCGCTACGGGCAAAGGCGGATGGATCATCGATCAGGCCTCAGGGTCGATGGTATCGTCCTAGGCTCTGATGGAGCAGGAACTCTCAGCCATCGAGAGGGCGGCTCGAGACCGGGCGCTCGTCGCCCGCCTCGTCGGCGGGGACGAGGATGCTCTGAGCGAGCTCTACGACCGGTATTCGTCGATGCTCTTCGCCTTGGCGTCACGGTTCGTCCACCGTCCTCAGGAGGCGGAAGATGTCGTTCAAGAGGTCCTGCTCCAGGCGTGGCGCCAGGTCGAGCGCTACGACCCCGAGCGCTCGTCGGTGGCGACTTGGCTCGTGATGATGACGCGGAGTCGGGCGATCGATCGGATCCGCAACCGTAACGTCGTCGACCGGACGCTGGCGGCCGCTCAGAAGGAAGAGAAGCGGACTCATGAATCCCCGGAGGGTGGGCGAAACGTATTGCAACAGGAAAGAGCGGCTCGCCTGCAATCCGAGCTGGCGCTGTTGCCGCCCGAACAGCGGCGAGTCCTCGAGCTGGCGTTCTTCTCGGGGATGACTCAACGGGAGATCGCCGCTGAGACCGAGATTCCACTTGGCACGGTGAAGACACGGACACTGCTGGCGATGAGAAAACTGAGAGCGGCACTGCAAGATGACCTTGGAGATCTCCTCTGATGGAGCGTTCCGACGTCTTCGCCTGGTTGCGTGAGTTCGACGGATCCGAACGGGACGAGATCGACGACTGGGGGCGGTTGTCGCCGGCCGAGCGGACCCAGATCGAACGCCTCGACGGAGAGGTCTTCGGGCTACTCGCGGCGGCGTTGGAACCGGAGGAACCCTCCGCCGACCTCAAGCAGAGAATCATGGCCGGCGCTCGCCGCCCAGAGCTCGCCGTCCTCACTCCGCGACCGAGAGCACCGCGATGGCTGCTGCCCTTGGCGGCCGGACTGACGACCCTGGCCTTGGGCTTGGCGCTATGGATGGCCGGCACGGTGCAGAGCCAGCGGGCGGATCTCGCCCGGCTACAGCGTCAAGTCGACGAATTGGGGCTCGCCTCGGCGACGCTCGAGACCGTTCGGCGGGATCTCGCCGCGGCCAAGCAGAATCTGCAGCTAGTCGGCACTCTCGGGGTCGAAGTCTGTCCCCTAAGGCCGACCGCCGCCGAGGGCGAGGACGCGCCCCAGGGGCTCCTCTTCTTGGCCGCCGATCATCAGCATTGGTACCTCCGCACGGCGGGACTCGAGGCGCAAGAGGGGAGCTGGTACCGGGTCTGGTTCATCACCGAGAGCGGAGTGGTCGCGGCGGGCAACCTCAACGACGGCGAGCTCGATCTCGGCTCACCGACGATGCCCGCCGACACGCGGGCCGTGCAGGTAACCCTCGAAACCGAGCCTCAGCCCGCCAACCCGAGCGATGCCACCGTACTCTTCGGTCTCGGGTCCGAGATGATTCGCCTGCTCTAGGCTCGCGGTAGGAGCTGCGATTCCCGCAGCCGGCGGCCTGGCTGCCGATCAGCCACGGGGGGGACGGGACGGCCGGATCTCGATCCGACTTGGGAGTGCGCGATCCGGATAGGAGAGCAGATCGAGAACCGTGCGAGCGATGTCCTCACCGGTGAGCATCCAGTCGGTGTCCTTGCGACGGGATGGCGGCCGGAAATCGGTGTCGACGCTTCCCGGGAGGATCGCCGTCACTCGAATCCCGTGGTGGCGCAGGTCGAGCATCGCCGCCTCCGACATCCCGAGCAGACCGAACTTGCTCGCGTTGTAGGCGGCGCCCCCGGCGAACGGGTTCTTGGCGGCGAGCGAGGCGACGTTGACGATCCAGCCGGAGCCCTGCTCGATCATCGAGCGGGCGACGGCCCGCAACGCGTAGAAGGCGCCGTTCAAGTTGGTCTCGATCACCTCTCGCCAGTCGTCGCCACCGATGGCGTCGACCGGACCGAAACGCCCGAGGCCGGCGTTGTTGACCAGGCAGTCGACCCGGCCCGACTGTTCGAGCACCCCGGCGACGAGGGAATTCACTTCGCCCTGGATACGTATATCCACCGTATGACCGAAGACGCGACCGGGATGGTCTCTTTCGAGAGTCTCGAGCGCCCGCGCGACCGACGAATCGGAACGACCGCAAAAGTGCACTTGCCAGCCCTCCGTGAGGAGGGCCGCGACGACGGCGTGGCCGATCCCACGGGTGCCCCCCGTGACCAAAGCGACCGATGGGGTGTCTAAAGTCATGAGAAGCGCACTGTAGCAGCTGCTGCCAGCTCCTCGCGGCTGCTAGAATCGAAGCCGAGTCGGGCGCGCCGCGGCCGGCCATCAGGAGAAGCGAATGATATTCGACCCCACCTATTTCCTTTTCGTTGGACCCGCTCTGCTGTTGTCGTTGTGGGCCAGTTGGAAGACCAAGTCCGCCTTCAAGAAGTACTCCCAGGTGCGTACGATGGGCGGCCTCACCGGCGCCGAATCGGCTGCTCGGCTGCTCGAGCAAGCGGGGATCAGCGACGTCAAGATCGTACCGACCCGCGGAGTTCTGTCCGACCACTACAACCCGGTGACCAAGACGCTGGCACTGTCCGAGCCAGTCTTCGGCTCGAATTCGGTGGCGGCCGTCGGCGTCGCCTGTCACGAAGCCGGACATGCGATCCAGCACGCGCGAAAGTACGCTCCCCTCTGGCTGCGCTCGGCGTTGGTACCGACTGCGAACATCGGTTCGAAGCTCGGCTATTGGGTGATGATACTCGGCCTCTTTATGCTCTCGTCGAACGCCGGCCCGACCATGATCTACATCGGCGCAGCGTTGTTCAGCCTGACGCTGATCTTCCAGATCGTGACCCTGCCGGTCGAGTTCGACGCCTCCAACCGTGCCAAGGCGTTGGCGTTCGAGCACGGGATCGTGACGAGCCAGGAGCGTGAAGGCGTGAGTGCCGTTCTCAACGCCGCGGCGCTGACCTATGTCGCCGCGGCGATCTCGACCCTGATGACGCTGCTCTACTTCCTGTCGAAGGCTCGGCGCTAAGCTGCTATCGGCACCTCCCTGGGGCCCAGTTCCGTGGCTCGTGCTTTCGGCTCGGTTGTCGGACTGACGCGTACGACCGGGTCCCTGTCCTCTGGGGTCGCCTCTGGCGACCCGCCGGGGGCACGGGTTCCCCGCCTACCGGCGGAGAAGCACCCTACCGGTAGGGCCGGCACCTGTGACCGGCCTCGCTTTCGCGCGCGTTCTGATGCCGTCGAGGCGGTCGGCCTCGCCGTCGGGATAGCGCTCCTCGAGCTCGGCGATGGCGCCCGCCTTGTCCTCGACCTCGAAGTTGATCTCCGGAGACTTGGCGTAGCGCATCACCCGGCCGGCGAGCTTCGACATCGATTCGCCGCTCTTCCACAGGAGGTTGAGAATCTCGATGACCGCCATCAGCGACGAGTCGGCGGTGTAGTTGTCCCGGAAGTAGTAGTGACCCGCCAGTTCGCCGCCGAAGGGTGAGTCGTGCTCTCGCAAAGTGGCCTTGATGAACGAGTGACCGACCCGCTCGCGAATGGGAACGCCGCCGTGCTCCTCGATGTACTCGGCGACCGCGCGCGACGAACGCAGGTCGTAGACGATCGCCGCGCCGGGCTCGCGCTCGAGGATCTCGCCGGCGATGAGCGCGGTCGAAAGATCGCTGCCGACCGGCTCACCCCGCTCGTCGACGAAAGCCGCGCGATCGGCGTCACCGTCGAAGCAGACCCCGAGATCGGCCCCCTCAGCGAGCACCAGCTCACGCAGGTCGCGGAGGTTCTCGAGCTTGAGAGGGTTGGCCTCATGGTTCGGGAAGGTGCCGTCGAGCTCGAAGTAGAGCGGGATGAGCTCGATCCCCAGCCGCTCGAGCAGCGGCCTGTAGATCGTGCCCATTCCGTTGGCGGCGTCGGCGGCCACCCGGAGCGTACGGGCGTCGGCCGGTCGTTTGAGGTGGGAGAGGACGTGGGCGGCGTAGTCCTCGGCGATGGCGCCGTTGGTGTGGGTGCCGGGGGTCTCGGCGCGCGGGAGGTCGCCTTCGGCTATCGCCCGCTCCATCCTGGCGATTCCCGAGTCTCCCGACACCGGTCGGGCGCCCTTTCGGCTGAACTTCAAGCCGTTGTAGCGACCGGGATTGTGGCTGGCCGTGACTTGAATGCCTCCCGCCGCGTCGAGGTGGCCGGTGGCGAAGTAGTTCATCGGTGTCGTTGCAAGCCCGATATCGAGAACATCGAGACCGGACGCGGTGAGGCCGTCGATCAGCGCCTCGGCGAGCGGCACACTGCTCGCGCGCATGTCGCGGCTGACGACCACCGTCTTGTTGTCGGCCCTGTCGGCGGCGTCGAGAACGTGCTGAAAGGCGAGCCCGATCGAGCGGGCCAGATTCTCGTCGAGCTGGTCGGGGTACACCCCGCGCACGTCGTACGCCTTGAAGATGCCTGCCATGTCAACCTCGTCAGGAAATGGGTGAAAAGGCCCTTGGGGGAGTGGTCAGTCGAGCGTGATCGGCTCGGACTGGCGCTCGAGGTATCTCCGGATGCTGCCGGCGAAAGCCGTGAACTCCTCGAGGTGAGGAAGGTTGCCGCTCTCTTCGAAGACCTCGAGCTCGGCGTGAGGCGCCCGTTGAAGCCAGAGATCAGCGGTCTCGACCGTCGGGTTCTTTGCCCGGCGTCCCCAAGCCAGCCAGACTGGCTGTGTCAGTCGGGCGAGGGCGTCGACTACTCGGTGGTTCGAATAGCCGCTGAGATAGGCCGCGAGGGCGGCATGAGCCCCTGGTTGGTGGCTCGATCGATAGAGATGCTCGATGCGGGTGGCGTCGGCACGCTCGGGGGCGTACAGAATCTCGCCTCTCAGGTGCTGCCCGAGCGCCGTGCGACTGGTCAGGAGGTTGAGGGCGGAGGTGCCGAAGATCGGTGTCCGCAACAGCCAGTGCACCAGGGCGTCCTTGAGATCGGGCTCGTCGCCCTCGGTGTCGAGACCGGAAGGGACGACCAGCCCCAGGGAGCTCACGGCCTCGGGACGATCGACTGCGACCTGGACCGAGTAGGCCGCTCCGAGGCCCGCCGCGAGAATCACACTTCGCTCCTCGACGATGTCGTCCAGAAACTCGCTCAGCAGTTGGATGTAGAGCTCACCATCGTAGGTCAGATTGGGCTTCTCGGAGCGTCCCCAACCGAGCAGGTCGATCACGTAGACACTGTAATGGTCAGCGAGGGCAAGGGCGACTTGGCGCCATTCCTCGCTGTCGTGACCTGGGCCGAATGAGTGGATCAATACCATCGGCTCGCCGCTGCCGAGCCGTTGATACGTGATCTCGCCTAGGCGCCAAGCGTATCGTTGGAGGTCTCCCCAGGACGCCTTGGGGAGTCGGCGGTTGCGCCGGGCGATCAGGGCGTTGGCGAGCGCGGGAATACCGACCGCGGCACCGCCGACGACCAGCCCCTTGAGCAGCCGGCTGCGCCGCCGCCGTTTCTGTTCCTCCTGGCTCGTGCGCGCCATGGGGGGAGGATTCTAGCAGCCGGCAGGCCGAACCTCGGTGTATCGTCTGCCGATGTCCCGCGAGATCGTGATCCTGTGGGCCGGACGGCAACGAAAGGAGTGGGAGATACTCTGCGCCGACTATCGCCGCCGCATCGGGCGATTCCTGCCGATCTCGGAGCGGGTGGTGAGACCGAGCCGCGGTCCGCGGCCCCAACGACTCTCCAGAGAAGCCGATTCGTTCGCCGCGGCGTTGCCCGATCCGGCCTGGACGGTCGCCCTGGACCGCCGCGGTCGGCAGCGATCGTCGACGGATCTCGCGGGGTGGCTCGAGCGGACCGCCGACGCTTGGCCCCACCCGATCGCCTTCGTAATCGGCTCAGACCTGGGGATCGAGCCCGGCTTCGTTTCCGATTGCAGGGAGAGGCTCTCCCTGGGTCGGTTGACCTTGCCGCACGAGCTCGCGCGGCTGGTGCTCTATGAGCAGCTCTACCGGGGGCTATGCATCAACGCCGGAATCAAGTACCATCGCGGGCCGTCGTAGCCGTCTACGTTGACGTTGGGAGGGTGAATACGGGTGCCAAGCACAAAGCAAGCCACCAAGAGATTAGCGAAGAGCTCAATAACTCGTTTCCGTCAGCAACTCGAGACCCGTCGCCAGGAGATTCTGAATCTCTACGAGCATGACCTCGAAGTCGGTAAGGGCTCTGAAGACATCGAGGCGGACGACCTTGTCGATCGCGCCAACGACGCCTACAACCGCGAGTTCATGCTGTCGTTCTCCGGCGGCGAGCGCGAGCGTCTTCGGGAGATCGAGGCTGCGCTCGAGCGCCTCGACGATGGTTCCTACGGCTTCTGCCAGCCGTGCGGGATCAACATTCCTCAAGTCCGGTTGAAGGCGGTCCCGTGGGCGCGCTATTGTATCGACTGCCAAGAGCGTGACGAACAGGGACTGCTCGTGGATGTCGACTAGATGCGTCGTGGATAGTGACTAAATGCGGCTGAGGACGTTTGCGGGAATACTCTTCGCGCTCGCGGTCGTCGTCACCGTTTCCTATCTCACGAATCAGAACGAAGAGCTGCTGAAACGCCAGTTCGCACTCGGCCCCGCCACGTCGCTGCCGCTTTACGTGGTGGTACTCGCGGCGTTTCTCGCCGGATTCTTGCCGGCGGTGTCCGTTCTGCTCACTCAGTCGCTGAAGCGAGACCTCAAGGAACGGAGCGACCGACGCTCGAGCCGCCGAGTCGAGAGCCTCAAGGGGAGCTTTCGTCGGGCTGTCGACTTTCGCGCCGACGGACTGTGGAACAAGGCTCTGGCGGAGTTCGAGGCGCTTCAAAAGGAGCAGCCGGAGAACTTCGGGACACTCCTCTTCTACGGCGAGGCGCTGCGTGAGCTCGGCCGCGTGGACGAAGCGATCGACGTTCACCGCCGGCTGTCGGTGCTCTATCCGCAAGGGTTGGCGGCGCTCTACGAGCTGGCGGCGGACTACGAGGCCAACGGTGAAGGCGAGGTAGCAAAGCAGATTCTCGATCGTGTGCTTCGCGACTTCCCCGGTCAAGGATTGCGGGTCCTTCGCCGGCGTCGCGATCGCGCGCTAGCCGCCCGAGAGTGGGCTTCGGCCGGCGAGCTTCAGGAAAAGGTCGACGCCCTCGTCGAAGACGGCGGAGGGAGAGTCACCGAAGCGGAGGCGACCGCCCGCCAAGGTCTCCTCTACGAGCGCGCCGTCGCGCTGCTCCAGGATGACAACCTCGATGACGCACTCGCCGCCGCTCGCCGCCTGCTCGCCGATCACCCGCATTTTCTGCCGGCTCGGATTCTCGAAGGGGAAGCGCTGCTGGCGACCGGCGATGACGAGGGAGCACTCGTCGCCTGGAGGTCGGGTTTCGAGGAGAGCGGTCGCCCCGTCTTCCTGCAGCGCATCGAGGACCACTTCATCGAGCGGGAGAATCCTCTGCTCGCGATCGAGACCCTGCACGAGGTGATCGGCTCCTCCGAGAACGATCTCGTGCCGCGGTTCTTCCTGGGCCGGCTGTACTACCGTCTCGAGATGCACGACGAAGCCCATCGCACGCTCGCCGCAATCGCTGATCGAGTGCGAACCTCTCCGCGGTATCACTATCTGATGGGCCGCATCCTCGAGCGCAAGGGCGACGCGGCCGGGGCTGTGAAGGCCTACCGGACGAGCTTGCGACAAGCGAACTTGAGCCAAGCGGAGTACGTCTGCCGGCAGTGTGGAGAGCGTCGTGCTCAGTGGGCAGACTCGTGTGAACGCTGTGGTTCGTGGAACAGCCTCGAGGTCGAGTTCGAGGAAGAAGAGCTTTCGCCGGAGGCTCTCGGGGTCCACGAACGCGCGATTTACGCCGTCGACGACGACGCGACGGATACGTAGCGGACCACCTGGGATGCTCGAGACGATCCTGGGCGCCATCGAGGAGGGGCGGATCGAGCCGCTCTACCTGGTGACGGGAGAGCGTGTCGCGGGCGAACCAGCCGGCCAGCGAATCGCGGAGGCGGCTGCTCGGCAAGTCGGCTTCTCCGTCGAGACGATTCGCCATCCCGCCGGACTCGACGCGGTGCTGGCCGATCTTCGGACGCTCTCTCTGTTCGGCGCCGGCAAGATCCTCCTCGTCGTCGACAGCCAGCTGCTGACCGACGAGCACGGTGTCGCGGAGCTGATCGACGAAGCGGGCAAGGCCGTACCGATCTCGCCCGGTGACGAACTGACGACCGATGAGCGGCGCGCGGCAGGCCGCCTGCTCCAGGCGTTACGCCTCTACAAGGTCGATCCCTATTCGGGGAGTGCCGAAGAAGCGCTGGCTCGGTTGCCGGATCGCGCCTACCAGGGAGGCGCGACCTACCGCCGCAAGACCTCCAATCGGGGCCGCGGCAGGCGTCAGGTGGAGGATCTGCGGAGCGGCCTCGCCGGGCTCCTCACCCGGGCGCGGGACCTCGAGCTCCAAGGATGGGCGGAGACCGACCTCGCGGAGCTCGGCCAGCTGATCGACGGCGGGCTGCCGCCCAACCACACGCTGGTGATGGTCGAGCGGAGCGCCGCCGAGAGCCACCCGCTCGTCGCGGGTCTAGCCCAGCGAGGTGCGCTGGTCTCGCTCGACTCGGTGAAGAGGAACCGCAGAGGTGAATGGAAGGGGCTCGGTGACCTCGTCGAGGAGCTCAAGCGGGATACCGGAGTCGGCATCGAGCGTGAGGCGGTCGAGGCGCTGGCTCGCCGCACCCTCCAGCAGCACGACTACCGTGACGGCGGCGGAGTGCGCCAAGATTCGACCGAGCGTTTCGCCGGCGAGTACCGCAAGCTCGCGAGTCTGGCCGACGGCGGGATGATCGGAACCGAGCTGGTCGAAAAGACGGTCGACGACCGCGGCTCCGAGAACGTCTGGCAGATCCTCGACGCGATCGGCGAAGGTCGCGCCGGTGAGGCGCTCCACCGCATCGATCGTCTGCTCGCGGCCTCGGAGGATCCAGTGCGGGAGCGGTTGTCGTTCTTCGCCCTGCTCGCCAACTTCGCCAACGACCTGACGACGATCGCCGGCCTGGCGCGCGCCGCCGGAGTAGCTCGCGGAGAGCGCGACTTCAACCGGTTCAAGTCGAGTCTTGTTCCCAAGCTCACGGCCCCGACGGGAAGCGGCACGAACCCCTTGGCCCGCCACCATCCCTTCAAGCTCCACCGCGCCTACCTCGCCGCCTCGAGGCTGCCGGCGCCATTGTTGGCATCCCTTCCCGCCAAGGTCCTGAGGGCCGAGCTGGCGCTCAAGGGCGGGAGTCGGCGACCGCGGACCGTACTGGCGGCGTTCGTCACCGAGCTCGCCAACCCGAGTGTGTAGGGTCCCGTGCGGATAGATGAGTACCCAGCTCGCCGGTCCTCGACGCCCCGTGCGGCGTCGCTTCTGCTCGAACCAGACCCGTTACTCCTTCGTCGTCGAGCCTTGCCCGGAGCGCCGATCCTTCGCCGATCCGGACAACGAACTACCCACGAGGGACACCGGCTTGCCTGAGCTTCCGGAGATCGAGGTTCTGCGCCGCAGCCTTGCGCCGCGTCTGCTGGGGCGCACGATCGAGAGGATCGAGGTCCTGAACCCCTCACTGCGCGAGCCGGTCGATGGCGAAGCGCTCTCAGCAGCCGCAACGGGAAACCGAATCGTCGGGCTCGGACGGCGCGCCAAGTTCTTGCTGATCGATCTCGACAGCCCCCATTCGCTGGTCATCCACCTCGGGATGAGCGGTCGCCTCACGCTGGTGCAAGACGACGAGCCGAGGGAGCGACACGAGCACTTGGCGCTCCATCTCGACTCCGGACACAGACTCAGGTTCCGCGATCCACGGCGATTCGGACTCGTTTTGGCGCTGCCGACGGAAGGGATCCTAGACGACCGTCACTTCAACCGGCTCGGCCCCGAGCCGCTCACCAACGATCTCGACGGCGACCTTCTCGAGCGGGCCGCCGCCCGACGCAAGGGGCCGGTCAAGGGCTTTCTGCTCGACCCCCGCGTCATCGCCGGCGTGGGCAACATCTACGCCTGCGAGGCGCTTCACCGAGCCGGCATCCACCCCGCTCGGTCGGTCGCACGGATCGCCGCTCGCCGCTGGCAGCGGCTCGCCGAGGAGGTGCGTGCGACCCTGGAGGAGGCGATCGCGGACGGGGGCACGACGCTCAACGACTTTGTCGACGGCGAAGGCAAGAGCGGCTACTTTCAGGTATCGCTCGCGGTCTACGGTCATGAGGGCGAAGAGTGCGCGCGGTGCGGCCGGACGATTCGTCGGATCGTGCAGAGCGGCCGCAGCACGTTCTACTGTCCCGGATGTCAGCGATGATCGACGCGGTCCTGTTCGACATGGGTGGCGTCCTCATCGGCCTCCAGAACGCCCGCGGGCTGCCGAACTCGCGCTTCGATTGGCGGGGGCGCCAGGCGATGCTCCGACTCCTCCACGATGCGGGAGGCCGGATCGAAGAAAGAGACCTCGACAGGCTTCTTTTCGATCGCTGGCGAGAGGAGTACGAGAAGCGCTACCTGCGGGGGGCCGAAGCGTCCTGGGAGCCCCATCTCGCCCGTCTCCGGGCGTGGGCCAAGGTCGACCTCGACGATCTCGATCTGCTGAGCGCTTGGTTTCGCCCCTATGGCGAGCAGTTGATCTGTCTGTCGGGCGCGGTCGAGACGCTGAAGGCGATCCGTGAGCAGGGTCTGCGGACCGGGCTCGTCTCCAACGTCCCGATGCCGGGGGTGCTCTACCACGCCATTCTCGCGGGGCACGGCCTCGCCGAGTGGATCGAGACCTTCCACTTCAGCTACGACGAGGGGAGCCGCAAGCCGTCCCCGGCGATGGTCCGTCACGCCCTGGCGGCCCTCGGGGTCGAGGCGGAGAGAGCCGTGATGGTGGGAGATCGTCGGGACAGTGACGTGGCCGCGGGCCGGGCGGCGGGGGTCGGCACCGTCTGGCTGCGGCGCGAAGACGGTGGCGGCCCCGATCCCGATCTCACGATCGACGCCATCAACGAGTTGCCCGCCCTCGTGGAATCTCTCGGCTGACGGCGAGCAGCCGGGATCGACTCGTTCGGTCCGGTCATCCTCGGCGGTCGGGTCGGACAGGTGGCCGGCCAGGGATGAACCGACCCTAACCGGAGAATGGGAAGATCACGGGGATCAGGATCGTCGCCAGGATCCAGAAGATCAGATTCAACGGAGCGCCGAACTTGAGGTAGTCGCCGAACCTGTAGTTGCCTGGGCCGAACACCATCGCGTTGGTCTGGTAGCCCATGGGTGTCATGAAGCTCGCCGACGCCGCGTAGGCGACGGCCATCAGCAGGGGCCTGGCGTCGATTCCGAGCTGAACAGCGGCGGTGAGGGCGATCGGTGCCATGAGCACGGCCGTGGCGTTGTTCGAGAAGAAGGAGGTGAGCAGCGAAGTCGCCAAGTAGAGGAGCGAGAGCATGGCCAGTGCGCCGTACTCGACGCCGAAGCGCCCGAGCGCGCTGCCTATCCAGTCCGCGAGCCCGGTGTTGGTCATGGCCGTGCTGAGGGGCAGGATCGCGGCCAGCAGAAAGATGACCGTCCAGTCGATGGCGTGGTAGGACTGCTGGATGGTGATCACTCGCGTGAGCAGCAGCACGACGACTCCGAGGATCGCCGCCTTGAGGATCGGCATGATCGCGAAGGCGGAGAGCAGCACCACCGCGGTGATCGTGCCGGCGCTGATCCACCACCGCGGCGAGAGGTTGAGCTTGAGATCCCGCTCGCCCAGAGCCACGAAATCCTCCATCTCGTAGAGCGCTTCCACTCGCGAGCGCGGCCCGAAGACGAGGACCGTGTCCCACTGCCTGAGCTTGATATGGGCGAGCCTTTCCTGGATGAGCTCTCCGGTGCGATTCAGGGCGAGGACGAAACAGCCGAAGCGCCGACGGAAGTCGATCTCTTTGAGCGTGCTGTCGACCAGCTCCGAGGCGGGAGATAGCTGAACCTCCGCGAGGATGGTGTGGGCATCCGAAAGATCCTCGTCGCTCAGCTTGATGTCCGTCAGCAGCAGCAGTCCGAACTGCTCTCGGAAGCCGATGATGTCCTCGACCCCGCCGCGCACGATCAGGGCGTCGCCGGCTTCGAGCGGAATCGAGCGCAGATCGGCAGCGATCTTCTCCCGACCCCGCAGGATCTCGAGCACATTGAGCTGGAAGCGCTGGCTGACCTGCTCCTCGACGACGGTGCGGCCGATCAGCTTGGAGCCGGGCGGCACCCTGAGCTCGGTGAGGTAGCCGGACAGGTGGTACTTGCGGGTGAGCGACGAGAGGATCGTGCGCGAGGGGAGCAATCGCATCGGCACGAAGACGTTGTAAGTGAGCCCGACGACGAGGAGGATGAAGCCGAAAGCAGCGAACTCGAAAACCCCGAACGGGCGCAGCCCGCTCTCCTCCGCGAGCGAACCGACGAGCAGGTTGGTCGACGTGCCGAAAAGCGTGCACGTGCCTCCCGCCACGGCGACGAACGAAAGGGGCATCAGCAGCTTGGACGGGCTGATGCGAAAGTGCCGGCACAGGTGAATGGCGACCGGCATGAAGACGCTGACGGCCGCCGTGTTGTTGATGAACGCCGAGATCACCCCGACCAGGGCCAGTAGCAGCACCGAGGCCACCATCTGGGAGGTGCCCGTGAGATCGGCGATCCGGTAACCGGCCTTGGTCACGAGGCCGCTCTGCACGAGCCCCTCGGAGAGGATGAACATCATCATTACGGTGATGACCGCCGAGTTGCTGAATCCAGCGACCGCTTCCTTCGTCGTTACCAGGTTGAACAGCAGCAGAAGGGCCAGGCAGCTGAGGGCAATGACGTCCATCGACGCCCATTCGCGGACGAACGCGGTGATCGTCAGGACGACGATGGCGAGCAGGATGGCGGTGTCGAAGGTCATGGTCTCGCGGGGCCCGCGTCAGGCACCCTTCGAACGGATGAGGACACTCATGGGCTCGTCGTTGCTGGGAGCGGAGTCTAGCAGCCCGTGGCAGAGGTCTTCGTGGCCGCGAGTTGCTACAATCCCGCGGCAGTCTGGAGGGGGACCCGATGGATTCCGATCGACGTTTCGTTGCCGCACTCGTGGTTGTCGTCACCTTGGCCTGGGGGTGCGGGGAGCCTCCGACCCCGGTCGGCTCGCTGAGGGTCGAGCCGGCTGAAGTCGCTCTCGGCTTCCCCCGCTACACCGCCATCGACATCCACTTGGAGCCCACCGCGGACCTCGAAGGGGGAGCGTCCCCCTACGTGATGGTCCACGTGCTCGACGATTCGGGCACCGTCGTTCGAACCTTCGACCACCCGCTGCCCTTCGACTGGAGAGTCGGTCGCTCCGAGACCTACTCGATCGATCTCTACCAGTCGGCGCTGGCTCCGCCGCTCGAGCCTGGAGCCTACCGGCTGACGATGGGTCTCTTCGACCCGAACTCCGGTCGCTGGGCACTGGAGACCGCGGGTGAGGAGGTCACCGCTCAGGAGTACGTCGTCGGCAGCTTGATCGCCGGCGACAGCACGGTCGGCGCGCCCAAGTTCTTCTTTTCTCCGACCTGGCAAGCGACCGAGGCCGGAACCGACGTTCAGATCCTCGGCCGGAGGTGGCTGCGCGGTGACGGCCAGATCCGCCTCACCGAGATCCCGGGCGCAGGGAGCCTGAGGGTTCACGTGCGGGTGCCGCCGGCGGATCCCCAGACCGAGGATCTCGTCCTCAGCGAGGGCTATGCCGACGTCGCCCTCGATGTGACGACCACCTGCTCCGAAGAGACCTGGACCTTCACCGGGCTCGGCACCCACGTCATCGATGTGGCGATCGGTGAAGGCGTAGGTCGGTGCGAGCTGGCCTTTACTCCGCACTACCAGCTCGTGACCAGGGTCAACTTGGACGGTCGTGCGCTGGCGGTCGATCTCCTGGCCTGGAAGCCGACGGACGGCTAGCCGGAAGCCGCTAGCCGGCCGCGTCGAGGGTGACGCCGGCTGCGACGGGAAGCCCGGTCACGGGGCCGAGAGGGGTCCAGACCTCGACCTCTTCCTCGACCTGCTCTCCGGCGCGCTCGACGATCTCCTTCTCGATCGAGATGTCCATCCACTGTGCTTCTCGCAACTCGACTTCGACGGCGAACTTGCCGTTCGCAGGCATCGTCGGTCGAGAAGTCTCGGTCGTCCAGAAGTTGTAGAGCGGAATCTCGAGCTCGCCGCCGGCCGGCACCGGGTACATGAAGAGCTGGTTGCCGTAGACGCCTAGCTCCTCGCCGTTCAGTTTGACGTTGAAGCCGAGCTGCGAGGCGATCTGATCGCCGTCGTTACGAATCGTGACCTTGAGACGGCAGAGGGTGTCTGCGCCTGGGTTGGCCGGCTCGACGTCGACCACGGTCAGGGCGAGCTTGGCTGCGGCTTCTTGTTGCGCCGCCCCTGCCAGAGGCAAGAGCAGGGCGCTCGCGAGGGCTGCGAGACAGTACCGACGTTGGGGGCTCATCGCCCGAATCATAGCGGATCGGAAAGGGAGAGTAAGCGGAATTCGAACCGCCCTGGTAGCGTTGCGCAGTCCGAGATCGAGCGATGAGAACCGAAGCCGAGAAGTCGAGACTCCGCAGGTACAGCTGGCCCGCCATGGCGGTGGCGGGAGGCCTGTCCGCGATCGGCTATCTGCGTCACCGTGTGCAACGCGGTTCGATGTTTCTGCCCGATCGCTATCCGAACGGCATTTGGAACCCCGCACCCTATGGGCTCGATGTCGAAGACTGCTGGTTCTCGACTCCGGACGGCGTCGATCTAAACGGCTGGTGGATCCCCCACAAGCGGGCCAAGGGGACGATTCTCTTCTGCCACGGCAACAGCGGCAGCATCGCTCACCAGATCGGATTCCTCCGGCACCTGCGGCGGCTCAAGGTCCACGTTTTCGCGTTCGACTACCGCGGCTACGGTCGTAGCGCCGGATCGCCCAGCGAGCGGGGACTCTGTCGCGACGTGCGCGCGGCTCACGCCTTCGTGACAGAGCGACTGGAGAGACCGGCGTCGGAGATTTTGCTCTTCGGCCATTCGCTGGGCGGGGCGGTCGCGATCGACGCCGCGCTCGACTGCGAGGTCGCGGGCCTGGTCGCCCAGTCGACCTTCACCGACGTCAAGGCGGCGGCGAAGGCGTTTTATCCGAACCTCCCGATCCATCGGGTGGCCCGTGCCCGGTTCCGCTCGCTCGACAAGGTCGGCGAGCTCACCTTGCCCAAGCTGTTCGTTCACGGCGATGCGGACGGCACCTTGCCGCTGGCGCTCGGTCGAGAGCTGTTCGATCGGGCCGCGGATCCCAAGGAGTTCTACGCGGTGGCCGGCGCCGGGCACAACGACGTGCATCGCCACGGAGGCTTCGAGTACCTCCGCCGGCTAAGTCGATTCCGCAATCGCTGCCTGATCGCAGCTGCGGCGTAGCAGTCAGCCCGAGAGCTCTCGCAGCGGCTCCCGTCGGCGCTCGGGCCTGGGCTGTGAGGCTCTTCATATCGAGTCGGCGCACGCATCGGCAGGATTGGAGGGGAGCTTCTCCGATGATCTCCTGGAGTTCAAGCCTCATCCGCTGCTGCGCCGCTACGGCTCTGATCGTCGTGGTCGGATGCTCGGGAGCAAGCGACGGCGGCCCGACCGCGCCCCCGGGAGCTCCGGAACCACAACAGGTCGAATTCGAGTCCTTCGCGTTGGTCAACGTCGCGAGAACGGAGGCGGGCGTCGAGCCCTCTGTGAGCTTCCGAGACGACCTCGCTCGGGTCGCCCGCGCGCACAGTGAGGACATGCGGGACCAGGGGTACTTCGCGCACTTGAACGGTCGCGGCGAGACCGTAAGCGAACGTCTCACGACGGCTGGCATCTCGTTCCGGGCGGCCGGCGAGAACCTGGCAAGTACGACCAACATCGCGAATCCGGCCGCTTGGGCGCACGACCGGTTGATGGCGAGTGAGGAGCACCGGCCCAACATCCTCAGCCCCCGCTTCAGCTTGATGGGCGTCGGCCGAGGTCCTCGTACACCGCGTCGCAGAGAGCGTCGAAGCGGAGGCGATGTGCCTCGTCCGTCGGCGTGCCGTTGACGATGCAAACGACGACGAGCCCCTCCTCGGGATCGGCGAACGCGACGGCCGAACGGTAACCGCCATGGCCGAACGTCCTTTGAGATGCGTGACGACCGAACCCGTAGGGCATTCCGGGCTCCCCGTGCCAGGAGGAGTTCACGATCACCCCGAGACCCCAGTCGAGCTGGTGACGGAACGTGTGGTCGAAGAGCCCGACTCGATGGCGGGCGGTGATTGCGGCGGCGGTCTGCGGCGACAACAGACGCCGCCCGCCGCCCTCCCCGCCGGCGAGCAGCATCACCCAGAACCGAGCGAGCTGGTGGGCGGGGCCGAAGCCGCCGCCGCCCGGCGAGCAGTGCGTGGCATGGGCTCGATCGGTCCAGGGGCGCGGCGCACCCCCGTCGTCCGAGTCGAGGTCTCCGGTGTCGTAGACCGGGGCGATTCGCTCCGCATAGCGGTCGTAGTGCTCTGGGGGTATTCCGACCCAGCAATCGTCCATCCCGAGCGGTTCGAAAAGCTCCTCCCGCACGTAGCTCCCAAGCTCGCGACCGTCGAGTCGTCGCACGATCTCGCCGAGAATGAACCAGCTCGAGGAAAGGTGATAGCCGGCCTTGCGTCCGGGAATCCAGCGCGGCTCGAGCTTCATCGCGGCGATGCGCTCGATGATCTCGTCCCAAGGGGCTTCCGGGAAGCGCAGGCCGAGCTTGCGAATCCCACCCGTGTGGGTGAGGAGGTGACGGGTCGTGACCCTCTCCTTGCCGCCGGCCGCGAACTCCGGGATCACGTCGGCGACCGGCGCGTCGAGGTCGAGCCGTCCCCGCTCCCAGAGCTGCGCAACGGCTACCGCCGTCACCGGCTTGGTGACCGACAGCCAGAGCATCAGGTGCTCGCGCGTCATCGTCTCGCCGGCGCGCGCTTCACCGAAGGCGAAGTCGGCGGCGGTGTCTCCGTTCCGGAGGACGGCCAACTGACCGCCTGAGTGAAGGCCGTCGGCGATGCCCTGCTCGAGCTGCTCGCGACTGCCGGAGAGGCTCATGAGGCAGCGAGGATACCTATAATGGCGGCACCATGTCCCGCTTCCTGGCCGCTGCGGTCCAAATGACCTCGACCTCCGACGCCGACGCCAACTGGCGCTCGGCGCGCGCCCTCGTCGACCGCGCGGCAAGCTATGGTGCGCGCTTCGTCGCGACCCCCGAGAACGCCAATTTCCTGGGTCCTCACGAGGACAAGGTGAAGCTCGCCGAGACCCTCGAGGGACCGACCTGCTCGCGCTTCACCGAGCTCGCCGTCAAGCACGGCATCCACCTCCTGCTCGGCTCCTTCAACGAGCAGAGCCCGGACCCGCAGCGCTGTTACAACACCTCGGTGCTATTCGGTCCGGACGGGCGCGTTCTCGGCGTCTACCGCAAGATCCACCTCTTCGACATCGACCTCTCCGAAGACGTGCGGTTCCAGGAGTCGGCGACGATCACCCCGGGCACCGAGGTCGTCGTAGCGAGCTCCGAGCTCGGAGCTTTCGGACTCTCCGTCTGCTACGATCTACGCTTCGGCGAGCTTTATCGGAAGCTCGCCGCCGACGGTGCCCAGATGCTCACCGTTCCGTCCGCATTCACTCTGCGCACCGGGAAGGATCATTGGCATCCGCTGATGCGGACTCGGGCGATCGAAAACCAGTGCTGGGTGATCGCCCCGGCCCAGAGCGGGATCCATGACGATCAGGGACTGCGGGAGAGCTTCGGACACGCCATGATCGTCGACCCCTGGGGGCACATCGTGGCGATGGCCTCCGACGGTCCCGGCCTCGCCGTGGCGGAGATCGACCTCGCTCGCGTCGAAAGGGTGCGCGCCGCCATGCCGGTCGCCGACCACCGGCGGATCGAGGGGCCCTGAACCTCCCGAGAATCCGGGCCGACGAGCGAGCGGCCGAGCGATGGCGCTAAAGTAATTCCTGGAGCCGCGCATGCGAGTCCCTCGACTGGCCAGAGGTGCCGGCCTGGCGCTCGCGGTCGCCGCGACCGCGGCCGTAGCCTTCGAGTTGGCGTCCGGCTCGATTCAGCGTCGGGACCAGCTTCCTCTCTGGACCTCGGCCGCCTACGGCGTCCGCATCGGATGGATGGGGACGAAGCGCTCGAGATCGCCCTAACCGATGGGAGCGTGGTCGACGGCGACACCCGCACCGTCGAGTGGTACCAGCCCACCGGCTTCGGGATCTTCCTGGAGTCCGCCGATCTCGAGGGCGATGGCGTCGACGAGCTCTTCGCAGTGCGCTGGGCAGGCTCGAGCAGCACGGTCGAAGCCTGGTCCGTAGCCGGGCGCAACTTGCTGTGGAGCCTCACGGTCGCGGCGAGGTTGGGGCCGCCTCGGCTCCACCAGCTCGACGGTGACCCGGCGCTCGAGCTCGTGATCGGCGAGTGGGAGTGGCCCGACGTCATGATCTTCGATACCGCCACCCTCGAGCTGGAAGACGAGATCGAAGGGAGTATTTGGGCGGTTCGGAATCTCGTGGTGGGCAACCTCGACAGAGACCCGCAAGCGGAGATCCTGTGGGGCGCTGGCAGGACCAACGGCGGCGAGAGCGCCCTGTTCCTGGCCGACGCCGACCCTCTGGCGGTTCGCTGGCAGAGTCGCGACGACGCCGCCCCTTATTCGGGCCCCTTCGCGGGCCATGTGACGGTCGCCTTCCGCCCCGAGATCGTGGCCGTCTCTCGGGGTCGGCCTCAGGCGGGCTACCGGGGACGGGTTCAGGTCTTCGATGGCTGGACTCTGAAGGAGACCGCGGTCTCCGATCCGGCCCTGACTCCGACCAACTCCGGCCTCCGAGCGGCGACCCTCGTCGACTTGGATGGTGACGGAAGGGACGAGATCCTTGTCGCCGGCGAGCTGCGGCCCGATATCCCGCGTCCGCCGTCGGACCATCCACCGATCACCTGCCGCAACACGACCGAGCCGGTGCGCTTGGGGGACCGCGTCGGGATGCGCTACTGGCTGGTCCTGCGCGGCGAGCGCGAGGTGACCTACTTGCCGGAGAAAGTCGGGGTGATGTGCTAGAGATCCTCGTTTTGATCGGCGCGGCAGGCGCGATAGGAACTCGTTCGAAGCAGCGAGGGTTATCGCAGGTCTACGTTGTCGTGGCAGTCTCCGGCTGGTTGGTGCTCGTCGGACTCAGTGCCCTTGGGTTGGGGTTCGCGGGTTTGATTCTGAGGTGGCTGTGGGTTGGAGCCGTGTATCTGTATTTGCTACGATTCGCGCAGGGGGGAGCGCGCGTTGCGTCGCGTTGGCAGTGTCCCGACTGCACGCTGTTCAACGATGGAGAGACTCTGCGATGTCTCTGCGGCTATCTCCACCCCGATGCACCCGAGAGCGCAGGACGGCCGTAACCGTGCGAGCTCGATGATCGAGTTAGCGGGCACTCTGCGAATGAGAAGGTCGTCGCTCATCACGGATCTCGTTTCGCGAGTCCTCGACATCGAGTGCTCACACCCCGTGCGAGTCGGCATCGACGGAGTCGATGCCTCGGGCAAGACGACCTTGGCGGACGAGCTCGCTCCGCACATCGAGGCCTCCGGCCGCCAAGTCGTGCGCGGGTCCATCGATCGGTTCCACCACCCGACGTCCGTTCGCTACCGGCGAGGTCGCGAGTCCCCCGAGGGTTACTATCTCGACTCGTTCGACCACGCCTCGCTCGTCGACCGCCTGCTGCGCCCCTTGGGGCCGGGCGGAGATCGTCGCTTCCGTCGAGCGGCGTTCGACTACCGAAACGACACCCCCGTGGACCCGCCTCTGGAGACCGCTCAGGTCGACGCCGTCCTGCTCTTCGATGGCGTCTTCCTCCACTGTCGGAAACTGCGTCCCTATTGGGATTTCTCCGTCTTCCTCGAGGTCGATTTCGCGGTCGCCGCCCGGCGGGCGGAGCGGCGTGAGCGCAGCACGCCGTGCGATCAGATCCGGCTCCTTTACGCCAACCGCTACACGCCAGGACAGCGCCTCTACCTCGAAGCCGAACGGCCGCGATCGGCAGCCTCGCTGGTGATCGACAACAGCGATCTCGAGAATCCGACGATCGTCCGCGCGGTCTGACGAGCTGGCAGCCGGGGCGTTCGAGTGGGCAGGGTAGAGTGGGCCGATGAGAGCGGAGTCGCTGGCTCGAGCGCTGGCGGTGCCGGCGGTGCTGCTCGGCCTTCTCGTTCTCGCCGCCGTCACGGTGATTGGTGACCTCCTCTTCGCGGTGACCCTCTTCGACAGTTTCGTCGCTGCGATCGTGGGGCTGGCAGCGGCGCTCACGGCGGCGGGATGGTATCTCTCGCGCTCCCGTATCGTGGTGGCGAGCGCGGCCGCCTTTCTGCTCGGTATGGTGGCCCTCCGGCTGGCGGTCTTCAATCCGGTCAAGCCGTTCCGAGCCTTCTTTCTGGAGTTGCGGCCCGGTGTCTCGGAGACTGTCGTGCTGGAGCTGCTGACCCGGCACTTTCCTGCCGAGGGCCCTCACCGTCGGCCGGTGGCGAGCCGCTCCGAGGGGAACAGCCTGTGGTTCACTCTCGACCCCACCGATGGGGAGTACAACTCAGAACTCATCGAGGCGAGATTCGAGAGCGGCAGGTTGGTCGAGGCCGGTTACTACCCGGACTAGCCTGTGGTGCCCTCGGTCGCGTCGCCTCGCGGGCACAAGCATCTCCACCGTCTCGCTCGAAACGGGGTGAAAAGTGCAGGCTTAGCGGCCCATCAACTCCGCCAACAGTTCGACCCCCTCGTGGATGAGGGCCGGCTCGGCGGCGGTGAAGCAGATGCGGACGTGAGTCGGGTAGGGTCCGAAGCTCGTGCCGGGCGATAGGAAGAGGCCGCGATCGGCGGCGTCCTCGAGGAAGCCGCCGAGGCCTCGGTCGTCGAGTCGGTCGACGACGTCGAGGAAGAGGAAGGCGCTTCCGGACGGCGGCTCGACGCCGAGTCGTTCGGCGGTGAAACGGCCCAGCGCGGCGTATCTCTCTCTCGCGTTCGCGATCCAAGCGTCGGCGATCTCCAAGGCTCGCAAGGCCGCGACCTGGGAGGCGGTCGGAGTCGAGTAAAAGGTGTGGGTGCTGACCTTGCGCACCTCCTTGATGACCTCTTCGGGTCCGACGATGTAGCCGCAGCGATTGCCCGCCATGCCGAAGGCCTTGGAGAACGAATGAGTGGAGAACGTACGCTCGGGAGCGAGAGGCCGAGTGTAGGTGTGCTCACCGGCGTAGACATAGTCCTCGTAGACCTCGTCGGCGATGAGCCACAGATCCCGGTCGCGGCTCCAGTCGACGAGAGCTTCGATCCAGGCGCGCTCGAGCAGGCGGCCGGTCGGGTTGTTGGGAGTGTTGAGGTAGAGCGCGATCGTGCGGTCGTTCGCGTAGGCCTCGACCGCCTCGAGCCCCTCGGCGGCGGAGGAAACCTGGCCGAGGAAGGGGACGGGCACCGGCTGGCCGCCGAACGAGCGCACGATACCGGCGATGAGAGGCCAGTAAGGGGCGAGGATGAGCACCTCGTCGCCAGGCTCGATGATCGCGCCCGCCATGGCGCCGAGAGCGCCGGTCGCTCCCGCTGCGACGAGGACCTCGCCGGCGTCGGTCGCGAGTCCCATCCTCTCGCTCGTTCGCCGGGCGATCGCCTCCCGCAGATCGGGGCGACCCTGCGGCTGGGCGTATCGATGGAGCCCCGGCCAGTCGCGTTCGCTCAAGTCCTCCATCCGGCAGCCGATCGCCGGCTCCATCCAAGTGTCTCCGACGTGAAGCGGGTAGACTCGACCCTCGTGGGTCGCCATCTTGCGGGCGAGCGACGTGTAGACGGAGCCCGGCATCGAGCGCACGGAGGAGGAGACTCGAGGATGGCGTGGCATGGCGGGAATCTAGCAGCTGCCGGCCTGAATCGCGCCCCGGCTCTGTGATAAGTACCGCGGATGGCCGCGACGACCCTCTACGAACAGGTGCTCGCCAGGGTGGCGAGCGGCCCACTGGTACCGATGCCGCCGCCGCGCGCTTCGGCGAGCGTCGTCCTCTGGCGGGGGGATGGGGCCGACCTCGAGGTGTTTTGGATCGAGCGCTCCCCGACGATGAAGTTCATGGGTGGCTGGCACGCGTTTCCGGGAGGGGGCGTCTCCAAGCGTGATGCCGACATCGAGGTGGCGGGGGAGGTCGAGGGTGTGGCTGGCGCTCCGGTGGCCGCTGGGATGCCGGAATCGGTTCTCGACGAAGTGGGTGAGCTCGAGCCGATTCTCGCGCCCGGCGTGACGGCGGCCGCGCTGCGCGAGCTCTTCGAAGAAGTCGGCGTCCTGCCCGGACTCGAGGAGAGTGCCACCTCCGATCGACTTCTCGAGCTGCGCGAAGCTTCGATCGGGCGCCGGCTGGAGTTCCGCGAGGTCGTGGCGGAGCTCGCGGTCGGACTCGACGCCTCGCGGCTGGTCTACGCCGGCCGCTGGCTGACCCCACCGCTCGGACCGCTGCGGTTCGACAACCGCTTCTTCCTTCTCGAATGGCCGGCTGCCGAGCCGATTCAGCCCACCGCCGACACCGTCGAAGCGGTCGGCGGCGAGTGGATCCGGCCTCGCGAGGCGCTGGCGCGCTGGAAGCGGGGCGAGGTGCTCACGGCACCACCGATCCTCCATCTGCTAGCCGTTCTCGACGAGCAGGGGGTGGTCGCCGGCCGCGAGCGGATGCGGCTTCCCGAGGACGCGAATCTCGGCCCGTTCCGGCTTGTCGAGTTCCGGCCGGGCGTCGTCCTCTTGCCGGTTCGCACCCCCACTCTCCCTCCCGCCGCCTTCACCAACTGCTACTTGCTGGGCACCGGCGATGCGGTGCTGATCGATCCGGGAAGCCCGTTCGAGCGCGAGATCGACTGGCTGGCGGAGGCCGTCGAGTCGGCGCCGCGAACGCTGGGTCGCCGGGTGCGGGAGATCTGGCTGACCCATCATCATCCGGACCATGTCGGCGGGGCGACGGCTCTGCGCGAGCGGTGCGGGCTGGCGATCGCCGCGCATGCGGCGACCGCCCGAAGGCTCGAGGGGCAGGTCGAGGTCGATCGCGAGATCGAGGACGGCGAGCGGACGTCACTCGACGACGGCTTCACGGTGCGGGCCATTCACACACCGGGACACGCCCGCGGTCACTTGGCTTTCTTGCACGAGGAGCTCGGCTCGCTCGTCGCAGGCGACGTCGTGGCCGGATTCGGGACCATTGTAATCGACCCTCCCGAGGGGGACATGCAGCAGTATCTCGAAACCCTCGAGCGACTCGAGGCGCTCGCTCCCAGGACCCTTTTTCCCGCACACGGACCGACCGTGCTCGACGCCGCCGGTAAGCTCGAGGAGTACCGCCGGCATCGACTGTGGCGCGAGGTCAAGGTGCTGGCGGCTTGGCGCAGCGGACTGCAGAAGCCGGCGGAGATCCGAAGCGAAGTCTCCGAGGATCTCGCGCCGATGGCCTTTCCGCTGGCTTAAAGTCAGATCGTCGCCCACCTCGATCGACTCACCGTTCTCGGGCGGTTGGAGCCAGGCGCTTGAGCCGTCCGGCGCCTCCCCTGGCGCGGCGCGAGAGACGAGTGAGAACGGTGCATGGCCAGGTGCTGGTCGATGATTACGGTTGGCTGCGCGATCGCGAATCCGCTGAGGTCATGGCCTACCTCGAAGCGGAGAACGCCTACACGTCGACGGTGATGGAGCCGACCAAGGAACTCCAGGAGGCGCTCTACAGGGAGATGCTCGGGCGCATCCGCGAGGACGATTCGTCGCCGCCGTCACGCGACGGCGACTTCCACTACTACGCTCGCACCGAGGAGGGAAAGGCCTACCCGATCCACTGCCGAAAACGAGGCAGCCTCGATAGCGAAGAGGAGATCCTCCTCGACGTCAACGCTCTGGCCGAGAGCCACGATTACTTCGAGCTCGGAAACCTCGCGGTTAGCAACACCCATCGCTATCTCGCCTACTCGTTCGACACCGACGGTGACGAGAAGTTCCGCCTGGTGATTCGCGACCTCGACTCTGGCGACCTGCTGGCGGACCGGATCGAGGACGTCTACTACTCGCTCGCCTGGGCAGCCGACGATCGGACGCTCTTCTACACGACGCTCGACGCCGCGCACCGGCCTTACCGGGTTCATCGCCATCGTCTGGGCGACGATGCCAACGCCGACGCCGTCGTCTTCGAGGAGGCGGACGAGCGCTTCTTCGTCGACGTCGGGCTCACTCGCAGCCGCGCCTATCTGGTTCTGTCCGTGGCCAGCAGCGTGACTTCGGAGGTCCATATTCTCGAAGCCGACGACCCAGAGGGGTCGTTCAGGTGCTTCGCTGAGAGGCGCCCCGACGTCGAGTACGACATCGGCCATCGCGGCGACCGCTTCTACGTACACACCAATCTCGAAGCCAAGAACTTCCGGGTGATGGAGACTTCTCTCGACGCCACGGCGATGGAGGACTGGACGGAGCTCATCCCCCATCGCTCCGAGGTGACCGTCGAATGGATCGATCCTTTCGCCGACCGGATGGTCCTCGGCGAGCGCGAGGGCGGTCTGCTGCATCTTCGGCTGCGGTCGTTCGACGGCGATCCGGACTATCGTGTGAAGCTGCCCGAGAGCGTCTACGCCCTCTGGGCGGGGAGCAACCCCGAATTCGATAGCGACCGCTATCGTTTCGGCTATTCGTCGCTGGTCACCCCGTCGACGGTCTTCGACTACCGGGTGTCGGAGCGGCGGCTGGAGGTCGCCAAGCGGGAGGAGGTCGTCGGCGGATACGACCCGAACTTCTACGAGACGCGGAGACTCATGGCGAGCGCCCCGGACGGCGTCGAGGTGCCCGTTTCGATCGTCCACCGGCGCGACCTCGCCCTCGACGGAACGAATCCGTGCCTGCTCGGCGCCTACGGCGCCTACGGCGTGACCGTCGATCCCGTCTTCTCTTCGCTCCACCTGACCCTGCTCGATCGCGGGTTCGTCTGCGCGATCGCCCACGTCCGGGGCGGCGCGCTGATGGGAGAGAGCTGGCACGACGACGGCAAGATGCTCGCCAAGAGCAACACATTCACCGATTTCATCGCGGCCGCCGAGCTTCTCGTCGACGATGGCTACACGTCGCCCAAACGGTTGGCGATTCGCGGGGGGAGCGCCGGCGGCCTCCTGCTCGGGGCCGCCGTCAACCTCCGCCCCGATCTGTTCGCCGTCGTCCTCGCGTCGGTTCCGTTCGTCGACGTCGTCAACACCATGCTCGACGAAACGATCCCGCTGACCGTGATCGAGTACGAGGAGTGGGGCGACCCAGCCGACAAAGAGCTTTTCGAGGCGATGCTCTCGTACTCACCGTACGACAACGTACGCGAGACGGACTATCCGGCGATGCTCGTGACAGCGGGGCTGAACGACCCCCGCGTCCAGTACTGGGAACCGGCAAAATGGGTCGCCAAGCTGAGGGCTTTGAAATCGGATGACAATCCGTTGCTGCTGAAGATCGATCTGAGCGCGGGGCATGGCGGCCCCTCCGGTCGCTACGCCTACCTGAGGGAAAGGGCGTTCGAGTACGCATTCCTCCTCCTTCGTCTCGGCGCCGAGCGTCGTGATAGAACTGGCTCGGCGTGACTGCGGGCAAGACCAACGAATCGTTCTCTTCGGAAGCCGTGACCCGGGGTATCCGGGTGCGCGTTCGTCCGCGGTTCGATCCGCAGCGCTCGCAGCCGGCGCAAGGCAAATGGTTCTTCCTTTACCAGGTCACCATACGCAATGAGAGCGCGGGCACCGTCCAGCTGTTGAATCGGCATTGGGTGATCACCGACGGCGTCGGCCGAGTCGAAGAGGTCCAGGGCCCGGGTGTCGTCGGCGAGCAGCCGATCCTGGAGCCGGGCGATGCGTTCGAATACACCTCAGGCTGCCCGCTGTCGACCGACGTCGGCAAGATGGAGGGGAGCTATCAGATGATCGACGACGACGGCGAGCCGTTCGACGTCGACATCGCGCCGTTCGTCTTGTGCGAACCGTCCACGGTGAATTGACCAGCGCTCGCAGCTGGCCACGGCGTCGAGATTCACGATGAGTGTGCCGAGTTGGCTGGAGTCGGCACGCTACTACGTCGCTCTGAGCTTGTGGCTCTCCCTGCCGGCGGCCGTGGGCTTCTGGCTGCTCATCCACCCGCTGGCGGCGTTCTGGCGCCGCCGGGGTCTGGCAGTCGCCTACTCAGTGGCGACCTTGGCGATGGTCCTCGTTGGGGGTATCGCTTGGCAGTTTCGGGAGCCGGGCCTCGGCGACCGCGGTCCGATGCGCCCGGTCCTCGTGGCCCTCGGGCTCGCTCTTTATGCCGTCGCGGTCGTGATCGAGGCCAAGTGCCGGCGGCATCTCAAGCTGCGGACTCTGGTCGGAGTCCCGGAGCTCAAGCGAGGTGAGACCGGCGTCCTGCTGACCGAAGGGATCTACGCTCACACCCGTAATCCGCGCTACCTCGACGTGATGATCGGCCTGGCCGGCTGGGCTCTGATTCTCAACATCGGTGGTCTCTACTGGATGACACTGGCGACGGGCGTGGGTTTCTACGGGATCGCGATTCTCGAGGAGCGCGAGCTCCGCCGACGCTTCGGCGTGGCCTACGACGACTACTATCGTCGGGTCCCGCGGCTCGTGCCGCGGTCTTGGAGGTTCCTGCGCGACTGACGGACGGCGCCGTCAGCCCGCCGGCTGGACGACGGGCGGCGCCCAGCGGTCGCAGAACGTCTCGACGAGTATCTCGCGCGCTCGCGCGACGATGTCGTCGAGGGCCGGCGTGTTGGCGAGGCTCTGCTCGGCCTGGCGTCGCAGCGTCTCGAGGCTCGGCAGCTCCGGGAGATGGATGTCGCGGACCAGCTCCGCGAGATGCTCCCGAGCTTCGGCGCCGCGCTCGCGCATCGCCTCGAGCGCCCTGCTCTGGGCGATCACCTCGCGGGCCTGGGCGCTCGCCTGGTCGAGCTTGAAGTGCTCGGCGAGCTGTCGGGCAACCCGCTCGACGATCGGGGCAGGGGGGCGTTTCTCGCCGGCGAGCACGGTCGCGGGCGGCGTTCGCAGCTCCCACACCAAGCAAATCCACGACATCGCCTTGAGCCCGT
>CALZKB010000039.1:0-8414 GCA_945787575.1 Thermoanaerobaculia bacterium | reverse complement strand
CCGTAGTAGGTCGGGTCGATCTCCCACCACCGGAAACCCTGGCGGATCGAGGCCTGGTAGTAATGATGGTTGTTGTGCCAGCCCTCACCGAGGGTGATCAACGCGAGCCAGAGGTTGTTGCGGGAGTCGTCGCCGGTGACGTAGCGCTGGCTGCCGAAACAGTGGGCGAGTGAGTTGATGGCGAAAGTGCCGTGATAGACGAGGACGGTGCTCCAGAAGAAGCCCACGACGAGACCCGGCCAGCCGTCGATCGCGAGGCAGAGAAGGGCTAGGGTGACGGCCGGAAACAGGTGTCGGCGATCGAGCCAGACGAGCTCAGGGTAGCGGGTGAGGTCCGGGACGCTCGAGTAGTCGGCCCCGGAATGGGGCTTCTTGAAGATCCAGCCGAGATGGGCGAAGAAGAAACCGTGCTGGGCCGGTGAGTGAACGTCGGTCGGCAGGTCGGAATGGGCGTGGTGCTCCCGGTGCTTCGCCGCCCACCAGATGGTGCCTGACTGAGCCGACGTCTGCCCGACATAGGCGAGGATGAACTGGAAGAGACGCGAGGTCTTGAACGAGCGGTGCGAGAAGTAGCGATGGAAGCCCGCCGTGATCGCGAACATCCGGATCAGGTAGAAGGCGGCGCACAGCACCAAGGAGGTTGCCGTCACCCCCGTCCAGATTGCCGCGAGACAGGCGACGTGAACCAGCACGAAGCCGATGGCGGAGGGGTAGATGATGTCGTCATGAAGGTGATCTGGGTCGGTCAAGGTCTCGCTCCTGTCGGTGCAAATCAGCTGTCGACTCGGTCGAGAAGACGTCGCGCATCTTCGATCGCGGATAGCTCTTCGACGAGCCAGCCGGGCTGCGGCTTTCGTTCGACGATATCGCGAAGTATGGTCACGCCCTCGGCGCGGCGCGCGGGGTCGAACTCGATCAGCGCCTCCCCGAGGTAAAGGCGAGTGGTCAGATCGTCGGGTGCCACCTCCAGGCACGCCTCGAGCTCGCGCACCGCGGTCTCCCGGTCGATCCAACCGGTGATGAAAGGAATCTTCGGAGCCTCCGTATGGAGTCGGCCGAGGACGCGATGCCCGCCACCGTTCTCGATGGTCGGGTCGAGGGCGATGGAAGCGAGGGCGCGGTCGCTGATCTTGCCGGCGACCCCCTCTCGCGCGGAAGCGAACTTGCCGCGCGTCCGTCCCCAGAGACCCCAGTGAACGGCCGACCAAAAGAAGATCTCGGCAGCCGCCGTTCGCGAGTCCCCGAGTCGGGCGCGGAGCTCGGTCGGTTCGAGAGCGAGCAGCTCCTTCGAGCCGCCCAGGCGATCGAGTCCGTCCGACCCGAGATCGCGACCGCGCTCGAAGATCTCGAGCTGCCGTTCGCGGTCGGTCACGACGTGCTCGCCCAGGAAGAAGAGCGCTCGCATGAGCTTCCAACGAGCCTCGAGGTTGCCAGAATCGACCTCGAGCGCTTGCTCGTAGGCGGCGACGGCAGCTTCGATCGGAGCGGCCGATGCCAGCGCCCCCTCGTGCCCCTCGGCGCGGCGCTCCCAGGCGAGATCGCCCTTCGCGACGAGCTCCTCGAGCGCTACGACTTCGCTCGCCGAGGCTACGACCACGACTGCGGCGACGAGAGCCCGGCGTTTCGCCGAGCACCTGCCGCGGGCTCGCGCCACTCCGCGCATCATCCGGGCACGGAGCCGAAGTTCTCGGCGTAGCGGCGATCGAATTCGGCGCGGGTGTAGTCGTGGGCCTGAGTCCCGTATTGCTCGACGGCGAAGGCAGAGGCGATGCTTCCCATGCGCCCGCAAACGGTGAGCTCGAAGCCCGAATTCCATCCAGCCAGGAAACCGGCCCGGTAAGCGTCGCCGGCACCGGTCGGATCCACCGGCTCGGCGACCGCGGCAGGCGGCACCTCGATCGGGGACTCGCCGGCCCGTAAGATACGGCTCCCCTGCTCGCCGAGGGTGATCACCGCGACGTCGACGAGCTCGAAGATCGCGTCTCTGCGGTAGCCGGTCTTCTCTTCGAACACCGCGTACTCGTAGTCGTTCAATAGCATCGCTTTGGCGCCGCGCGCGCAGTCCCTCAGATCAGGCCCGTCGAGGTGGGTCACCTGGAACGACGGGTCGAAGAAGAAGGTCACTCCCAGCTCGCGTGCCTCTTGGCAGTGCCGCTGGATCGCTCGGGGGTCGTCGGGAGAGACGATACACAGCCTCGCTTCGCCGATGAGCTCTCGAAGGCTCAGCTCCGGAGCCCGAGCCATCGCTCCGACGTGAAACCCTTGGATCTGGCTGTCCGACTGGTCGGTCGTGATGAAGGCCGATGCCGTGCTCTCGTCGTCGATGATCCGAATGGAGCTGGTGTCGACACCTCTCGCGGAGAGGAAGGCTGCGTAGTCGGCGAAGTCGTGACCGGCGGTGCCGACGATGCGCGGCCGCTCGCCGAGGAGTGCCAGCGAGTAGGCGACGTTGCCGGCGCATCCGCCACGGTTCTTCTCGAGGCGGTCGACGAGGAAGGAGATGTTGATGACGTGGAGCTTGTCCGGAAGGATGTGATCCTTGAACAGTCCAGGGAAAGTCATGATGTGGTCGAAGGCGAGGGAGCCGGTGACGACGATCTCTTTACCGGATTGCTGGGAAGAGTTGGCTGTCAAACTGGAGTTCTCCGTTATTGGCGGCTGCCGGTTGCGGGCGCCGAATCTACCAGAGCGCTGAAGTCCGGTGGTGACGGTCGCGCGTAGGGTCTGGTAGAAGCTCGGATGACTGTGGTAAAAGCTCCCCTCAACAAGGAGGACCTCGAAAACCGTGGACATCGTCGATCCCCTGCGCTTCTCACTTGTGGCGCCGCCGGCAGACACCCTGGCGAGCGCCTCCGAACCATTGTCGATCGACGACTCGGTCGATCGTGCGGCACGCTTTCTTCTCGAGCTGCAGCAGCCTGACGGTCATTGGTGCGCCGAGCTCGAGGGCGACTCGATTCTGGAGTCGGAGTACATCCTCACGCTCTTCTTCCTCGGCCGACGCAACGAAGCGAAGCTGCGCAAGGCGGCTCGTCATCTGAGGGAGAGCCAGAACGAAGACGGTGGATGGTGCAACTACCCAGGCGGCGAGGCGGACGTCAACGCGACGGTGAAGGCCTACTTCGCCCTCAAGATCGCCGGCGACTCGCGCGAGGCGTTGCACATGCGCAGAGCGGCGAGCGTCGCCCGCGCGCTCGGCGGGATCCACGCCTGCAACTCCTTCACGAAGACCTATCTGGCGGTCTTCGGCCAGTACCCGTGGGCGAAGTGTCCGGCGGTGCCGCCGGAGCTCATCCTGCTGCCCTCCTGGTTTCCGTTCAACATCTACGAGATGTCGTCGTGGTCGCGAGCGATCGTCGTTCCACTGTCGATCATCTGGGCGCTCAAGCCGCACTGCGAGGTGCCAGCCGAGGCCGCGATCCCGGAGCTACTCGACGTCCCCGCGGCGCTACCCAACGGTCGCCGCGAATCGCTGGCGGCGGTCGCTTGGTCGAAGTTCTTCTGGGGCACCGACGCCGCGCTCAAGGTCTACGAGAAGGCGCCGCTGCCCCGGCTTCGACGGCTGGCGATCGATCGAGCCCACGCCTGGATCGTCCAGCGGCTCGACAAGAGCGACGGGTTGGGCGCTATCTTCCCGCCGATCGTGAACACTATCTACGCGTTTCGAGCGCTCGGCCTCGCAGCCGACGATCCGATCGTGGTGAGTCAGGTCGAGCATCTCGAACGGCTGGGGATCGAGGACGACGAGTCGCTGAGAATCCAGCCCTGCTTTTCGCCGGTCTGGGATACTGCGCTGGCGCTCAACGCACTGCTCGAGACCGACATCGCACCGGACGCTCCGGAGGTGCATCGCGCCGCTGAGTGGCTGCTCGATCGGGAGGTCAGGACGCCCGGCGACTGGAAGGTGAAGAGCCAACACGACGTCGTTGGGGGCTGGTTCTTCGAGTACGCGAACGAGTTCTACCCGGACTGTGACGACACCGCTCAAGTGCTGACAACCCTCTCCAAAGTGCACTTCGTCGACAACCGAGAGCAGGCTCGCGTCGACGGAGCCCTACGACGAGGCACCGAATGGTTGAGCGGCATGCAGAATCGCGACGGCGGCTGGGCGTCCTTCGACAAAGACTGCGACCGGGAGTTCTTGAAGTACATCCCCTTTGCCGATCACAACGCGATGGTCGATCCGGCTACCGTCGACATCACTGCGCGGGTGATCGAAGCGTTCGTCCGCAGGGGCTTCTCCCGCTCAGCGCTCCAGATCCGGCGCGCCGTCCGTTTCATTCGGGCCGAGCAAGAGGAGGACGGCTCCTGGTACGGCCGGTGGGGCTGCAACTACCTCTACGGCACCTGGCTGGCGCTGTGTGGGCTGCGTCTGGCCGGTGCGGAGCCGTCGGACCGGGCGCTCCAGCGGGGAGCCGCGTGGCTGCGGTCGTGCCAGAACCCCGACGGCGGTTGGGGTGAGCTCCCCGACACCTACCGCGACGCCGGTCGCAAAGGAAAAGGCCCGAGCACGGCGTGCCAAACCGCCTGGGCGCTGTTGGGTCTCGAGGCGGCGGGAGAAGCCGAGAGCGACGCCTCTACCGCCGGCATCGACTATCTACTCGCCCAGCAGGAGGCCACGGGGACCGGCACGGGCTTTCCGCAGGTCTTCTATCTACGCTACCACCTCTACGCGACGTACTTTCCGCTGCTCGCGTTGACCACCTTCCGCCGGCTCGGGCAAGGAGACGATCCGTTCGCGGTCGGCGACACCAGGGCCGAGGCTCAGTGAAGGGCTCGAGAGATGCGCTTTCCCATTCACATCACGACCGACATGATCGGTCACCAGATTCGTCAGGCGGCCCAGGGCAACAAGCGTTTTCCGTTCGTGCTGATGCTCGAACCGCTCTACACCTGCAATCTCGCTTGTATCGGCTGTGCCAGCGAGCGCCACACCGGCAAGCTCGAGGACCGGCTGCCGCTCGAGAGCTGTCTCCAGGCGGTCGATGATTGCGGAGCTCCCGCGGTGTCGATCTGCGGCGGTGAACCGACCGTCTATCCGGAGCTGCGCGAGCTGGTGGCGGAGATCATAGCGCGCAGGCGCCACATCTACTTGTGCACTAACGCCTTGCTGCTCGACGAAAAGGTCCTCGGGGTCATCGAGCCGCACCGCCGACTGACGATCAATATCCACCTCGACGGCATGCGCGAGACCCACGACTCCGTCTGCGCCCGCGATGGAGTTTTCGACAAGGCGATCGAGATGGTCGACGAGGCGAAGGGCCGCGGCTACCACGTCCTCACCAACACCACGATCTTCAAAGAGACGGACATCGACGAGATCGAACAGCTGTGCGAACTGCTTTTCGGGCTCGGGGTCGACGGGATGTTGATCTCGCCCGGATATCAGTACGAGAGCGTGGAGCGCGACATCTTCCTCACGCGGGAAGACATGCAGATGAAGTTCCGGCGTGTCCTCGAGCTCTCCAGAAAGTACCGCTTCACGTCGACCCCGATGTTTCTCGAGTTTGCCGCAGGTCAGCGCGACTATTCGTGCTCGCCGTGGAGCACGGTGACCTTCACACCGAAAGGCTGGAAGGGCCCGTGCTACCTGATCGGCAAGTCGCACACGTGGTCTTGGGAGGAGTTCTGGAACGGCACGGACTGGGACTACTGGGAGTCGCGCCAGGACGACCTCTGTCAGAACTGCGCCATGCACTCGGGATTCGAGGGCTCGGTGGTGATGGATCTGCGCAGGAGTCCGCGCGACATGGCGCGCCTCGCAGCGTGGAACCTGTTGGGCTAGCAGCTCAGCGATGACGGTCCTTCTCACGGGAGCATCGGGCTTCGTCGGGGGACACCTTCTCCGAGTCCTCGAGGAGGAGGGAGCCGGGGTTCGCTGCCTGCTTCGCGAATCGAGCTCACGCCTCAATCTCGAGGGATCGCGAGCGGAGGTGGTCTTCGGCGACCTGCGGGATGCCGAGTCGGTTACCGCTGCGATCGATGGTTGCGAGCTCGTCTACCACTGCGCCGCCGACTATCGGCTCTTCGTGCGCAAGCCCGAGGAGATGTACGCCTCGAACGTCGACGGAACGGCGAACGTCCTACGGGCGTGCGCCGAGAGTGCGGTGCGGCGGGTCATCTACACGAGCACCGTCGGGACACTCGGGCCGATGGCGGACGATTCGGCTGCCGACGAGACCAGCAACGTAGGCCTCACCGACATGGTCGGCCACTACAAACGGAGCAAGTTCCTCGCCAAGCAAGAGGCGAAGCGCTGGGCCGGCCGCGGACTCGACATCGTCATCGTCCACCCGTCGGCACCGGTTGGAGAGGGGGACCACAAGCCGACCGCGACAGGTAAGATCATTCTCGACTTTCTGAATCGCCGGATGCCGGCGTACGTCGACACCGGACTCAATCTCGTCGACGTACGGGACGTCGCTCGCGGGCATCTGCTGGCAGCCAAGCGTGGGCGGAAGGGCGAAGAGTACATCTTGGGCGGCCGCAACATGACGCTCTCGGAGATCCTCCGGACGCTATCCAGAATCACCGGCCTGGCGGCGCCGCGCCTGCGTCTACCGCACTGGCTGCCGCTGTCGCTCGCCGCCGTGGATACGACGATCAGTCGCGTGCTCCCGCGCGAGCCGTGGCTGCCGCTCGAGGCGATCCAGCTCGCTCGCCACAAGATGTACTTCGACAGCAGCAAGGCGCGGCGCCAGCTCGGCTACGAGCCCGGCTCCCCGGAGGTGGCCCTCGCGCGAGCGGTCGCCTGGTACCGCGATCACGGGTACGTCCGATGACGGTCGCCGTAGTCGCGGCCATGGCCGAGGAGCTGGCCTCTCTTTCGTGGCGCCTTGCCGGGAAGCGGCCGCCGCAACCCGGTCGATGGATCGAGTGCGAGACAGGCGGACGCGAAATGCTGCTGGCGACCACCGGCGAGGGCGCTTCCCAGAGCAGCGCGGCGCTCCGCGCCCTCTCCTCTGCGCGTTCCCTGGATGTCGTACTCGGCGTCGGGGTCGGCGGCGGCTTGAGTCCAGAGCTGGAAGCGGGAGACTTGGTGATCGCCGAACGGGTCATCGACGCCGCCACCGGCGCCGAGCTCACCTCGGAGCCCACCGGCTGGCTCACCAAGGGGCTCCGGGCACGCTCGGTCCAGGCCGGCGCGGTGGTCAGCTCACCGGCGATCGTCTGGCGAGCGGAGGCCAAACGGCGATTGGCGGACCTCGTGGTCGGAGCCGCGACAGCGGTCGTCGATCTCGAGAGCGCCGGCTGGATGGCGATCTGTGCCGAGGCCGGCCTGCCGGTCGTGATCGCGCGCTGCGTTTGCGACCCGGTGGACGAGGATCTGCCGCTCGACTTCGAAGCGCTTCGGAACCCCTCCGGTACGGTTGATCGGCGGAGGGTGGTAATGGCGGCGCTAGTCCGACCGGGCGTCTGGATCCCGCTACGACGGCTCGAACGCAGGGTCAGGGCGGGCTCCGAGCGGATCGCCGACTGGGTGCTCGAGGTCGTCGCACCATGAGTGGACCGCGCTGGAGCGGGTGGTACTTGCTGACCGTTCTTCTGGCTGCCGGGCCTTCCCACGGCGCGGAGCCTCGACGCACCCTGCTGGTCGTGCTCGACGCGGTGCCGTTTCGAACGGTCGAGCGGCTGTCCGAAGGGGCCGAGGGTGCGTTCGGAGACTTCGGTCCGCCAGTCCCCCTGATCAGCACTTTCCCGTCGAGTACGAGCATCGCGCTGCCGGGGATTCTCGGCCCGTTGGGCATGCACCGATCTCCCGGCTACGAACCGCGCTTCTACGATCGAGAACGCGAGCGGCGCCGAGGCGGCGGGCCGTGGAGTTACTTCGACATCGCGTTTCCGTGGCGGACCTTCTTCGACTGGCAGCGGCCAGGGCCTCTCCGTAACGCGCTCCACGCCGCACGTCCGGTCAGGGCCGGCATCCGCGAGTTCGGGCGGGCGCTCGAGGAGTTCGTCGCCGACGATCGGTCGATCTTCACCGTCTACCTGGCCGACACCGACACGGCGGGTCACCTGCGGGGACCGACGGGGCTCGATCCGATGCTGCGGGCGGTCGATGAAGGAATCGCCGCGGCGCGGGAGCGGACCGCGCCCTTTCAGGCGATCCTCCTGTCGGATCACGGCCTCGCGGGAGGACAACCGCTGACCAACGTGCTGCCGGCGGTGCGTGCGGCGCTCGCGCGTGGTGGTTGGAATGAGACGGCAGCCCTGCGCCGACCCGGTGACGTAGTGCTCACCCCGTATGGACTGGTGTCGAGTTTCGAGGCCTATAGCGATTCGAGCGTCGCCCCGCGCCTCGCCGAGGAGTTGGGGGCGGCGGCCGGCGTGGAGCTGTGCGTATTCGCTGGCGACGTGGGTTGGCGGATCGAGGGCGGAAGCTTCTCGCTCTCCCTCGAGCGGCGGGAAACGGC
>CALZKB010000038.1 GCA_945787575.1 Thermoanaerobaculia bacterium | reverse complement strand
GGAGCTGATCGCTCCGATCGCGATGGAGCAGGGGGTGCGGTTCGCGATCCGTGAGGGCGGCCGCACCGTCGGCGCCGGCACCGTCACCGAGATCATCGAATAGGTAGCTGAATCGAGGAGTCTGAATCCACAAAGGCCAGTAGCTCGAACTGGTAGAGCGTCGGTCTCCAAAACCGAATGTTGGGGGTTCGAATCCCTCCTGGCCTGCCAGTTTCTTCATCCGGGCCCTAACGCGGCTCGAACTATCGAGAGAACCACCCAAGGCAAGAACGATGCTCAGCAAGCTGTCTCAGTTCAAGACCTTTCTTTCGGAGGTGCGCTCCGAGATCAAGAAGGTGACGTTCCCGACCCGCGACGAGGTCGTCGCCACGACCACTGTCGTGCTCATCACGAGCTTCGTTTTCGCTCTCTTCCTGTTCGCCGCCGATTTCGTCATCGCCAGAGGTTATGAGTACATCGTGAAGGTGGTCACCGGATGAGCTCGGACATGGACAAGTCGTTCGAGGAGCTGTCGGAGCCGGCTGAGGACGTCGTGGCCGAGGTGCCATCGACGTTGAGGCCCTCGGCCGACGAGGCGGTGGAAGCCGCGCCGTCGGCGCCCAAAGCGTCCGGAATGAAGTGGTACATCGTCCACACCTACTCGGGTTTCGAGGACCGTGTGAAGGAGACGCTCAGGCAGCGGGCCGAGGCCCTCAATCAGGCCGACGCGTTCGGCGACATCCGGATTCCGACCGAGACGATCGTGGAGTACCGCGGTGGCAAGAAGAAGGAGCTCCAGCGGAAGTTCTTCCCCGGCTACATCCTGGTCGAGATGGTGATGTCGGACGAGACCTGGCACGTGGTCAAGAACACACCCAAGGTGACCGGCTTCGTGGGTAGTGGCAAGAAGCCGACGCCGCTCTCGCAGGCCGAGGTCGACCAGATCCTCGAACAGGTCGTCAGCGCCAAGGAGAAGCCGAAGCCGAAGTACATCTTCGACAAAGCCGAGCCGGTCAAGATCATCGACGGGCCGTTCAACAATTTCACCGGGGTGGTGGAAGAGGTCAATCTGGATCGCAACACGCTGAAGGTCATGGTCACGATCTTCGGTCGCGCGACACCGGTCGAGCTCGACTTCAGCCAGGTCCAGAAGCTGTAGGGAAACGAGTCAGCCATGGCAAAGAAAGTCATCGGGCAGGTGAAGCTGCAGATCCCGGCGGGGCAGGCGAGTCCCGCGCCCCCCGTCGGACCGGCGCTCGGTCAAGCGGGCTTGATCATCATGGACTTCTGCAAGGCTTTCAACGCCCGAACCCAGGGCGAGCCCGGAATGATCATCCCGGTGGTGATCACGGTCTACGCGGATCGTAGCTATACCTTCATCACCAAGACGCCGCCCGCGGCGGTGCTGCTCAAGAAGGCGGCCGGAGTCGAGAAGGGGTCGGGCGAACCGAACCGAGAGAAGGTGGCCAAGGTCGACCGCTCGCAGGTGGAGGAGATCGCCAAGACGAAGATGGAAGATCTCAACGCCGCTTCTCTCGAGGCGGCGATGCGGATCATCGAAGGGACCGCCCGGTCGATGGGCATCGAGGTCCAGGGCTGACCGGGAGGTAGACGTGGCAAGGCACGGAAAGAAGTACCGAGAAGCGACGGCCAAGGTCGAGGATCGGCTCTACCAGATCGATGAGGCCGTCCACCTGGCGAAGGAAAACGCCACCATGAAGTTCGACGAGACCGTCGACATCGCCCTGCGCTTGGGGGTCGATCCTCGTCACGCCGACCAGATGGTGCGCGGCACGCTGGTGCTGCCGCACGGCACCGGCCGCGAGCTCAGGGTGTTGGTCTTCGCTCAGGGCGAGAAGGTCAAAGAGGCCGAGGAAGCCGGCGCGGACCACGTCGGCGGCGAAGAGCTCGCCAAGAAGATCGAGGGCGGCTGGATCGACTTCGACACCGTCGTCTCGACCCCCGACATGATGGGGGTCGCCGGCAAGCTCGGTAGGGTGCTTGGTCCTCGCGGCATGATGCCCAACCCCAAGACCGGCACCGTGACCTTCGATCTCGCCGAGGCGATCCGTCAGATCAAGGCCGGAAAGATCGAGTTTCGGGTCGAGAAGAGCGGCATCATTCATGCGCCGTTCGGCAAGGCATCGTTCAGCGTCGAGCAGCTCGGCGACAACGCTCGCGCCCTCATCGGTGCCGTGATCAAGGCGAAGCCGGCGGCCTCGAAGGGCAAGTACCTCAAGTCGGTAGTCATCTCGAGCACCATGGGCCCCGGCATCCGCCTCGACGACGCCGCGCTGTCGGCGATCGAGGTTTGAGGAGACCAAGGAGACAGTCATGCCGTTGACCCGCGAAGAGAAGGAATCGTTGCTCGAAAGCTACAGGGAGAGTGTCGTGGCCTCGCCGCACGTCTTCCTGATCAAGGCGCAAGGCATCACGGTTCCTCAGATCACCGACCTCCGCGACAAGGTGCGCGACTCGGGGGGGCAATACGTCGTGGTCAAGAACCGGATCGCGCTGCGAGCCATCGAAGGGGCGGCTCTCGGGGGTCTCAAGGAGCATTTCGTGGGACCGACGGCCATCGCCTACGGCGACGATCCGGTGTCGATCGCCAAGACGCTGACCGAGTTCTCGAAACAGGTGCCGACATTCGAGTTCAAGGGCGGCCTCGTCGACGGCCAACCCATCACCGCGCAGCAGGTGAGCGAAATCGCGGATCTGCCGTCCAGGGAGCAGCTGCTCGCGAAGCTGCTCTACCTGATGCAGTCCCCGGTGAGTGGTTTCGTGAGAGCCCTGGCGGCGATTCCGCGAGACTTCGTGCTGGTTCTGGACCAGATCCGACAATCAAAAGAACAGTCCAAGGAGAACGCTTCGGCCTGACCGCCGGGTGGATACTGAAAACAAGACCCGAGGCAGGTCGACTGCCGAGGTCGAAGGAGATCGAAATGGCTATTGCGAGCGAAGATTTCATCAAGCAGATCGACGAGATGTCGGTCCTCGAGCTCAACGAGCTGGTCAAGTCCCTCGAGGAGCACTACGGCGTGTCGGCGGCGGCTGCGGCCGCGCCCGTGGCTGTGGTCGGTGCGGCGGCCCCTGGCGAGGCCGCGGCCGAAGAGCAGGACGTGTTCTCCGTCACCCTGACCGCGCTCGGCGACAAGAAGATCAACGTCATCAAGGCGGTCCGCGAGGTCACGAGCCTCGGTCTCAAGGACGCCAAAGAGCTGGTCGAGTCCGCGCCTTGCGCAGTGAAAGAGGGTGTCTCGAAGGATGAGGCGGGAGAGATCAAGCAGAAGTTCGAAGAGGCTGGAGCCCAGGTGGAGCTCAAGTAGTCCTGACTTTCAGAATTTGCAGAGAGTCGACAGGTAGTGCCTGCGAGCGGAGCTCCGAACTCCGCACCGGCATCGTGTGCCTTTACGTCTTCTTGAGCGGTATCGACAGGAAGGGTCTATGAGCCAGACAACCGAAAACCGGCGCGAGCGCAAGGACTTCTCGAAGATCGAGTCGTCGTTGCCGATCCCCAATCTCATCGACGTGCAGCGGCGCTCGTACGAGCGTTTTCTGCAGATGAATCTTCTGCCCGAGGAGAGGGTGAGCCACGGCCTGCAGGCCGTCTTCACCAACCTCTTCCCGTTTTCCGACTTCCGGGAGACCTGTGCACTCGACTTCGTGAAGTACACGATCGGTGACTGGCAGTGCAAGTGCGGCGACCTGCAAGGCCTCGAGTATCTCCGCATGACCTGTACCAACTGCGGTGCCAAGATCATGACCGACCATCCTCATGAGGATACGGTCGCCTGCTCCGAGTGCGGTGCGGTCAACAAGAACCGGGTCACCAAGTGCGACATTTGCGGCGATCCGGTCGATCTCCAGCTCGCGTATTCGATTTCCGAGTGCCAGGAGCGTGGGATGACCTACGCGGTGCCGCTGCGCGCGACGTTCCGGCTCTTCGTCTATGACAAGGACCCGGAGACCGGCACCAAGATGATGCGAGACGCGAAGGAAGAGGAGGTCTACTTCGGTGAGATACCGCTGATGACCGACCACGGCACCTTCGCGATCAACGGTACCGAGCGAGTTATCGTCAGCCAGCTGCATCGCAGCCCCGGCGTGTTCTTCACCAATGAAGGACCGCGCAGCTTCCTGGCCAAGATCATCCCGTACCGCGGCTCGTGGGTGGAGTTCGAATACGACCGCAAGGAAGTGCTGAACGTCCGGATCGATCGCAAGCGGCGGTTCCATGGGACCGTTTTCCTGCGCGCCCTCGGCCTCGAGACCAACGAAGCGATCCTGCGGCGGTTCTACACGGCCATCGCCCTCGAGCCGAAATCGAAGAGCAAAGCCGAGCTCACCCTGCCGCCCGAGGTCGCAATACGCGAGGGGATCCGCGATCGGAATAGCCGCGGTCGCCGCGAGGTCTATCGACTTTTCGCGGGGATCAAGGTCGACGAGGAGGAGCTGGCGAAGCTCGCCGAGGGCGAGCAGAAGGTCGAGGTCAGGACGAGTGAGCTCGAGCGGGCTCTGTTCATCGCAGACGTCGTCGACCTGGACACCGGAGAGGTGATCTTCGAGGCAAACGACCAGGCTCCCGACGATCTCTTCGATCAGCTGAAGGGCCGTGAGCACTCCCCCCTCGAGGTGTTCTTTCCGGAGTGGGATCTGCCCGGCAACATTCTGTCGACGACCCTCGCCAAGGACACGACGAAGGATTCGAAAGAGGCGCTGATCGAGATCTATCGGCGCATGCGCCCCGGCGACCCGCCGACGCTCGAGAGCGCGCGATCGCTGTTCTACGGGATGTTCTTCGACGCCAAGCGCTACGACTTTTCGCGGGTGGGGCGCTTCAAGTTCAACATCAAGCTCGACAGCGACGTGCCGGTCGAGCAGAAGACCCTCTCGGCCGACGACTTCATCAAGGTCGTCGAGTACCTGCTGCAGCTGCACCGCGACGTCGGCCGCGTCGACGACATCGACAATCTCGGCAACCGGCGCGTACGCACGGTCGGCGAGCTTCTCGAGAACCAGTTCCGCGTCGGTCTCGTTCGCATGGAGCGCGCCATCAAAGAGAAGATGTCGGTCCATCAGGACATCGACTCGGCGATGCCGCACGATCTCATCAACTCCAAGCCGGTGATCGCGGCCATCAAGGAGTTCTTCGGATCCTCGCAGCTGTCGCAGTTCATGGACCAGACGAATCCGCTCTCCGAGGTGACCCACAAGCGCCGCTTGTCGGCGCTCGGCCCGGGAGGCCTCTCCCGCGAGCGCGCTGGTTTCGAGGTGCGCGACGTGCACGCCTCGCATTACGGCCGCATCTGCCCGATCGAGACTCCCGAAGGACCGAACATCGGTCTCATCTCATCGCTCGCAACATTTGCGCGAATCAACGACTACGGCTTCATCGAAAGCCCCTACAAGAAGGTCGAGGACGGCCGGGTCATCGACCACCATCGGGTCGTGCGCATCGGCAGAGGCCCCTTCAAGCTGGGCGAGATCATCACCGGCGATGAGCTCGAGGCGGCAAATGCCAAGCTCGCGAGCAGCAAGAAGAAGCTCGTCGAGTGCGAGCCGCACGCCTGGTACTTGACGGCGTGGGAGGAAGAGCGCTACATCATCGCGCAAGCCAACGCCACCTTCGACAACAAGGGGAATCTGACCGGCGATCAAGTCATCTCGCGGGCCGGCGGCGACTTCGTCACCGTCGAGCCAGACCGAGTCGACTTCATGGACATCAGCCCCAAGCAGCTGGTGTCGGTCGCGGCGGCGCTCATCCCGTTCCTCGAGCACGACGACGCCAACCGCGCGCTGATGGGCTCGAACATGCAGCGCCAGGCCGTTCCGTTGCTCAAGGCCGAAGCCCCGATCGTCGGTACCGGACTCGAAGGGATCGTCGCGCGGGATTCCGGCGCGGTGGTGCTCGCTCAGCGCAACGGCATCGTCGACACCGTCGATTCCGAGCGGATCATCGTTCGCGTCGAGGGCGAGGACAGCGAGACCGGTGAGTCGAAGGAGTTCGGCGCCGACATCTACCAGCTCACGAAGTTCCGTCGCTCCAACCAGAACACCTGCGTGAGCCAGAAGCCGATCGTTGCCGAGGGCGTGCGCGTCACCAAGGGCGAAGTTCTCGCCGACGGTCCGAGCACCGATCTCGGCGAGCTGGCGCTGGGCCGCAACATCCTGGTCGCCTTCATGCCCTGGCGCGGCTACAACTTCGAGGATGCCATCCTCGTCTCCGAGAAGCTCGTGAAGGACGACTACTACACGTCGATCCATATCGAGGAAAAGGAGGTCGAAGCGCGAGACACCAAGCTCGGACCGGAAGAGATCACTCGGGACATCCCCAACGTCTCCGAGGCCGCGCTTAAGGACCTCGACGACAGCGGAATCGTGCGGATCGGGGCGCTCGTTCGCCCTGGCGACATCCTCGTCGGCAAGGTGACGCCCAAGGGCGAGACCCAGCTGACCCCCGAGGAGAAGCTGCTCCGCGCGATCTTCGGCGAGAAGGCGGGTGACGTGCGAGACGCTTCGCTGCGGGTGTCGCCCGGCATCGAGGGTCACGTCGTGGACGTGCAGATCTTCTCGCGCAAAGGGGTCGACAAGGACGAGCGAGCGCTCGACATCGAGACCCACGAGGTACAGCGACTCGAGAAGAACATCAAGGACCAGATCCGGATCTACAACGAGGAGCGCAACAAGAAGATCACCGACATCCTGACCGGCGGGGTCGCCACCAAAGCGGTCAAGAGTCGGGACGGCGAGTCACTGCTCAAGAGAGGCGAGAGGCTGACCTACGAGGTACTCGACAAGCTCACCCGTGACGAGATCCTCCAGCTGCCGATCAAGGACGGCAAGGCGCTCGCCGCGGTCGAGGACATCTACCGTCGGACCGACTCCTACATCGAGGTGCTCCGCCAAGTGAACCAGGAGCGGATCGAGCTCCTGCAACAGGGCGACGAGCTGCCCCCGGGCGTGATCAAGAGCGTCAAGGTCTACATCGCCATGAAGCGCAAGCTCCAGGTCGGCGACAAGATGGCCGGTCGCCACGGCAACAAGGGTGTGATCTCGCGCGTCCTTCGCGAAGAGGACATGCCCTACCTGCCGGACGGTACTCCGGTCGAGATCGTCCTCAATCCGCTCGGCGTTCCCAGCCGCATGAACGTCGGGCAGATCCTCGAGACTCACCTCGGTTGGGCGGGTCGAGCGCTCGGCCTGCATTTCGCCACGCCGGTTTTCGACGGCGCCACCGAAAAGGACATCAAGGGCTATCTGGAAAGCGCGGAGCTGCCCCTGTCGGGCAAGACCAAGCTCTACGACGGGATGACCGGCAAACAGTTCGAGCAGCAGGTCACCGTCGGCTACATCTACATGTTGAAGCTCTCCCATCTGGTCGACGACAAGATCCACGCGCGTTCCATCGGCCCCTACTCCCTCATCACGCAGCAGCCACTCGGCGGCAAGGCGCAGTTCGGCGGTCAGCGATTCGGTGAGATGGAGGTCTGGGCGCTCGAAGCGTACGGCGCCGGCTACACCTTGCAGGAGCTCCTGACCGTCAAGAGTGACGACGTCGAGGGTCGCAGCAAGGCGTACGAGGCTGTCGTCAAGGGAGAGGTGCCGGAGGATCCGGGATTGCCCGAATCCTTCAACGTACTCGTTCGAGAGCTCAGAAGCCTCTGTCTCGACGTGGAACTTCTCAAGGTCTGAAGGGGGTCGCGATGCAACCACTGCGCAGCTTCGACAAGCCGAGCCCGATCAAGGACTTCAACGCCATCCAGATCTCCATAGCCTCGCCCGAGAAGATCCGGTCATGGACCCACGGCGAGGTCACCAAGGCCGAGACGATCAACTATCGGACGTTCAAGCCGGAGCGAGATGGCTTGTTCTGCGCCAAGATCTTCGGCCCGATCACCGACTGGGAGTGCGTCTGCGGCAAGTACAAGCGGATGAAGCATCGCGGCGTCGTCTGCGACAAGTGCGGCGTCGAGGTCACGCGCTCCCGGGTCCGTCGCGAGCGGATGGGACACATCGAGCTCGCGAGTCCGGTCTCGCACGTCTGGTTCTTCAAGGGACTGCCGAGCCGCATCGGGCAGCTGCTCGATCTGTCGCTGCGCGACCTCGAACGGATTCTCTACTTCGAGTCCTACGCCGTCGTCGACCCCGGTGACACGGAGTTGGTCGAAGGCGAGATGCTGACCGAAGAGCGCCACCGCGAGATGCGCGAGGCCCACGGCCCCGACGCCTTCGAGGCGAGAATGGGCGCCGAGGCGATCCGCGAGCTGCTGACGCGGGTCGAATGCGACGAGCTGGCGGAAGAGCTGCGCATCGTCATGAAGACGGAGACCAGCCAGATCCGCCGTCTCAAGGCGGCCAAGCGGCTCAAGGTGGTCAACGCCTTCAAGCGTTCCGGCCAGCGCCCGGAGTGGATGATCCTCGAGGTCATTCCGGTCATTCCGCCGGAGCTGCGGCCGCTCGTGCCGCTCGACGGCGGCCGGTTCGCGACGAGCGATCTCAACGACCTCTATCGGCGCGTAATCAACCGCAACAACCGCCTCAAGAAGCTGCTCGAGCTGCGGGCCCCCGAGGTCATCGTTCGCAACGAGAAGCGGATGCTCCAGGAGGCGGTCGACGCGCTCTTCGACAACGGTCGGCGCGGCCGTGTTCTCAAGGGCTCGAACAACCGTCCGCTGAAATCGCTCTCGGACACGCTCAAGGGCAAGCAGGGGCGGTTCCGTCAGAACCTCCTCGGCAAGCGCGTCGACTACTCGGGCCGTTCGGTCATCGTAGTCGGGCCGGAGCTCAAGCTCCATCAGTGCGGGCTGCCCAAGAAGATGGCGCTGGAGCTGTTCAAGCCCCTCATCTACAACTGGCTCGAGGAGCGGGAGCTGGCGGGCACGATCAAGGCCGCCAAGGAGATGGTCGAGCGCGAGGAGGACGTCGTCTGGGACGCCCTCGAGGAGGTCATCGACTCCCATCCGGTGCTGTTGAACCGCGCACCGACCCTTCATCGTCTCGGAATCCAGGCGTTCGAGCCGGTGCTGATCGAGGGCAAAGCGATCAAGATTCATCCGCTCGTCTGCGCCGCCTTCAACGCCGACTTCGACGGCGATCAGATGGCGGTCCACGTGCCGCTGTCGCCGAAGGCGCAGATCGAGAGCCACTCCCTGATGCTGGCGAGCCGCAACATCCTGAGCCCGGCCCACGGCAGGCCGCTCGCGGTGCCCAGTCAGGACATGGTCCTCGGCGGCTACTACCTGACGATGCGCAAGAAGGGTGCGAAGGGCGAGGGCCGGATCTTCCCGGACTTCGACGCGGTGATTCTCGCCCACGAGGCGGGGATCGTAGAGAGCCAGACCGAAGTGCGGGTCCGCTACACCGGTCAGTTCGTCAACCTGGAGACTCAGTACAACGACCAGGATCTGCTCCACGCCGATATCGAGGATCTCGACCGCCAGATCATCCACACGACGGTCGGTCGAGTCATCTTCAACCAGAGCCTGCCGGAGGAGATCCCTTTCATCAACGGGCTGCTCAAGAAGCGCGGCCTCCAGGAGCTCGTCGCCTACAGCTACCGCACGCTCGGCAACGTCAAGACGGTGGCCATGCTCGACGGGCTCAAGCAGATGACGTTTCAGTATGCGACCCAGGCCGGCGTTTCGTTCGGCATGGACGACATGCTCATCCCGAGCACGAAACAGGAGATCCTCGGGAAGGCGGGCAAGGAAGTGCAGGCCATCGAGGCACAGCGCACACAGGGTGTCATCACCGCAGGCGAGCGCCACAACAAGATCATCGACATCTGGCACCGGGTCACGGAGAACGTCTCGGAGGAGATGTTCCGGGAGATGCAAGATCTGGAGACCGAGACGGGCGTCTTCAACCCGATCCGCCTGATGGCCGACTCCGGGGCGCGAGGCTCGCGCGAACAGGTCCGGCAGCTGGCCGGAATGCGCGGTCTCATGTCGAAACCTTCGGGTGAGATCATCGAGACCCCGATCACGGCGAACTTCCGTGAGGGGCTGTCGGTCATCCAGTACTTCATCTCGACCCACGGTGCCCGCAAGGGCCTGGCCGACACCGCGCTCAAGACCGCGGACTCCGGATACCTGACGCGCCGCCTGGTGGACGTTGCTCAGGACGTGATCGTGACGGCAGAGGACTGCGGCACGATCGACGGCATCGTCGTGACCGCGATCATGGAGGGCGGCGACATTCTCGAGCCGTTGCGCGACCGGATCGTCGGTCGTGTCTCCCAGGACACGATCCACGACCCGGCCACCGGCGAGGTTCTCGCCGAAATCGGTCGGGTGATCTCCGAAAACGTCGCGAGCGCCATCCAGGCCGCCGGCATCGAGCGGGTCAAGATCCGCTCGGTATTGACCTGTGAGACGCGCCGCGGCGTCTGCGTCAAGTGCTACGGTCGCAATCTCGCCACCGGTCGGACCGTCAACCTCGGCGAGGCCGTCGGCGTCATCGCGGCCCAGTCGATCGGCGAGCCCGGCACCCAGCTCACGATGAGGACCTTCCATTACGGCGGTACGGCGAGCCGCGTTTCCGAGCAATCGAAGCACACGTCGAAGAACCCCGGCACCGTCAAGTTTCTCAACGTCGTGACGGTCGAGAGCAAGGACGGGGACCTCGTGGCGATCAACCGCAACGGCAAGCTCGTCATCGTCGACTCCGTCGGCCGCGAGCTCGAGCGTTACGCGCTGACCTACGGTTCGCACCTGCTGGTCCGTGAGGGTCAGGAGGTGGAGCCCGGCGAGGAACTCGTCGAGTGGGATCCGTTCACCTCCGCGGTGCTCACCGAGATCGGAGGCAAGGTCGAGCTTCAGGACATCATCGAAGGCGAGAACATCCGAGAGGAGACCGACAAGGTCACCGGGCTGTCACAGCGGATCATCGTCGAGGCGCCGCAGACCGAGAAGCGGGCTCCCGCGATCCTCGTCAAGAGCAAGGGCAAGGGCGGCGCGGAGCGACGTTATCTGCTGCCGACCGGCTCCCATCTGATCGCCCAGGACGGCGCCCTCGTTCACCCGGGCGACACGCTCGTCAAGATCCCGCGCGAGACGACAAAGACCCAGGACATCACCGGTGGTCTGCCCCGCGTCCAGGAGCTGTTCGAGGCTCGAGTTCCGAAGGAGCCGGCGATCATCAGCGAGATCGAGGGCACGATCAAGCTCGGCGACATCGTCAAGGGCATGCGGAAGGTGTTGGTGGAGAGCGAGACAGGCGAGGTCAGCGAGTACTTGGTGCCCCGCTCGGTCCACATCAACGTGCAGGAGGGGGAGCGCGTCGAGGCCGGAGATCCCCTGATCGACGGCCCGATCAACCCTCACGACATTCTGCAGGTGCTCGGCGAGAAGGAACTGCAGCGCTACCTGGTCGACAAGATCCAGGAGGTCTATCGCTCGCAGAGCGTGACCATCAACGACAAGCACTGCGAAGTGATCGTGCGCCAGATGATGCGCTCGGTGAAGATCGAGGCAGTGGGCGACACCGAGTTCTTGATCGACGAGCAGGTCGACCGCTGGCGGTTCCGCGAGGAGAACGAGCGAGTGGTCAATGCCGGTGGCGAGCCGGCGATCGGCCGCCCGATGCTCCAGGGCATCACGAAGGCGTCGCTGTCGACCGACAGTTTCATCTCGGCCGCCAGCTTCCAGGAGACGACGCGGGTACTCACCGAGGCGGCGATCTCGGGGAAGATCGACTATCTGCGGGGGCTCAAGGAGAACGTCATCGTCGGTCGGCTGATCCCGGCCGGAACGGGCCTCGCGCACTACCACGAGTTCCACATGGAGGAAGACGTTCCCGATGCCGAGACCGCCCTCGACGAAGGCGAGCTGCTGTTCGACTTCGGCGAAGGCCTCGGAGCCATCCCCACCGGTCTCGTGGGCGGCGGCAGCTAGTCACTGATGCCCTCGACGACAAACGGCGCGCTGCTCCGCCGCGGTCTTCTGATGCTCGCGCTTGCTTTCGCGGCGGGCTGCGAGACGGGGCCGCGTCGCAGCAACGTCCTCGTCGTCACGTTCGACACGACCCGCGCCGACCACATCGGCGCCTACGGCAACCGCCGCGTGGAGACGCCGGCCATCGACGGACTGGCCACCGAAGGCTTGCTCTTCAGCAACGCGCACTCGTCGATCGCGCTCACGTTTCCGTCGCACGCGACGATTCTCACCGGGCTCTACCCGACGGGGCACGGCGTCCGCGACAACGGGCTGTTCGTCCTCGCCGACGACATCGTCACGCTCCCCGAGCGACTGAAGGAGCACGGGTACGCGACGGCGGCTGCGGTCAGCGGCTTTCCTCTGGTGAAGCGCTTCAACCTCGGCCAGGGCTTCGACCTCTACGACGACGACCTCCGGCGCAAGGACGAGGACTTTCTCGGCCGCCGGCCTCGTCAACCGAGTCTCTTCTTCGAGGAGCGGCGAGCTGCGCGCACCAATCAGGCGATCTTGCCGTGGCTCGAAGAGCACAAGGACGGTCTGTTCTTCGTCTGGCTCCACTATTACGATCCGCATCGGCCCTGGGACCCGCCGGCGCCCTACAACGAGCTCTATGCGGACGACCCCTACCTCGCGGAGATCGCCTACGCCGACGAGTCGTTGGGGCAGGTCCTGTCGAGACTCCGTGAGTGGAACGTCCTCGACGACACGCTCGTCATCATGACCGCGGATCACGGCGAAGGCCTCGGCGAGCACAACGAGTCGACGCACTCGCTGCTCAACTACGAGACGACCTTGCGAGTACCGTTGGTGATCCGTCCTCCTGGCGGGATGGCGCCCAAGAAGGTCGACGACCTGGTCGCTGGCGTCGACATCGCTCCGACGGTGCTCGACTTCCTAGGCATCGAGATTCCCGACGAGATCCAGGGGCACAGCCTCGCCGACTATCTCACCGGCGACGGTGGGGTGCCGGCCAACCGACCCTTTTACGCCGAGACGCTGTCGCCCCGGCTGTCGCATGGCTGGGGTGAGCTGCGCACGCTCTACCAGGGCGACCACAAGTACATCCACGGCTCGCGCCCCGAGCTCTACGACCTGAGCCGCGATCCGAACGAGCTCGAAGATCTCGTGGCCGTCGAACGGGATCTCGCCGAGACCATGCGGCAGGCGCTGGCCCGGTTGATCAACGAATACGCCATGGACTCGTCGATCACGGCTCAGCCGGTCGACGAGGAGACGCGAGCGCAGCTGATGGCGCTCGGCTATCTGAGCGGCGGAGCGGACAGCGGCCCGATCGTCGAGGAGCTGCGGTCGGACGGTATTCCGCCTCAAGATCGCGTCGTCGACATCAACCTGTCGAGCGAGGCGCGGAGTCTGCTGACGGCCGGGCGGGGCACGGCGGCGCGGCAGGTGGCGCTCGAGCTGTTGGAGCTCGATCCTGAGAACGCCTTCTACCGGGAGCTGCTCGCTCAAGCGGCGCTGCTGTCCGGACGACTCGAGGAGGCCGCGGCGACGCTCGAGGACTTGATCGAGAGACCGCGCGGTCGGGGCGCTTCGGCGGGCATGCTGGTCACCGTCGGCTCGCGACTCGTCGGCGCGGGTCAGGCCGAACGCGGCCTGCGACTCGTCGAGCGCGCCGTCGAGGTCGATCCGAGCGCCGAGCATCACTACCATTTGGCCAACGCCCTGCGCGGGGCGGGCGATGTCGAGCGCTCCTACGACGCCCTGCTGGCTACTCTTGACGCCGACGCGGATCACGTGCCGGCCAAGGTCGATCTCGCGATTCGGTTCGCGGTCGCCGGCGAGCGCGATCTCGCGCGGCAGGCTTTCGAGGAGGCGTTGGAGGGCGATCCCTTCTATCCGAAGGGCCATTACAACTATGGGGCCTTTCTGCTCGAGACGGGGGAGACGGCGAGAGCCGCCGATCGATTCCGACGGGCAATCAAGATCGATCCCAGCTACCGCGCCGCCCACCTCGCCGTGGTCGTGAGCGAGCTCGAGCTGGGGAACATCAGCGGCGCTCGAGAGGCTCTCCGCGAGCTTGCGGAGATGGCGCCCGACAGCGAGGAGACCGACCGTGCACGCGAACTCGTCGACGCCTCCGCGGCTTCGTCCTGAGAGCCCGCGATCGGGGCTCTGTGGGCTGGGCTTGCTTCCCGCCGCCCTGGTCGTCGTCGTCCTCTCGGGGGCGGCATGCAGCCCCCGGGGGCCCGAGGCCGGCACCCTCGCCGAGTACGAGGGAGGATCGGTGACGGCGGACGAGCTGGAGCAAGCGCTGCTCTCCCTGCCGCCGGCCGCCAGGGCGATCGAGCCCGCCGCCCGGGACGAGAGTTACCGGGACATCTTGAGGCGGTTGGCCATGCGCGAACTGCTGATCGAGCAGGCGCGCTCCCTCGATCTTCTGGCGGATGCCGAGCTCGCCGAGCAGTGGGAGGAGTCCCGCAAGCAGATCATCGTCTCCACCTTCGTTCAGTCGGAGATCGACGTCGCTCAGCCGACGTCCGAGCAGGTGCGCGAATTCTTCGAGGCCAATCGCCGGGCATTCGATCGTCCGGAGCGGCGGGAGGTGTACCACCTCTTCCTGCGGCCCGAGGTGGGAGAGAGCCGTGACGCGCTGAAAGCCCGGCTGGAGCTTCTGCGCGATCGAGCCCTCGCCGGAGAGCCGTTCCCGATGCTCGCCCGGCAGTACTCCGAGTCACAGCTCCGGTCGGGCGATGGGGCGCTGGGTTGGGTGCTGCCCGGACAGCTGGCGCCGAAGCTCAACGACATCATCTTCGGACTGGAGGAGGGAGTGCCCAGTGAGGTCCTGATGACCCCGTCAGGCGCTCACCTCTTCTATGCGGCGCGGGTGGTTGCAGCAGAGAGCGCGAGCTTCGAAGAGGCGCGGCCGAACGCTCGACGTCAGGTCCAGCAGCGACTCCAGGCGGAGGCCATCAACGCGTTTCTCGAAGACCAGAACGCCCCTGCCGAGGACTTCGTTCCGGATCCCGGGGAATTGCGAGCCCTGCTGGCGGGTGGAGACCCGAACGCGATCGTACTGAGGGTCGGCGACTTTACGCTGACCGCCGAAGGGCTCTTGGAGCGTCTCGAGGAGACCAGGCGGCCTGCCGACACCAACAACCCGGAGCTCGCGGACAGATTGCTGCAGTCGATCGCTCAGCGCGAACGGCTGGGAGCGCGGGCCGAGTCTTCGGACGTGGCTCGCGACCCGGCGACCCTCGAGACGCTCGAGCTCGCGGAGGCGAACTTCCTCTTCGCTGCCATGCAACGCCGAGCCGTACTCGATCGAATCGACGGAGAACCTGGGAAGCTCGAGACCTTCTTCGAGCGAGAGCGAGGGCGCTTCGCCGGCCCTCTCCGGCTACGCTTCGAGCGCTTGGTCGTACCGCTCTCGCGCGAGAGCGGGCGGGTGATGTCGGAGCTCGAGCGTTCTCGCCCTCGACTCCTGGCCGGCGAGTTGACGCTGGCTGAGCTAGCCGCCAGCGTCGGTGGGACCGCCGAGGAGCCGGCGTGGAAAACGCTGGAATCTCTCCTCGACGAGGGCGGAGCCACCCGGAGACAATTGGTCGCACTCCAAGCCGGTGGTTACTCCGAGGCGACCAGCAACGGCCGTGAGATCGAGCTCTTTCATCTGCTTGAGCGGTCGGCACCGGAGATGCCGGCGTTCGAGGAGGTCCGCGAGGAGGTCCGCGAAGCCTACCTGCTGGCGAACGGCGAGAAGCTCTACGAGGCACTGGTCGACGAGTCGCTGGCGGCGGCGGGTTTCGAGATCTCCAGCGAGAACCTGAAGCAGTTCCTCGAGGAGGCGACCGGGATCGAGCGTTCCGCCGACGCCGGTTGACCTACCGGGCGCTCCACACCCACGACTCCCGCCACGGGAGGCTCGGACTGCGGCCGCTGCGGCCGGCGTCGAGCTCTCGGGTATTCGACGGCTTCGGGGAGCTCGAGGATGACCAGACTCGACAGAAGCTCCTCGCGCAGGGCTGCCTCGATCTCCTCTCTGTGCGCCCGCACCTTCTGCCGCTCGACTCCCCAGTGAGCCGCCTCGCGCGCCTCCTCCCAGGAGAGCGGGCGGCCTGACTCGACGTCGCCGAGCCGCAGGATCCATAGATGATCCTGGCGGATCAGATCGGTAGTCTGTCCGGGCTCGAGCTCGTCGAAAGCTGCGAGCACGTTGGGACCGAGCGCTGCCGCCCAGCGACGAGGCTTCATTCCGAGATCGCCGCCGTCCTCTGCCGACGGGTGCTCGGAGACCTCCCGCGCCGCCGCGGCGAAGGTCGTGGCGCCCACCTTGATCCGCTCGACGGTACGGCGTCCCAGCCCGGTCTTCTCCCGCAGCTGCCGGGGATCGGCGTCGTCGAGTCGGAATTGAATGACCGACACCTGATGGCGGTCCGGCAACGAAAAGAGCCGTGGGTTGGCGTCGAAAAAAGCGCGTGCCTCGAACTCCGAGACTTCGATCTGCCGCTCCCGAGCTCTGCGATCCAGCTCCGCGGCGGCGAGCAGCCGAGCTCGGGCAGCGGCTGCCCGCAGGACGGATTGTGGGTCGGTCTCGACGCCGAGCTCGGTCGCCCTGATCGCCGCGAGCCGGTGGAAGGCGTGCTGCTCCAGGACTGCGTGGAGCCGGAACGGCGTCAGCCGTTCGTTCGTCGGACCGCTTCCTCCCGACTGGGATCGCGCTATCGCGTCCACGTCGCCGTAGGTCAGCGGCTCGCCGGCGACCGTGCCGATGACCGTGTCCGGCGCGCTGGCGTCGATCTGGCGGGGGTCGAGCAGTTCGGCCCCCGAATCGAGCAGCGCCCGCCGGAGTGCCTCCCAGGCGTCCTCGAAGTTCCACCGCCGCATGGCATCCCTGATTCGTCCGATCGCCTCCTCCTCGGTCATCGTCGACGCCTCGACGAAGCCTCCGTTCTTGAGGATGACGAACCCGTCCGGAATCGCGATCACCGGACTGATCTCGCCCTCGGCGAGAGCGAAAGCGACGTCCTCGATGCCCTTGCGGAGCTGTCCGGGTGGAATCGCGCCCATCTTGCCGCCCCGATAGCGATTGACGCCATCCGACTCCCGCTTGGCGAGCTCGGCGAAGTCCTCGCCGGCGAGGACACGGGCTCGCAGCACTTCCATGGTGCGCCGCGCCGCTTCCCGGTCCGACTTCGGCCCGTCTTGGGGAGCGCGTTTGAACAGATTCGACAGCCGGATCTTGCGGGGCTTTTCGAGTTGATGGCGGTGTCCGTCGAGGTATTGGCGGATCGCTTCCCCGGTCGGTTCGTTCTCGGCGCGGATCCGCTGCTCGAGCGCCTTGACAGCGGGGCGATCCTCCAAGCGCTGGAGCTGGAGGGCGAGATCGCGTCGGGCTTCCAGGCCGTTGGCCCTGGCCTCCGCGGCGAGCCACTCGACGAGGGCAGCATCTGCGAGACTCTCTTGTGGATCGACCGCGGCTTGACGTCCCGCCAGTCCGGGATACTCGCTTGCCGTGATCTCGCCACCGCGATAGGTGGCGAGGACCGGGTCGTCGGTGGCTGCCGTCGTGCACGCCATGAGCGTGAGTCCGGCGATCCATGGGGATGAGCAACGGGCTTTCGAATGCATCGAGGTTCCTCTCGTGTCTCAGGGCGTCTGCGGTCCGGTGACCTGCCTTTCAGGGGCCTGTTCCGGGTGAGTCGGGGAAACGGAGGCGGAATTGGCCAACGGTTCGAAGAACAGCTCGGTCGAGAGCATCGGCACGTCGAGCTCGACGGCGACCGCCTCCCCCTGCTCGAACCGCTCGAGCCGTCCGCTCATGGCTTGGTGTCGAACCGCCCCGACCCTCCCGGCCGGCAGCGCGTCGAGCACCCGCCGTTGCCAGGCGGCCGCCTCCTCGAAGCTTCCGGTCCGCGCCAGGGCCGCAGCTAGAACTTCGGCGGCGGCGGGGGTCGGAGGGAGATTTGCCTCGCGGGCGAGGGCGAGTGCCTCGGCCGCCGGGCCGGAGCCGGGCATGGAGAGCAGTAGCTGGGCGTGGGCGACGACGAGCGCCGTCTTGGTGGGGAGGCGGTCGCGTCGCTCCTTCAGGAACCGCGAGGCGGCCTCGCCTTGCCCGAGCTCGGTCAGTGCCGCGGCCTTGCCGAGAATCGCGGGAATCAGTGTCGGTGCGATCTCGAGAGCGCGGTCGTAGGCCGAGAGCGCCTCTCGCAGGCGGCCGGAACCGCGCGCGAGGTCTCCGCTCGCGACGTGGACCTGCTCGGACTGCGGGTCGGCGGCGATCGCCAGCGCCATCAGCTGCTCGGACCTTGCCAGGTCATTGTCCTCGGCTGCGAGTCGGGCGAGCAGCGCGAGCGCGGCGGAATAGTCGGGCCGAATCTCGAGCAGCTTCTCGAGCTCGGCGATCGCCTCGTCACGCCGCCCCAGCTGCAGCAGCAGCCCCGCGATGTCAAAGCGCGCCGGATACCGGTGAGGGTTGGCTCGCACCGCCGCCTGAAGCTCGACGAGGGCGGTGGCCGCAAGTCCCTCCTCACGCGCCCGGATCGCTCGCCCCTCGTGCGCGCGGGTTCCGGTCTGGCGGCTGCGAACCTCCCGCATCCACGGGTCTTCGAAGCAAGTGATGATCAGCGAGTGGTTGTCTCCGCGTAGCTGCTCCAGCTCGGCACGGGCCTCTTCGAGGCGCCCCTGACCGCGGAGGGCGAGGGCCAAGGTGTAGCGAGCCGGTGGAGAGTCGGGGCGGTGCTCGAGCGCCTCGCGCAGATGGGCTTCGGCGGCCTCGTAGCGGCCCCGCGAGAGGGCGATCCGTCCCAGGCCGGTCATCGCCTGCCCGCAGTGTGGGTCTTGCTCGAGGGCGAGTCGGAATCCCTCCTCGGCGTCGTCGAGCGCCTCCCGGTGGAGGCGAGTCTCCGCCCACCAGAGCCTGGCGGGGAGGCTGTGCGGGTCGACCGCGAGAGCGGCGACAAAGCCGTTCGAGGCCGCCTCCATGTCACCGGTACGGCGCACCGAGTGACCGTAGTAGTAGTGCCAGGCGAACTCGTCGGGGGCAAGTCTGCGGGTCTCGTCGAACGCCGCGCTGGCTTCCGCGAAATAGTTGTGGGCGAAGAGCGAGATGGCGAGGTCGCCGAGCCGGTTGGCGAGAGCGTCGGCGTTCGCCGGGGTCGTCTTCGCCGTGGACTCGACGGCGGCGTGGCGACTCTCGAGATCCCGGCGGATCGAAGGTTCGGCTTCGGCGATCCCGATCGGCAGGGGTGCCAACTCGAGGGGACTCGGTTCCGGCGGCGCGCAGGCGGCGAGCGCGAGAATCGCTGCAAGCCTCTTCATCCCAGGGGGATCCGCAGGTATCGGCCGCTAGGGGCTCCGACGAGCCGCCGCCGCAGACCGCGCACGGGAACGAGCTCGACGGTGTTCGCAGAAGTCGCCCCGCCGAGACGCACGCGCGGGTCGGTGGCCGAGCAGTAGCTCAAACCGGTTCGCACCGTGGAGGAGTGCGGACGTTCTCCGGCGAGGATGACCCGACTGCCCAGCATCGCGGCGCCGTGGGAGTCGAGCAGGTCGACGCCGACCCAGGCAGCGCGCTGCCCGACCTCGTTCAGTAACAGGTTTGCCGGACCCGCGTTGTTGAGGATCAGGACTTCGTCGTCGCCGTCGTTGTCGATGTCGCCGGTGGTGAGTCCGCGGCTGACGTCCTTGACCTGGAGCGCGGGGACCTGATCGGTGATGGCGCGGAAGCGGCCGGCTTCGTTGTGAAGCAGCAGATTCGGCTCGCGGAGCGGGAGTGGATCACCGGTGACGCGCTGATCGGCGATCGTCTTGACCGCGCCGTTGGCGATGATGATGTCGAGCCAGCCGTCGTTGTCGAAATCGAGGGCGGCGGTCCCGAAGCCGGTCAACCCGAGCGAGGGGACGCTCAACCCCCACTCGTTGGACGCGTCCTCGAACAGGCCGCTTCCGTCGTTGGCGTAGGCCGTGTTGGTCTCGGTGTCGAGATGGGTCATGAACACATCCTCGTCACCATCGCGGTCGAAATCCGCGACCGCCAGGCCCATACTCGCCTCCGGCGCCCCACTCTCGTTGACGGCGCAGCCGGCGAGCAGGGCGTCCTCGCGGAACGTCCCGTCCTTCTGGTTGATCCACAGGAAGTTCGGCATCAGATCGTTGGCGACGTAGAGATCGGGCCGACGGTCGCCGTTGAAATCGGCAGAGATCACCCCAAGTCCGCTCCCCGGGTGATCGATGATGCCCGACACGCCGGTGACGTCCTCGAAGGTGCCGTCGCCGCGGTTGCGCCACAGCCGGTCGGTCTCCGGCGCGTAGCTCGCCGGACCGCAGTACTCCACGGCGCCCGCAGCATTCAGGCAAGGCCGATGTTGGCTGATCCGGTACTCCACGTAGTTGGCTCCGAACAGATCGAGATCGCCGTCGAGGTCGTAGTCGAGGAACGTGGCGCTCGTCGACCACCTCGGCTCCGCCAGGGTCGGGGTCGTGGCGTCCTCGAACGTGCCGTCGCCACGATTCATCCACAACTGGTTGGATCCGAAGTTGGTCACGTAGAGGTCCGCGTCGCCGTCGCCGTCGACATCCCCGACGGCGACACCCATGCCGTAGCCGCGAGCGTCGATGCCGCTGCTGCCGGTGATGTCGACCCACCGGAAGCCGGTGGTTTTGGAGGCGTCGTGGTCGTTGCGCAGGAGCGAGTCCGACGGACGGCTGCCCGGGTGGGCCTCCGGCGCCAGAGGACCTCCCTGCACCAGATAGAGGTCGAGATCGCCGTCGCGGTCGTAGTCGAACAAGGCCGCCCCCGGTCCGACGACCTCGCTGAAGTAACGTTCGCCGATCATGCCGTTGTCGTGGTCGAAAGCCAAGCCGCTCTCGACGGTGACGTCGACGAGCGGTGGGGTCGCCTCGCGCGAGCGGCATCCGGCGACAGCCTGAAGGACGGCGACTGCCACGACTGCAGCCTGAGCGGAGGGCCTGAGCACGGCGTGATTGTAGGCGAGCCGGCGCGACTCTCCAACCGCGGAGCCGCTTCGAGCCCCGGCGCAGTGCCAGAGCGGGGGACTTGACGGCTCGCGACCCACCTCTATAACATTGGCGGGTTCCGTCTAGTGGTCTCTCAGAGGTAGGAGACCCGCCTAGACTCCCATCAACTACATCCAAACCTCAGTTGCCCCTTGCGGGGTAGAGGTTTGTTTTTTTGTCGGCGGAACGACCGAATTGAACGGTCTGTAGGTAGAGCTGCGTAGCTAGGAGCAACTGGATGCCCACGATTCATCAGCTGGTTCGAAAAGGACGCAAGAAGCTGGTCTCGAAGACCAAGAGCCCGGCCTTGCAGGCGTCTCCACAGAAGCGTGGAGTCTGCGTGCGCGTCTACACGCAAACGCCCAAGAAGCCCAACTCGGCGCTTCGGAAGGTAGCTCGCGTGCGCCTGACCAATGGGATCGAAGTGACGACCTACATACCAGGTGTCGGCCACAACCTGCAAGAGCATTCGATCGTGCTGATTCGCGGCGGTCGCGTGAAGGATCTGCCCGGCGTGCGCTATCACGTGGTACGCGGGACCCTCGACGCCGTCGGCGTCGACGATCGCCGTCAGAGCCGCTCGAAGTACGGCGCCAAACGGCCGAGGGCGTAAAGAGGGACTGTCCGATGTCGAGACGCATCAAGGCCCAGAAACGAGAGATCCTGCCGGATCCGGTCTATAACTCGCAGCTGTTGACGAAGTTCATCAACGTCGTCATGAAGGACGGCAAGAAGACCGTCGCCGAGCGGATTCTCTACGACGCCCTCGAGCAGATTCGCGAGAAGAAGGACGAGGATCCGATGGTCGTTTTCAAGCAGGCGATCGAGAATGTGAAGCCGACCGTGGAGGTGAAGTCCCGTCGCGTCGGTGGTTCGACCTACCAGGTGCCGGTGGAAGTGCGGCCCGGGCGTCGTCTGGCGCTGTCCTTCCGCTGGTTGATTGCGGCCGCCAAGAGCCGCAGCGAGAAGACGATGCGCGAGAAGCTGGCCGGTGAGCTGATGGATGCTGCCGACCGGCGAGGCGCGGCGATCAAGAAGCGCGAGGATACCCACCGTATGGCCGATGCCAACAAGGCATTTGCTCACTACCGCTGGTAGTGGGCTCCGGTAGACGTCGTTCCGACTCTCCGGAACGAGTCCCGGCCGAAGTTCTCAGCGACAGCGGTCGTTCCGCTGTCGCTGTTGTGCCCCGAGGGGCCGTCAGCAACCGAGGCGACAGCAAAGAACAGACCCGATCGAGATCACCATGTCCAGGCAAGTCCCCCTAGAGAATATCCGCAATATCGGCATCATGGCGCACATCGATGCCGGTAAGACGACGACTACCGAGCGGATCCTCTACTACACGGGAGTCAGCTACAAGATCGGCGAGGTGCACGAAGGCACCGCGACCATGGACTGGATGGTGCAGGAGCAGGAGCGCGGTATCACCATCACGGCCGCTGCGACGACCTGCTTCTGGAAGGACATCAGGATCAACATCATCGACACCCCCGGGCACGTGGACTTCACCGCCGAGGTCGAGCGTTCGCTCCGGGTGCTCGACGGCGCGGTCGCCATCTTCGACGCCGTAGCCGGCGTCGAGCCACAGTCGGAGACCGTCTGGCGCCAGGCCGACAAGTACGCGGTGCCGCGCATCGCCTTCGTCAACAAGATGGACCGCACCGGAGCGGACTTCGAGCGTTGCGTCTCGATGATGCGCTCGCGGCTGGGAGCTTCACCCGTCGTCATCCAGCTTCCATGGGGTAAAGAGGACCACCTCCAGGGCGTGATCGATTTGGTCGCGATGAAGGCGATCTCCTACCGAGACGAGAGCCTCGGCGCCGACTACGAACTGGTCGACATTCCAGCCGAGTACGTCGAGGGCGCACACAAGGCGCGCGAGCAGATGGTCGAAGCGATCGCCGAGACTGACGACGGGCTGCTCGAGAAGTATCTGTCGGGCAATGAGGTCACCAACGACGCTCTGATCGCCGCGCTGCGCCGCGCGACCATCGCCAACGAGCTCCAGCCGGTGCTTTGCGGCAGCGCCTTCAAGAACAAGGGCGTTCAGCCGCTGCTCGACGCGGTGGTCCACCTTCTGCCGTCCCCCCTCGACGTACCCGCCATGCATGGCACAGACCCCAAGACCGAGCAGCTGGTCGAGCGGCGCGCCGCGGACGACGAGCCGTTCTCGGCCCTCGTCTTCAAGATCATGACGGATCCGTTCGTCGGCCATCTCGCCTATTTCCGGGTCTACTCGGGCATGGTGGAGGCCGGCGGCAACGTCTACAACACCGCGCGTCGGCGGACCGAGCGCGTCGGTCGGCTGCTCAAGATGCACGCCGACAAGCGCGAGGAGATCAAGGCTGTGCGCGCGGGAGACATCGCGGCCGCGGTGGGCCTCAAGGGGGTGACTACAGGCGACACGATCTGCGATCCTCAAAGTCCGGTCGTGCTCGAGTCGATGAGCTTCCCGGAGCCGGTCATCGCGGTCTCGATCGAGCCGAAGACCAAGGCCGATCAGGAGAAGCTCGGGCTGGCGCTCGGCAAGCTCCAACAGGAGGATCCGACTTTCCGGGTGCATACCGACCCGGATACCGGCCAGACGTTGATCTCCGGCATGGGTGAGCTGCACCTCGAGATCATCACCGACCGCCTCCTGCGTGAGTTCAAGGTCGGCGCCAACATCGGCCGTCCCCAGGTGGCTTACAAAGAGGCGATCACCAAGGAGGCCGAAGCCGAGGGGCGTTTCGTGCGTCAGAGCGGCGGCCGCGGTCAATTCGGTCACTGCAAGATCCGGGTTCGTCCGAGCGAGGAAGAGTTCGTCTTCAACGACATGATCAAGGGCGGCGTCATTCCGCGCGAGTTCATCAAGCCGGTCGAGCAGGGGATCCGAGAGGCGATGGAGACCGGTCCGCTGGCCGGCTACCCGATGTCCAACGTCGAGGTCGATCTCTACGACGGCTCGTTTCACGAGGTCGACTCCTCCGAGCTCGCGTTCAAGATCGCCGGCTCGATGGCGTTCAAGAACAGCTGCGGCAAGGCCGGCATCGTGCTGCTCGAGCCGGTGATGGACGTCGAGATCGTGACTCCCGAGGACTACATGGGCGACGTCATCGGGGACGTCACCTCCCGTCGCGGGAGGGTGCAGCAGATGGAAGCTCGAGGCAATGCGCAGGTCGTGACCTGCCGCGTGCCTCTTTCGGAGATGTTCGGATACGCCACCGACCTGCGGTCGCAGACTCAAGGCAGGGCGACCTACACCATGCAGTTCTCGAGTTACGAGCAGGCGCCGAAGGCGGTCAGCGAAGAAGTCGTCGCAAAGGCAGCGGGCTAAGCGGGGGAACCGGGAGGAATCATGGCGAAGGAAAAGTTTGATCGTAGTAAGCCTCACGTGAACATCGGGACGATCGGTCACGTGGATCACGGCAAGACGACGTTGACGGCTGCGATCAC
>CALZKB010000037.1 GCA_945787575.1 Thermoanaerobaculia bacterium | reverse complement strand
GAGCTCCCGCGGGAGCTCTCCGCGGGAGTCGATCGCCGCCCCTTGGCTGCCGGGTTGGCCGAAGCCAACGACTCCTACGGTCACCTACGAGCCACCGAGATGGCGGCCAGGTTGGCCGATCCGGCGACCGCCGTGGTCGTCACCGGTCAGCAACCCGGGCTCTTCGGCGGTCCGCTCTATACCTTGTCGAAGGCGGTCGCGGCGGCCCGCTGGGCGGCGGAGCTCGAGGCGGCCGGTCGTCCCGCCGTCGCCGTTTTCTGGATGGCGACCGAGGATCACGACTTTCGCGAGAGCTCGTGGTCATCGTTTCAGCTCGCCAACGGGCTCCGGCGCTTCGACCTCGGAGACGACCCGCAGGAGTTGATGCCGGTCGGCATGCGGAGCTTCGGAGAGGGGATCGAGGCGATCCTCGCCGAGCTGCGCGCCGCGAACCCGAGCGATCGCTTCACCGCCTGGTGTGACACCTTGAGCCAGTGGTACACCCCTACCGCTCGCTTCGGTGAGGCGTTCGCGCGGCTGTTGGCTCACCTGCTGGGCGAGCGATGCCCACTGCTCCTGGACGCGATGCTGCCGGCCGTCAAGCAGGCCCAGAGGCCATGGCTGCGGCGCACGGTCGATCGGCGGGAGGAGGTCGAGCTGGCGCTCGCCGCCGCGTCGGACGCCGTCGTCGAGCGTGGCCACCCGCTGCAGGTCGCCCCCCAACCGGGGTCGAGCCCGCTCTTCTTCTTGCGCGGCGGTGAGCGGCGGCGAATTGTCTGGGCGAGCGAGGAGACCTGGAGTCTGCGGGGCAGCGACGCCCCGCCGCTCCCCGTCGCCGAGCTGCTGACGGCGATCGACGAGAACCCGACGGTGGTGATGCCGGGGGTGTTGATCCGGCCGGTGATCCAGGACGCGATCCTCGGGACCACCCTCCAGGTGATGGGCCCCGGCGAGATCTCCTATCTGCCGCAGCTGGCGCCGCTCTACGACCTGTTGGCGGTCGCGGCCCCGGCGACCGCCCTGCGTCCCCAAGTGCTCGTCCTGCCGGCCAACCAGGCGAAAAAGCTCGAGGCGGTGGGCGTGACCTTGGAGCAGTTGCTCGGGTCCGAGTTCGACCCCGACAAGGCGCTCGCCGGCGCCGCCGCCGAGTCGCGGTTGAGCGCGGTCGAGAAGGCGGCGGCGACTCTCACCGCGGCTCTCCAGGAAGCCGCGGAGCCGGTCGCTGCGGAGATGAAGAACGCCGTCGACAAGACCACGGCGCAGATTCACCGCGGTCTGGAGCAGTTCGAGGGGCGGTTGACGGCGGCCTTCGGCCGGGCGGACGGCGTACGCCGCGCTCGCCTGGAAAAGCTGCAGGAATGGGTGAGACCCGCGGGAAGCTCGCAGGAGCGGGTGTTGTCGACCTCCGACTTGCCGGGACGCTACGGAGAAGACATCGTGACGAGATTATTCGAACAGCTGAGCCTCGACGGCAGCCGTCTCGCCGTGATCGCGGTCTGACCAAGAGAGCTGTGTGGCTAGGAGAACAGTGTGACCAGGAAGAGTTTGACGGAGACGGCGAGACTCGACGTTCTGGCGATTGGCGCCCATCCCGATGACGTAGAGCTGGGCTGCGGCGCCACGCTGGCCCGGATAGCCGCTGCCGGCCACACGGTCGGCATTCTTCATCTCACCCGTGGCGAGGCGGGGACTCGGGGCGTTCCGGAGGAACGCGAGGCCGAGGCCTGCGCGGCGGGCGACGCGCTCGGCGCCACCGCCGTCGAATTTCTGCACTGTCGAGACGGGGGCCTGCGCAGCGGCGAGCCCGAAGAGGACGCCTTGATCGCCAGACTCCGCGCCTGGCGGCCGGAGCTGGTGCTCGGACCATCTCCCCGGGACCGCCACCCCGATCACGGTCGAGCCCATCGGCTGGTCGCCGCGGCCACCTTCTACTCCGGCCTCGCGCGGCGCGGCCAAGGTGAGCCCCATCGCCCGGCCGCGGTCTTCTCGTACATGCAGCACGACCCGTTCGAGCCGCGCTTCGTGGTCGACGTCTCGTCTTTCTGGGAGAGCAAGCTCGCGGCGCTCGCCGAGTACCGCAGCCAGCTCCATCAGGAGGGCGATCGAGAGCGGGCGTCACGGGACGAGCCGCCGACCAAGATCGCGTCCCCCGAGTTCCGGGCGGCGATCGAAGGTCGAGCCCGTCACTTCGGGCAGATGATCGGCGCCGAGTTCGGCGAACCGTTCTGGACGCCGCTGCCCTTGGCGGTGGCGGATCCGATGAGCCTCCTGCCCGGAGGGTTGAGATGAAGATCGGCATCAGCTGCTATCCGACCCTGGGCGGCTCCGGGGTGGTGGCGACCGAGCTCGCGATGGCGCTCGCCAGGCTCGGCGATGAGGTCCACGTCATCAGCTACGCGATGCCATCGCGCTTGGAGCTGGTCGGCCCCAACCTCGACTTCCACGAGGTGGTCGTGCCCCACTACCCGCTCTTCGACTACCCGCCCTACTCGCTGGCGCTCGCCACCAAGATGGCCGAGGTCGCTCGCTATCAACGGCTCGACCTGCTGCACGTTCACTACGCGGTGCCCAACGCGGTATCGGCGGTGCTGGCCCGGGACATCGTCGGCGGCAACCACCTGAGAGTCGTGACGACCCTCCACGGCACCGATATCACCCTCGTCGGCAACGACCCCAACTACCTGGCGACGACTCGCTACGGCATCGAGCGCAGCGATGCCGTCACCACGGTCTCGGACTCGCTGCGTGAAGACACCATCCGGCAGCTTGGGATCGAGCGGCCGATCGAAGTCATCCCGAACTTCATCGAGCCCGAGCGGTTTCTCGCCGCGCGGGGGGGTCCCGGCGCGCGGCGCTGGGCGCGAGGCGACGAGGCGCTGCTCGTTCACGTCTCGAACTTCCGTCCGGTCAAGCGAGTGCTCGATGTGATGCGGATCTTCGAGCGGATCGCGCAAGAGGTCGACTGTCGTCTCTTGCTGGTGGGCGATGGCCCGGACCGGGCCTTGGTCGAGCAGCGCTGTCGAGAGAGCAACAACTGCGACCGAATCCAGTTCACCGGCAACACGGCGGCGATCGAAGAGGTTCTGATCGGCGCCGATCTCTTCTTGCTACCTTCCGAGACCGAGTCGTTCGGACTCGCTGCGCTCGAGGCGATGTCGTGCGAAGTACCGGTGATCGCGACAGCCGTCGGCGGCCTGCCCGAGGTCGTCGAAGACGGAGTGACCGGCTACCTGCGACCGGTGGGCGACATCGAGGCGATGGCGTCGGCGGCGCTCGGTCTGCTGCGCGACCCTGCCAAGCGGCGCCGGTTCGGCAAGGCGGCGCGCCAGCAGGCGGTCGACCGATTCTCGGAAGCGGAGATCGTCGAGCTCTATCGCGGGCTTTATCGACGCGCGCTGGCCGGTGGCTGAAGACGCCTACGACGTCGCCGGCGCAGCGGCGGCCGCCGAGCTCCGGGAGAAGGGATCGCGCTTCCTCGCGCGGGTGGAGCCGGCGAGGGACGAGAGGTCGGCCAAGGAGCGCCTCGCGGCGATGGCGCGAGAGCATCCCGACGCCACCCACTACTGCTGGGCTTGGCGCTTGGGGTCGCCGGCGGGCGAGCGATCCGCGGATGCCGGCGAACCGATCGGCACGGCCGGGGAACCGATCCTGAGGGCGCTGCGTGGCGCCGGTCTCTCCGACGTGGTCGCGGTCGTCGCCCGCTGGTACGGCGGCACCAACCTCGGCAGGGGAGGTCTCGCGCGAGCCTACGGGGGCGTCGCGCGGCTGGCTCTCGAGGAGGTACCGGCGGTGCCTCGCTGGCGCTACGAATCGCTCGAGGTCGACGTGCCGTACGATCGCTTGGGCGCTCTCGAGAGACTCGTCCAGCCACCGCGCGTCGAGCTCGCCAATGCCGAGTACGGAAGTCGAGTTCGCTGCTCGCTGCGGGTGGTCCCCTCCCGACGGGCGGCTCTCGAGGAGGGACTGGCGGCGCTCGGCCTCGCCCCGGAGGGCGGCTGACAGTCTGCTAAGCTGGAGGCGAAGCCAACCAGAGGAGACTCTCGAAGTCTGTCGATCGAGAAGGAGAGCGTGGAATGAGCGAACCGACGACCCCGCCGCCGCCGCCGAGCGAGCCTGCACCCCCAACCAGTGACGGATCCAACAGGACGTTGATGCTGATCCTCTCCTACCTGGGGCCGCTGGCGCTCGTACCGTTTCTCGTCGAGAAGGACGACGCCGAGGTGCAGTGGCACGCCAAACACGGGATCGTGCTCATGCTGCTCTGGATCGCGATCGGCGTGGTGTTCTCGCTGCTGTCGGCGATCCCGGTTCTCGGTTGCGCCGCCGTCATGGTCTCCCTCGTGGTGCCGCTGATTGCCCTCGTCCTCCACATCCTGTGCATCGTCAAGGCGCTCAACGGCGAGCGCTTCTTGGTGCCTGGCATCAGTCAGTACGCGGACAAGTTCTGAGTCGGGAGCTGCCGGCAGAGTCGGCGGCCGAGCGTGATGCGCAAGGTGCTCACCGTCGTCGCCCTGGGGGGAGTGCTCTTGGGGCTCGATCTCGCGGCGGCTCCCGAGCGGCAGTGGACGGCGCGCGGCCTCGTCGCCGCGATCGAGCTCTATCAAGGGTCGCTTTCGCCCTGGCTCGCGGTGAGCGGCGTGCGGTGCCGCTTCGAGCCGACCTGTAGCCACTACGCCGTCGCGGCCCTGAAGCGCCACGGCGCGCTCGGAGGTGTCGGCCGAGCTGCCTGGCGAATCGTTCGCTGCGGTCCGTGGACACCGGCCGGAACCGTCGATCCGGTCCTCTGACTGCGGTAGCATCCCGTTTCGTCGGCGCATTGCCCAGATGCGAACGGAGACGATGATGACGACCGAACCCGTACTCACCGAAGCGCATCGACTCCCGGAGAAGCGGAGTCTCAGGATGGTTTGGAGCGACGGATTCAGCGCCGAGTTGGGGTACGAGACGCTCCGCGGCTACTGTCCTTGCGCCGGCTGTCAGGGGCATTGGGCCGAGGAGGTCCAGTATCGAGCTCCGGAGGTTGGCGTCGAAGCGCTTACCATCGAACCGGTCGGCAACTATGCGATCTCGATCCAATGGTCCGACGGTCACGCCACGGGCATCTACAGGTTCGAGTTTCTGAGGCAGCTCTGCACCCCCGGAAGCTCTCTAGAGGAGGCTCTGCCATGAAGCGATCATCTACCGAGTTACTGCTCGCCGTCGTGTTGCTCGTCGGGCTACCCGCACGAGCCCAAGCCGAGACCCCACGCATCGCTCTCGAAACCTCGATGGGCCGAATCATCGTCGAGCTCGATCCCGAGAACGCGCCGGTCACCGTCGCCAACTTTCTGAGCTACGTGGACAGCGCGTTCTACGACGGGACGGTTTTCCATCGCGTCATTCCCGGCTTCATGGTTCAGGGGGGCGGGTTCGACCCCGAGCTCACCAAGAAACCGACCCAGGCGCCGATCGAGAACGAGGCAAAGAACGGCCTCGTCAACGCGCGCGGCACTCTCGCCATGGCGCGGACCTCCGACCCGAACAGCGCCACCGCTCAGTTCTTCATCAACCTGGTCGACAATGACCGGCTCGACTACCCGAGCTTCGACGGCTGGGGCTACGCGGTCTTCGGGCGTGTGGTCGAAGGGATGGAAGTGGTGGACGCCATCGCGGCGGTTCCCACGGGGCAGTCGGGACCGATGAGTGACGTCCCCAAAGAAGCGGTGGTGATCACCTCTGCCGAGCGGACCGAGTAGCGGGTCAGTCGAGATCGGGACAGGCCGGCAACCGAACGCTGAGGATCGCTTCCAGCGCGTGGGGAGTGTCCGGCGGCCCGACTCCGAGCTCGACCTCGACCCGGATTCGCTCGTCCTCGGGTGAGAGCCAAAGCACCGGCCCGTGGCCGGTGTCGCTGAACCGGAGCAGTTTCATTCCGGCGATGAGGCCGGGAGCCCTCAGAATCACCTGGGACTCGTCGAGTCGCCTTGCGTCGCACGCAAAGAGCAGGTACACGGCCCCGAATCCCTCCGTCGACCAGAGATGGACCGCGCGACCGCGATCGTCCAGGTCGAGGCCGAGTATCGACGCGCTCCTGCGCAGTTGGATTCCGCCGACGCGCTGACCTTCACGTAGCGCCACTTCGCCGTTGAAGCCGAGGACGACGTCGCGTCTTTGGTCGGCGTCGGTCGTGGCGCTGAAGAGATAGTCGCCGGAGTTGTTGATCGCCACCCTGCGAAAACGGCTCCACGCGTCGTGGGGGCTCGCGGGCTCCCCCTCGCGTACCGCGATCGCCCCGTCCACGTAGAGCACTTCGTCATCCTGATTGGATCCGGTGTCGAGCTGCATCACTTGCACCAGATGCCCGAGGTCGCGAGAGACGCGGAAGGCCATGTCGAGACCCCACGGTCGAGCGATGGGAAAGCCCTGAACGAGATCGTCCGAGCGCAACACGACGTCGATCGCGACCGGCGAGGCGTCGGGGCTCGTATAGAGGACGCGACCGGCGCCATTGGGCCCCGGACCGTCGCGGAACTGAGAGACCCAGAAGGCCGTACCGTCGGGGGTCAGCATCGCCCGACGGTTGAACTCGATCGTCGCACCGCGATCGAAGCCGGGCGCCGGGTCGCCGACCCGGATCAGGGGTCCGTGATGGGACCAGAGAGCTTCCACCCCCTCGATCAGCGTACGGAAGACGAACTGATCGTCGTTGCCGAGGCCCATGAAGGGCGCGGCGCCGACCGGGCGCGGGGGGCTCGCATAGCTGTTGCGCCAGAGGATCTCGCCGTCGCGCCAGACGAAGCCGTCGCCATCCTGGCCATCGTCCAGGGAGCCGGTGAAAGCGATCCGGCCGTTGCCGTCGCTCACGGGCATGCCCAGAGTCGAGATCGGAAGCCCGTCACCGCCGACCGGCAAGTCGCCCTGGAGGGCGACGATCTCGACGCCGGGAGCGTCTTGCGTCGCGGCCGAGAGCGGCATCGCGGCACCGGCAGACGCCAACATCGCCGCCGTGAAGATCGGGCTCCGGCGCCGAATGGACCGACTTCGTGGCGCGAGGCGACGGCCACCGCGAGGATTCCGCATGCTGCCCGAGATGCTAGCAGCCGTGGAGGCGAGCTCCACGATGTTGGGCGGTAAGATCGAGCCGTGCGAATCTTCCTCAATCGCTTGGGCGGGCGCCCGGAGGAACGCACGGGCTCGCAGGAGGGCTCGCCGATCGGGGGGCGGGAGCGCAGGAGGCGATGGATGTTGGTGTTGCGCCCCTCGATCGGGCGCGCGGTGGGCCTCCTGCTGCTGGCCGGCTGCTCACCGCCGCCGTCACCTCGCCCCGACGTGGTGCTCATCACGATCGACACCCTGCGCTACGACCACCTGAGCGTCAACGACCCGGAGAGCCCGGCGCGCACCTCCAGCATGGACCGGCTGGCGCGGGACGGGGTGCGCTTCACCCAAGCGTGGAGCCCGATCTCGGTCACTGGGCCGGCGTTCGCGAGCCTTTTGACCGGCCAACGAGTCGGCAGGCACGGCATGCTGATGAACCTGTTCAGAGGCGGTCAACCGCTGGCTGACGAGCACACGACTCTCGCCGAGCGGTTGCAGGAGGCCGGCTACCGCACGGCGGCCTTTGTCTCCGGCTTCACTCTGCGCGCGGCGGTCGGTCTCGACCAAGGCTTCGAAGCCTATGATGCCCCGGAGGGGCAACAGCGGCGCTGGAGCGACCGGACCGTCGAGAGGGCGATGGCCTGGCTGGCCGAATCCGAGGAGCCCGCCTTCTTGTGGTTCCATAGCTACGACCCCCACGGGCCGTTGAAGCGATGGACCCTGCCGAACGAGGAGACGCGGGAGTGGGCGCGGGCGCCCACCTCGACGATCTCGCCCCACCAACGTTCCGAGGACATCGTCGATCCCGACTACTACAAGGCCAAATACGCTCTGGCGGTGGAGTTCGCCGATGCTCAGGTCGGTAGGCTGCTTTCGTACCTGGACGACAGCGGCCGCTACGAAGACGCCCTGATCATCCTCACCGCGGATCACGGCGAGGGGCTCGACGAGCGGGAGATCTGGTTCGAGCACGGATCACTCGCCTATGAGGAGGAGCTCCATGTGCCGCTGCTCCTCAAGCTTCCCGGCACCGGGCGCGCCGGTGACGTCCGGGAGGCGATGGTCTCGCTCATGGACATCGTGCCGACCGTGACAAAGGCTCTCGCGCTCGCCCCTCTTCCGAACATCGATGGCCGCCACCTTCTCACCCAATCCCACGCTCAGCTCGACGGCGAGAGCAGCCACTGCAAGCCGATGGAGTTCCTCGAGTGCGCCCCGCAGGGGAGCGGCGGGAAGATGCTGGTCTCTCGTACCTTCGCTGAAACCCTGCTGCGCAAGTCGACGGCCCGGGGCGCCGTCTACGAGCGCTATGACCGACGCGCGGATCCCCGAGAGCGTTCACCCGAACTCGTCGAGGTCCATTCCGCCGAGGCGCAGGTTCCACCGTTGGGCCCCGGGTCGCTGATCGATCCTCTCGAGAGCCTTCGACAGGAGCGGACTCGGATCAGTGAGCTTCCGGGATGGGAGGCGGACGACGAGGCCGACCCCGCGGAGATCGAGAAGCTCAAGGCGCTCGGATACTTGCAGTAGGGGCAGAGTCAGCCGAGTGGCGCGAAGCGCTCCATTCCCCGTGTAGGCGAGAGACCCGTGCCCCCGGTTCCTTAAGTCGTCGCTCCCCTGTTGCCGGCCCTCGTCGAGAGAGGGATGAGCCCCAGGGGTACGGCACGCGTACTCGGACTGCGCAACGGCGACGCGCGCTCATTCGCCGTCGCCCCGGACGGCAATGTGATCCTGGGTGGTTCAGAGGGCTCGGCTCAAGACCCCTGGGCTCTCATCCCTCTCTCGCCGGGACCTACGGTCGTGAGGAATGATCGGTCGCCAGATGGCGACCGCAAGAGAGCCGCGCGTCGCCGGTCCAAAGACCGAGTTCGCGCGAGCGTCCCCCTGGGGGTCAGCGGCTCTCTCGCCGCCAGGGCCGGCAATCAAGGAGCGAGGACCTAAAGAACCGGGGGCACGGGTCTCTCGCCTACCGCGCGAGCGCGGGCGAGCCTGCAAAGCAGGTTTAGCGGTCGGTCGATTCGGCCGACAAGGTGGAGGCGCCGTCCTCGGCGGGCCGGCACTCCGGAATCGGTACCGACAGGATCGCCTCGTGCATCGTTTCGCCGGGGCGCTCGAGCTGCACCCCTACGTAGAGGTGACGACCGCCGCGGCGGCCGAGCAGATCGCCGTGTCCGAGATCGCTGAGTCGTTCGATCCGAGCGTCCATCGCTCCGTCGCCATCGAGATCGATCCTCGTCCGGGTCTCGAACAAGATGCTGCCCTGCTCCGGGTGGGAGGGGTCGCAGGAGAACAGGACGATCTCTTCTCCGACCCCGCCGACCGACCACAGCTGGGTCGAGTGGCCCGCGTCATCGAGAGCGACGGCGAGCGCCTTGGCGGGGGGGCGGAGCACGAAACCGCCGACCGACTCGCCCTCCCGCAGAACGACCTGCCCGTTGTAGACGGTCACCAGGTCGTGGTCGACCGAGCCGTCGGTGTCGGCGCTCACCAGGTAGTTGCCCGCATCGTCGATCGCGACATGAAAGAACCGCTCCCACCGCTCGCCGGCCTCGGTCGCGATTGCCCCCTGCAGCAACCGCAGTTCACCGTCCACCAAGAGCCCCTGCTGGGCGCGAAGCTCGGGCTGGAACACGTTGACTACGTGGGCGTGGTGCTCGCCGTTGGGGGCGATCTGGTACGCGAGCTCGAGGCCATTGGGGCGCGCCAAGGTGAAGCTGCCGACCTGCTGGTCGGACCGCAGTACGACGTCGACGTCTTGGGCGCTGGCAGTGGCGCTCGCGAAGAGAACCCGGGCTTTTCCGCGCGGTCCCTTTCCGTCGCGCACTTCGGAGACCCAGAACACTTTCCCCGACGAGAGCATCGTCGGCCGGCGGAAGAACAGGAGCTTGGAACCGGCGCCGAAGCCGGGCGCCTCGTCGTCTTTGCGCAGTATCCGACCGTGATGGCCCCACAAGCCCTCGGCTCCGTCGATCTGGGTTCGATAGACGTAAACGCCCGGTGCCGACGAGGCGACCTGCGGCGCTGCACCCCGCAGAGAAGCGCTCTCGGCTCGACTGTTCCGCCACCGGATTCGGCCGTCCTGCCAGACGAAGCCGTCCTCTCGCTCTATTCCGGCGATCGCTCCGGTGAACGAAAGGCGGCCCGCTGAATCCGTCGTCGGGATCCCGAGTGCGGTCACCGAGCTCTCCGGATGGCCGGGCAGGGGGCGGCCGACCTCGGCGACGAGCCCGATCCGGTCGGCCGGGGGCTCGAATGGAGCAGTCTCCGCATCGAGAGCGCCCGTCGGTTCGGCGCGTGGGGCGTCCACCTCCGGCGCGGTAGCCGCCGCCGGAGCCTCTTGTCCTGCACAGGAGGCGGTAAGGAGAGCGCCGGTGGTTAGCAGGAGAAGGACGCGAAGCTCGCTCATGATCGTGAGCTTAACGCTCGCGGCGGTGGAGCGAACTCGCGAGCCAGCCGTCCTCGACGGCCAAGAAGGTGGCGACCAGGGTCAACGGAAGCAGGTGGAGCAGGAGCCGATCGAGCGAGGTTTCGAGGTGCCAGACCGGATCGTGCAGGGTTCCGAGGTAGACGCCGAACCACGTCAGGTAGGAGAGCGCGAGCGCGAGTCCGAGGAACCGCACCGCGGGCCTGCCGGTGAAGGCCCGCCCGCCGAGCAGGCAGAGCACCACGACCAAAGCCCACGAGAGCCCCCAGTCCGCCGACCCTGTCCAGGGGTTGAACTCTCGCCAGAACGCGGCGGGAACGATGCTCCAGCGCTCGGGATCGAGAACGCGGCCCACGGCGCCGCTCGCGAACATCACGATCTCGTCCTTGGGCGACCACAGCAGCTTGAAAGCGACGAGACTCAGGATTCCGGGAAGGGTGCCGACCAGGAGCGGGGCCGGCGGCGGTCGGCGAGCCCGATCCAGGGTCCAGCGGATCACGCCCCAGGAGGCGAGGAGGATGACCGCGAGCAGGAGGCCCTCGTTCTTGGTCCACGGCAGGAGCCCGACGAACAGCCCGCTGAGCCAGGCAGGAAAGACGGCGCGCCTCGTCGCGCCCAACTGGACGGCCAGTCCGATGCCGGCGGCGCCGAACAGATAGGCGATCGGGATGTCGGCGCATTGCGAAAAGCCCCACAGCTGCGCCGCGGGCGTCACCAGAAACAGCGCGGCGGCGAGCGGTCCCCAGCGTCCGGCGCCGAGCAGGTGCAGGCCGATCCAGATGGTGGCGGCAGCGGCCAACGTCAAGAGCAGGCTCTGCACCGCCGGAGTCAAGATGTTGTCGCCGCCGAGTAGAGCGAACTGAGCTGCCAGGCCGGCCGGCAGGAACAGCGGATAGCTCGGATGACCGTGCTTGAGCCCTTGAAAGATACCGGCGAGAGGCTCCTCGGCCCGCCACAGCAACAGGGCGTGAGCGTTCCAGATCGCGCGGGCGTCGAATTGGCCGATCGGAGCGTCGAAGCGATGGAGCTGAAAGGACCGCAAGGCGAGCATCACCGCCGCGCCCAGGAGGGCGACCCCGACTTGCCAGGTCACGCCGAGCTCTCCGCGGGAGGGCGACGGCGCGGGCGCCGCGCTCGGACGGCGCCAGGCGAGCGCGACGGCGGCGAGCGTCCCAATGGCGAAGACCGGGAGAAAGGTGCCGCTGGCTCCGCCCACCAAGCGCCAGCCGAAGAAGGCTAAAGCCGCCGCCGCCAGCCCGACGCCGGGCGCCGCGAGGACGACGGTCGTCGCCGGCAGCGGCCGTCGGCCCGCGCGACGGATCAGCAAGGCTCCGAGAAGGGCGACCGCGATGGGAAGCAGGGCGGTCATCGAGGCTCCCGAGGCTGGATCAGCGCGAGCCCTTTGCCGAAGTCTCGAATCTCGACGTCGACGCCGAGCTCGGAGGTTCGCCGCCGGAGCTGTTCGAGGAACGGCTTGAGATCGCGCGCTTTGCGATAGTCGACGATGAGAGGGTTGCTGGGCCAGGCGTCGGTGAGGAGGCGCTCGGCATGCCTTCGCAGTACGAGGGTCGTCGGGGTCAGAACATACTGAGCGCGAAAGTACCTGAACTTGCCGTTGACCTCAGGGGCGTTGAAGTAGATCGCGACGCGTGCTCCCGCCAGCGGCTCGCGAAGCGCCTCGTAGCGCGCGATCCAAGAGAGGGCCCGGGGCTTGTCACGGGCAGCGGGCTTCCCGGTGACGCTCTCGTATCCTCCCCAGAGAATCGCGAGCGTGGTGAAGACGAGCGGAGCGAGAAGTCGAAGCCGGGACCTCGGGGTAGATCGGTCGCGCTCGGGGGAGGCTTCCATGATCAGTTGAGATAGCCGAGCGCCTCGAGCTGCTGCTCGATCTCGCTCTGGTCGCCCTCGTCGGTGCTCACATCCAGCAAGCCTCGCCATTCGACGTCGAGAACGGCCGTGTCACTCGTGCCGCCGGCGGAAGTGAGCAGCAGGCGCCCGCCGCGCCAGGCGACCCGCAAGGGCGGCTCGATGGAGTCGAGAGCCAGCTCGAACGGCGCGACCGACTCGGCACGGATATCGACCTTCACTCTGCGGCGCTCGGCACCCTCGACGAAGAGCACCGTCTCGCCGTTCACCGGCACGGTGACGCGCAACACCCGCGTGCCGCCCCATTCGAGACGATCGGGATGGAGAGTCGCCGCCTTCGTGCGCACGACGTTGACATCCGGCCCGAAGAGCGCGAAGACGAGAGGCGTCGACGTCGGGTTGCGCAGGCGCAGGCGCAGCCCGCTACTCTCCTGCGCGAGATGGCTGAGAGCCATTCGCCGGAATTCCCGAGCGCGTGGATGGCCCGCCGCGAGGTTCTCGCTCTCGTCGGGGTCGACCTCGAGGTCGTAGAGCACTTCGGACCCTAGCAGCTCCGGCGCGGCGCTGGTGTTGAGTTGATACTTCCACCGGCGTTCGAGGCTCATGGCGAGGCCGCGCCGCGAGAAACTGGCATAGGTCCAGGCCGGTACCGGCTCGGGAGTCCCGGAACCGCGGGCGAGACTCAGTAACGAGCGCCCGTCGACCTCGTCGCTGGCGACGGGGTCGCCCGCGAGCTCGAGCAGCGTCGGATAGAGGTCGACGATGCCGACTTGGACTTCGATGCGTCGTCCCTTCGGCTCGGAGCCGGGCAATCGCAGCACGAGAGGGATCCGAGAATTGAACTCCTCGAGGTACAGATGGCTCGCGTACCCCTTCTCGCCGAGCGCCTCCCCATGGTCGGAGGTCAGCACCGCAGCAGTTCGCGCCGCGAGCGACGGCTCCGAGAGCCGGTCCAAGAGCCGGCCGATCTCGCGGTCGGCATGAGCGATGCCACTGTCGTAAGCGGCGACGAGCATCGGGAGCGAGTCTTCGTTGAGACGTCTTGCCGGGTCGGGGGCCGACTTGATCGAGGGCCATTTGGCCAGGAGGGTGTCGGAGGCCACCTTCTTGCCGTTCGAGATGTAGCTGAGCGTCGTGTGGGGCGGCGGCTCGCCGGCGAAAAAGCTGCTGAAGTACGGCTCGCGAAAGCGGTAGGGATGATGGATCTCGTAGGTGTGGACAAAAAGAAAGAACGGTCGGTCCGAGACCTCCTCGACCCATTCGAGGGCGGCGGCGACCGTGCTCTGGATCTCGTCGTCGGACGCCTTGCGATTGCCCCAGAAGCGGTAACGATCGAAGCCGTGATCGAAACCGACGTCGGCGTGCATGTAGCCGCCGCCGGTGACCGCCAAGGTCTGGTAGCCGAGAGCTCGGAGTCGGGCGGCGAGGAGATCGAATCTCGGTGAGATGGCGGCGCGGTGGTTCACGCCGTGGCTCAGCGCGTCGAGTCCGGTCAGCAGGGAGAGATGGGCGGGCAAAGTCCATGGCGCGGTGGTGACGGCGTGCTCGAAGACGACGCCTCGTTCGGCCCACTGGTCGATCCGCGGCGAGGTCACGCGCTCGTAGCCGTAGAGCGAAAGGTGATCGGGGCGCAGGGTGTCGAGCGAGAGGACGACGAGGTTGGGCAGACGAGCGGCCGGCGCCGAGGCCAGGATGGTGGGCTCACCCCAGAGGACGAGACCGCGGTTGGCATCCGGTCTCTCGGTCTCGAAGCGCAGGGCGACCGATTCGCCGGCCCACGGCGTCAGATCGACCCGTGCGGTGTGCCAGCGGTTCGCGGCACGCTCCGCCGTGGCTCCGACGTCGGCCGAGAAGAGCTTCTCTTCGCCGCGGGCGGTCGCCGCCACGACGGTGACCGCTCCCCTGCCCCTGGCGGTCGTCCCGAAGCCGAACTCGAGACGGGACTCCCTCGCCAGGTCGACCTGCCAGGTGGTGGGAGCGCGAGAGACCCCGACGAATGCGGGTCGGGTCTCGGCCCCGAGCCGCGCCCGGAATCGGCGACCCTCCAGCCCACCGCCGTCCGAGTCGACGTATTCCTGGACGAGGGCGATCCGCTGGAGCTCGACGGGGGTGGAGTTGGAGAGCACCGACAGGCAGATTCGGTCGATCTCGCCGTGCCATTCTGCTTCACTGGCGGTCGGGAAGCGCACGACCACCGGCCCGTCCGGCGGGGCTGGGACGGGCGGGCGCTTGACCGCCCCTCGCTTGCACGGCTCACCGGCGGCGGCCCAATCGAGGCGGAGGGCGGGAGAGCGTTCACCGTCGAACGCCACGAGGATCGCGTCCACCTCGTCGGCCGCGATCCGGAGCTGCGTCAGGAACCGCACCATCGTGCCCTGGCGGCGGCTGCGGGCGTCGAGCGCGTAGCCGCGCGCCGTCGCCGTCACTCCTTCGCCGGCTCGGTGCCTCCAGGCGGCTCGCGCTGCGGGGTCCGCCAGATCCCACGACCGAACCGGTTGAGGTCGCATGACCGACGCAGGGTCCAATCGGGGCAACGGCTCATCGTCGAACATGCGGTCGACCGGCGCCACGTCCGTCGCCGGCCACGAGCTCCCGAACCATCCACAGCCCGCGGCCATCACCGTCGAAGCCGTCAGCAAGACCACAGGAACGAGTTGGCGATAAAGAGCTGTCATCGGCTGGCATTGGTGCGGGCTGGTTCGAGTCCGCTCGGAGAGCGTCGGCAGTATAGCTGGGGGGACTTTTCGTCCCGTTCACGGGGCGCTTGGCATTCTCGCAAGATTGAGGTACTGTCACTTGCTCGTAATACACGCCTCTGCTACCGTGCTACTGCGGAAAGAGACAAATTGGGCCACGTGCCCGAGACATAGGCCCAAGAAGGGAGAACAAGACATGCGCAAGATCCTGCTTTCAGTCGCTCTGGTAGGTTTGGGAGTCGTGATTTCGGTCGGTAGTGCCTTGGCGAACGACGTGGCCGCCACCGCACACGCCGCCATCGACGGCAACTTCGGCCTCCAGGTGAACATGGGTGACACGAACAACACCTACGTGGCGGAGAACACCGCCCACAACTCGGAAGTCACCCACAACATCGACTTCAAGATCAACGCCGACGATCTGACGATGGCCGAGTTCAGCAATCACACGGTGCACATGTCGCGTCAGCCCGGCGACAACGTGCTCAAGGTGAATCTCGCTCGCCAGAACAACCAGTTCAAGATCATCGCCTACGTCCAGCGCGAGAACGGCCGGTTCAAGTGGTCCGGCAAGTTCACGATCAACCCGGCCACCAACCAGGGCCGCGTCCAGTACGAGTGGGTGCGGGCGAGCGGTAGCGGAATGGCGGACGGTCAGTTCCGGTTGATCAAGGGCACCACCGTTCAGTACGAGAACAACGCCCTCGACAACTTCGGCAACGTCGTCGACGTCGTCCGCTTCGGCTCCGCGCAGGGTGCGGACGTCACGACGACCGGCGACTTTCATCTCGACACCTACGTAGCGACGCGCTAGTCTCGCGCACGATTCACCAGCGATCCAACGGGTAGCCTTCGGGCTACCCGTTTTCTATTGGTGAAACCGACGCCGGTGAGACCTAAGCCCCCCACGACCCACCTCCGACCGATCGGCGCGTTTCTGACGCTGGTCGGGCTGCTCGCCCTGGCCGGATGCACGGAGCGGCCGGCCGGGCTCGACGGCGTGGCGTTCGCCGAGGCTCCCGTCCTCTTCATCACGATCGACACGGTCCGGGCGGACCATCTCTCGCTCTACGGCTACGCGCGGCCGACCTCGCCGTTCCTCGTCGAGCTGGCGGCCGATGCCGTGGTCTTCGAGCGCGCCATGGCGCAAAGCTCCTGGACGCTGCCGTCGATGCTCTCGCTGTTCACGAGCCTCGAGCCGCCGGCCCTCGGGGTTCATGACGGCGTGCGCCCGGCACCGCGTCGAGGGGGCGGCAAACCGGCTCGTGAGGAGGTAGAGATCGAGGTTTTCGCCGACGAGCACTTGATGCTCGCCGAGGCGCTCCGCGAGGCGGGCTACACCACCGATGGCGTTTCGACGAACGGGCATTTGATCGCGCGCCAGGGCTTCACTCAGGGGTTCGAACGGTTCGACGAGAGCGGCTGCATGTGGGGTGGTGCAGACTGCGCCCTCGGCCGGGCGCTCGAGATTCTCGAGGGAGCGCCAACGACGAGTCACTTCCTCTGGGTCCATCTGTTCGATCCGCACTTCGACGAGGTTGGGGCTCCCCCGACCTACCGTCCGCCGGCTAGCCACGCGAATCTGTTCGACGACGATCCGGCGCTCGACGCTCGGGGAGCGACGGTTCGCGATTACGACCGCAAGCTGCGCGGGCTCGACGATCGGCTGCGCACGTTCTTCGCCGAGCTGGCGGCGGTGCGGGACCTCGATTCCTTCCTGGTGGTCGTCGCCGCCGATCACGGCGAGGAGTTCCACGAGAAGGGGCGCTGGGGTCATTCCAAAGCGGTCACCAACACCCTGGTTCACGTGCCGCTCCTCTTCCGACTCCCCGGCGGAGCCCACGGCGGGCGCCGAATCGAGTCGCCGGTTCGGCTGCTCGACGTGGCGCCGACGATTCTCGAGCTGCTCGGGATCGACCGACCCCCGGCCTTCCAGGGCACGAGCCTCTCCCCGGCGCTGCGCGGGGGACGGGCGCGGGTACCGACGGTGTACGGCGAGACGCGCCGAGCGGGACGTTCGCTGCACTACTGGGTCGACGTCGAGCGCGATCTCAAGCTGGTCGTCGATCGCAACGACGGGCGGCGACGCCTCTACCGGTTCACCGACGATCCGGGCGAGGAGCGGGACCTCGCGGCGACGGAGCCGGAGCTGGTCGATGAGCTCGCCGACCGCGCGGCGGCGCTCATCGAGGCGCTCGACCTCGAGCCCGGCGCCGTGCCGGAGGCGCTCGACGAGGCGGCCCGCGAGCGCCTGCGAGCCCTCGGCTATCTTTGAGCTTGGCGTTGTGATGACGGCTCCTACGACGACAGCCCGCACCTCGATCATTCCGGCGGCGCTGACCGCGATCGTCGCTCTCGGTATCCTCGCGCGCTGGTTGACGTTGGTCGCGCCGCTCGGCTATCTCGGCTGGGACAGCTATCCGATCCTGGCGACGAGCCGGATCGCCTCCTGGTCCGATCTCGGCACCCTCCTGACCGGCCGGATGATGCCGGATTTCTATCCCGGAGCCTTCTATCGACCCCTCGCGTCGTTGACGGTAGCCGGGGAGCTCGCGCTGGGCGGTCCCCGAGCCGAGGTGAGTGCCGGCATCCAGGTGGGGCTGCTGGCGCTCTGCGCCTTCTTCTTCTTCCGCCTGCAGCGCAAGCTGCTACCGGCAGCGCCCTGGGTCGCCGCCACCGCCACGCTCCTGATGTTGCTCCATCCGGCGGTCGGCTCGGTCTTGCCTTACCTCGCTCGCCGCCCGGATCTGCTGTCGACCCTCTTCCTGGTGTGGATGCTGGACGTGGAGACGGCGTCGGCGGAGCCGTCTTGGCGTCGACGGCTCGCCGGCGGCTCGCTGGCGCTCGCCGCCATGACCTCCAAGGAGATCGGGTTGGTCGCTCCGCTCTTGGTGGGTGCGTGGGCCGCGACTTCCGCGACGGGGAGGTTCAGATCGCGGCTGGCCGCCGGAGCCCGCCGGGCCGCCGTCCCCGCCGCCGCCGCCGTGGGCTACTTGCTGTTTCGTGGCGCCTTCCTCGGAGGGGTGGGTGGCCACAAGCAGGTGGGTCATCCGGGTTTGTTTCCAGACCACTTGCGTCAACTCGTCGGCGGGTTGCTGTCGGCACGACAGCCCGAGCCGGCGCACTGGGTCCTCTTCGGTCTTGCGGCGGCGCTTGCCGCCACCCTGGTGGTACGAACGGCTCACCGCCGGAGGCGGGCCGCCGAAGCTGGAAGTTGGGGCTCGACGATGGTCCTCGGCGCGGTGTGGATCGCGCTCCTGGCTCTCGTCCTGACAGCGGCTGGTCGCTTCAGCCCCTGGTACGTCTTCGCGGGCGTAGTCCCTTTCTCGCTCGTCACCGCAGTGGCACTGGGAGGGGGCGCACGAGCGGTGAGCAGGCCTGGCGCGGGACGGTGGCTGGCGGGGGCAAGCCTCGGGGTGTGGTCGATGGTGACCCTGGGAGCGCTCGCCACCTCGCCGGTAGTCACGTCGAATCCCGAATGGGAGCGGGCGAGCGCCGAAGCGTCGGCGTTCTTCGCCAAGCTCGAACCGGAGCTCGAGTCGGCATCGGCGGGCGATCTGATTCGGGCGGGCCGCTACCCGTCGGTCGTGCGATCGAGCGACCCGCGTCTCCTGCACCGAGCCGTGGCGGTTCTCGCCGCGTACTCGATTCGCGCCTGGGCGAGCCTGGAGCGGCCGGATCTTGAGATCCGGGTGACCAGGCCCGGGCGTCTTCGGGAACGTCCTCAACAGCCTCATCAGGTGACCATCGTGCTGCGTCAGCGGGTGAAGGTGAAGGTCGGGGCCGATCCCGAGCCGCACGTCTGAAGCCTCGTCTCGACCGGGGCGGCGACGGTCAGTTCAGATAGCCGAGCGCCTCGAGCTCCTGACGCAGCGCCTCGTCGGCCGCCGGATCGACACCGACGAGCGAAGTCGAGGCGGGAACCCACCAGAAGCCGACGGTAAGCTGCCGCCGATCGTCGATTCGCTCGAAACCACCGCCGACGAGCGACCAGCCGAACGCCTCAGGAGTCTCGGGGTCGTCTACCTCTGCGCTCAGAGTCGGGCCGTCCGTGAGCTCGCCAGCGACCGTCACGCAAGGCGTGCTCGGCGCCTCCAGGGAGAGCGCGATCGTGGCGCCGGCGGGCAGCGTGAAGCCGGCCTTACCTGACTCCAGCCAGAAGACTTCGGCGCTGCCGGCAGTGGGCGAGGTCACCCGCAGCGGCTGCATGCAGCCGCCGGTCAGCTCGCCGGAAAACACGGTGGCGCTCCGATTCTCCAGGTGGAGCATCGGGCTGGGCGTCCGGCGGGCGAGTGCGGTCTGAGCGAGGCCGCGCATCCGCTCGAGGTCGGCGGCCATGGTCGTGGCGCTGAGGTCATTCAGTTCGGTGGGATCGCTGCGTAGGTCGAAGAGCGCTTCACGTCCGGCGATCGGCGGCCACGGGGTGTTGTTGAAGGTGTACTTGAGCCGGTTGCTCGTTCGCAACGCCAGGCCGAAGTTGCTCGAAGAGGCGTAGCTTGTCGCCACCCGCGGCAGCTCGTCGTCGCGGCCGGTGGTCAACAGACGTCGCAGGGAACGGCCATCGAGGCCTTCGGGTAGGGGTACGTCGGCGAAGTCGAGCAGGGTCGGAGCGAGGTCTACCAGACGCACCTGCCGATCGATCGTGCGCCCCGGGTCGGATTCGTCGGGGAGAGCTATCACCAGCGGCACCATGAGGTTGTGGTCGTAGAGATAGCCGTGCGAGGCGAGGCCGTGCTCGCCGAGCGCCTCGCCGTGATCGGAGGTCAAGACGACGAGGGTCGGACCGTGGTCTTCGAGCTCCGCCAGCAGGCGCCCGATCTGAGAGTCCATGTGAAGGATGCTGTTGTCGTAGGCGGCGATCGCGTGTCGCCAGTCCTCCGCGGTCTCGACCTCGCGAGCCGTTTCGGGTCGCTCCCCCATGAGCAGCTTCTTCTCGAGCGTGTAGCCGGCGCTGCGCTGGGCTTCGACCGAGCTGTCGAAGAAGCGAGTGCGGCGGGGAAGTCCAACCGCGCCCTCGGCGACGAAGGGGCGAGATCGATCGTGGGGACTGTGGACCTCGAACGTGTGCAGAAACAGGAAGAACGGCTGCGGAGCCGTCGTCAGCCATTCGAGAATCTGATCGACGTGCTCCGCGAGCTCGTTCTTGCGTGGCTGGCCGAACGGCCAAGATCGATAGCGGTCGAATCCACGATCGAAACCGTAGCGGCCGGACAGCCAGCCACCACCCGAGAAGCCGACCGTGCGGTATCCGTGGTTCCGCAGGACCTGGGCCACCGTATGGGAGGAATCGGGCATCGGCCGCTTGTGGTTCACCCCGTGGGTGATCGCGTCGATGCCGGTGACGAGCGATACGTGGGCGGGCAGGGTCCAAGGAGCGGAGGTGACGGTGTTGCGCAGCCATACCCCTCGCTCGGCGAGGAACCGATCGATGTTCGGCGTCGTCTCTCGCGCGTAGCCGGCGAACGAGAGGTGGTCCGCTCGAAGGGTGTCGATCGACACCAGGACGATGTTGGGCCGCCGCTCGGTGGAGGGGGCGTAAAGCTCGGGATTGGACCACGCGGCGAAGCCGAGGATCGGCTCGGTCTCCGGGGCCGTGGTCCGAAACTCGAAGGTGACCTCGCGACCTCGCAGGCCCCCCAGATCGACGACGTGCTCGCGCCATCCCCTGCCCGGCGCTCGCGTCTCGGAGAAGAGCGCCGTCTGCTCAGTGTCGAGATGCGCGGTGACCTCGAAGCTCACCTCGTCGCTCCAGGTGGCGGGTACGGCCGTGCCGAAGCGTAGGGAAGCGTCGTCAGGGATCGTCGTCCGCCACTCGATCGGCCGGCCCGCCAGCGCGAGGACGGCAGGGCGGGTCTCGCTGGCGAGCGTCACGGTCCAAGGCTCCGAGACGAGGCGGCGGCCGTTGTCCTCCGACAAGCGATACTTGAGCCCGCGGATGGAGAAGACGTTCACCCGCTGACCGGGTACCTTGATCGGCTCGATCTGAAGCCGCGTGATCGTGCCGGTCCAGCCGGGTTCGCGGGCGACCTCGAAGCGAACCGTCGCCTGGCTTCCGGCGACGAGGAAGCGTTGGGTCAAGGTGCGCTCGCCGTCGAGCTCGCCGTCATCCGTCGCCCAGGTGAGCCGGGCGCTCCTCGCGCCGGCGACGCGAATCTCGATCGTGTCGACCGAGTCCGCGGCGAAGTCGGTTACTGCGGTGAGCGGACAGGGGGGAGCGCCGCAGGCAACGAGCAGCCGGTCTGGCTTCGGGACCAGACGGTTGTCATCGCCGGCAAGCTCCCAGCCGGCGCTCCGCGCCTTGCCTCCGAACGTCCAGTGGATCGCCGTGTCGACGTCGAAGAGGTCGGCGGCCGGCTGGGAATCGAGGCGGCGTGGAGGGCTCTCGATCAACCTCTCGAGGATCGAGCCGGTCGGCGCGTCCGAGGCTCGATCCGCCGCGCCGCAGGCCACGAGCGGCAAGGCGAGCGCCAAGAAGACCGCTCTTCTCAACGAAAGAGGCCCCACCTCAGGATCGCCGCAATCGCGATCAAGGCATCGCGCGGACCGATCTTCTTGCCCTCTTCGTAGTCCCGGCCGGCGTAGCTGATCGGCACTTCGTAGATGCGGGCCTTCATGCGAGCCACTTTGGCGGTGATCTCGGGCTCGACGGCGAAGCTCTTCGACCTGAGGTCGAGCTTCGAGCCGATTTCGGCGGTGAACACCTTGTAGCAGGTCTCCATGTCGCTCAGGTTGAGATTGGTGAAGAGGTTGGAGAGGCTGGTCAGCAAGCGATTGCCCACGTAATGCCAAAAGAGATGGACGCGGCTGTAGGCGCCTCCCTGGAAACGGCTGCCGTAGACCACATCGGCCTTCCCCTCGAGGATCGGCCGTAGCAGGACGTCGTAGTCCGCCGGGTCGTACTCGAGGTCGGCATCCTGGATGATCACGACTTCCCCGCGGACGTGACGCAGCGCCGTCGCCAGCGCCGCACCCTTGCCCCGGTTCTTATCGTGCCGGAAGGCGCGCACCTCCGCGTGGCGCTCGGCGAGCGCCGAGATCATCTCGCCGGAGCGGTCGCTCGAGCCGTCATCGACGAGCAAGACCTCCTTCTCGTGGGGGGTCGCCAGGACCTTGGCGACGATCTCGTCGAGAGTCCGTTCCTCGTTGAAGACTGGGATGGCGACCGAGATCAACATGAGGTGATTGCGAGGCCGGAGGTTGGCGTCGCGAAGGTAGCACACCACGCAGGTCCGGCCGAGGGTGGAAGGAATCGAACGAGGCAGCGCTATAGTGCGCCGGATGACGAGGAAATGGGCGACCGTGGCGGTCTTGTGGGCACTGCTCGTTCCAGCGACCGCCGTGCCGAGCGTGGCGCACGAGATCGAGACGCTGCGATACTCGTGGAGCCTCGGAGGGTTCTTCGGGACCCTTGCGCGGCTGTTCCTTCCCGGTCGCGGTGACGGCGCCCTGACGACGCGAGCTGCTCTCGACGACAACGTCGAGGTGGTGCTCGACATCACGGCGCCCTCCGCCGCTCGCGGCGAATTCTGGCGCTACGGGGCGGCAATCGACCGCGAGGATGGGCGGACCCTGCGGGCGTGGAGCGCCTATCGATTTCGCGGTGAGGACAAGTCCGAGAGCTCGGATCTCGAGGACCAGTCGGTCATCGATGTCGCGTCGGGCATCTTGCTGCTGCGGCGAGAGCGGCCAACGAAACCGCGCAACCTGAAGATTTGGAACGACGGTAAGCTCTACCCGGTGGTCATCCTTCCTCGGGGGAGGGTCGTCCGACAGATCCACGGCAAGCCCTACACGACCGAGCACTATGCGATTCGGGCGCGTAGAGTTCGGGGCGAGCGCGTTTGGAAGGGGAAGCTCGATATCTACCTGGCGAACGATGAGCGGGCGACGCCGGTCGAGATCTCCCTCGAACGGAGAATGGCCCGGGTGCGGCTGGAGCTCGACCAGTGACCGCGACTCGAGGGATCGCCCGCCTGCTTTTCGCCCTCGTGCTCCTGGGCTGCCGAGCCGAGCTCGAACCTCGGTCCCAGGCCGAGATCGAGTCCCCGGATCGTTCGCCGAAGGATCTCGCGGCAGTGACCGCCATGGTGTCGCCGACGGGGGCAGGAGCGATGGCGCCGCACATGGTCACGGCCGACGGGGACGTTCTCTTGACCTGGCTCGAGCCGCGCGACGAAGGCGGTCACCGGTTTCGAGTTACGAGGCTCGAGGGTGAACAGTGGTCACTGCCGATCACCATCGCCGAGGGAGACGACTTCTTCGCCAACTGGGCGGACGTGCCGAAAGTCGGGGTCGCCGGTGACGGCACGCTCTGGGCCCATTGGCTGGCGAAGATCGGCGAAGACACCTACGCCTACGGCATCTTCCTTTCGCGCTCCGACGACGGCGGTCGAAGCTGGCGACCGATGGGCATGCTGCACGACGACGACTCGCCGACCGAGCACGGTTTCGTCGCCTATGCTCCAGCCGGCGAGGATCTGCGCGCGCTCTGGCTCGACGGTCGAGCGATGGCCACCGGCGGGGCGATGGCGGTGCGCACGGCGCTATTGACCGACGCGGTCGGCCGGTCGACGGTAGTGGACGATCGGGTGTGCGAATGCTGCCCCACGGCGCTGGTCTCCGGGCCGGCCGGCGCCGTCGCGTTCTTTCGCGACCGATCACCCGCCGAGGTCCGCAACATCGCCCTCAGCCGTGAGCTCGACGACGAGTGGAGCGCGTCGCGCCCGCTTTGGAACGACGACTGGATGATCCCCGGTTGCCCGGTCAACGGTCCGGCCGCGGTGACCGACGGCTCCAAGGTGGCGGTCGCCTGGTTCACGGCGGCGGACAACGAGCCGCTGGTCAAGATCGCTTTCTCCAGCGACGGAGGTGCGACCTTCGCGGAACCTCTCGTGGTGGTGGAGGACAAGCCTCTCGGCCGGGTAGCTCTGGAGACCGGCACTGCGGGCGACGTCTGGCTGAGCTGGCTCGCCGTTGTCGACGAGGTCGCCGAGCTGAGGCTCGCGCGCTTCGACGCCGGCGGCGAGCGCGAGCGGCTGGTGGTGGCGAGAACGGGAGCCTCGAGGGCGAGCGGAATCCCGCGACTCGTCAGGCATGGCGAGTCACTGCTGCTGGCGTGGGTGACGACCGAGGAGGATCGCCCGGCCGCGATTCGCCTGGTGCGTCTCGACCTCGTATAGAGGCGGGGGGCACTGACCTTCCGTGGGCTTCAGGCCTGTCTTCCCAGCGCGCGTCCCACTTGACGGGCTGACAAGGTAGCCGGGAGACCCGTGCCCCGGTTGGCTCGTTTCGCGTTTGCTCGTTGTGGCGCGCATCCGGCGGATTCAGGCGAAGAAACCCTTCTTCGCCTTGACGGTACGGAAAGGTGCAGCTTCTCCCATGGTTGCGTTGCCCGG
>CALZKB010000036.1 GCA_945787575.1 Thermoanaerobaculia bacterium | reverse complement strand
AGCCCGCTGATGTCTTGCTCGAACGCCTTCAGCCGCCGGAGCACGCGATAGAGGGACCAACCGAGAAGCAGCGCCAAGATCGACAGAACCGTCGTCACGGTGAGCAGGAGTGGATTCGAATCGAGCATCGGAGGTGCGCAGACTATGCAAAACTGCCGTTGAGGTCGAGGTCTCCGCTCTCTCGCCGAAGCGATCCGGCGTGACTTCGCAGCCGGCGGCCGCCGACCATCCTGGTCGAGCTTCGACACCCGAGGGCCGCCTCGGGGGGGGGGGGTTGCTCGCGACCTTCGGTCGGGGGTCAAGTGGGTATAATCAACACCATGTACGAGCGGGAAGAAGTCCAGCTTCTGCGCGACGTCGGCGCGATTCAGATTCCGGACGGTACAGCCGTCATGCTGACCGAGGGGATGCCGCTGCTCATCACCCAGCAGCTCGGGGGGAGCTTCACGGTGATGAACGACCGCGGGGCGATGTACCGCATCGACGATCGCAACGCCGACGCCCTCGGCAAGGAGGTCTCGGACGACGGGTCGGCGGCCGGCGGCACGCTCGAAGACCAGGTCTGGGCGCAGATGAAGAAGTGCTACGACCCTGAGATCCCGGTCAACATCGTGGACCTCGGCCTGGTCTACAGCTGCGAGGTGACCGAGGCTGACGACGGCGAGTCCGACGTCGACATCACCATGACCCTGACGGCACCCGGCTGTGGCATGGGGCCGGTCTTGGCCGAGGACGTCAAGCGCCGAGTCGAGGGGCTCGAGACGGTTCGCGAAGCGCGCGTTGCCGTAGTCTTCGATCCGCCCTGGAACCAGAACATGATGACGGAGGCGGCGCGCCTCCAGCTCGGCTTCATCTAGCCTGCCTTTCTCACCCCGTTCCGGCTGAAACGGGGGATCTACCCGCGCCTGCCGCTTTGCGTCGGTCAACCGTCGAGCGAGGGATAGCCGGCCGGATCCGATCGGCGCATCAGCTCGTAGACCGTCTCGAAGACACTCTCGCGGTTCGGCTTCGACGCGTAGTCGCCGTCGGAGCCGTAGGCCGGGCGGTGGGCCTTGCCGGAGAGGGTCACCGGCTCGGCATCGAGCCACTCGTATCCACCCTGCTCGACCAGCACCTGCTGGAGCATGTAAGCGGTCGCTCCGCCGGGTACGTCTTCATCGACGAAGACGATGCGGTTGGTCTTCTCGAGGGAGTCGACGATCGTTCCGTGCCGATCGAAGGGCAGGAGGGTCTGCACGTCGATCAGCTCGACGTCGACGCCGACCCGCGCCAGCTGATCGCACGCCTCCATGGCGATGCGGCACAGCGCTCCGTAGGTAACGAGCGTGACGTCCTTACCGATGCGCAAGACCTCGGGGACACCGAGCGGCACCGTGAGCTGGGCGAGGTTGGCCGGTAGCGGCTCCTTCAGCCGATAGCCGTTCAGCACTTCGATCACGAGCCCCGGATCGTCCGAGAGCAGAAGTGTGTTGTAAAAGCCGACCGCCCTCGTCATGTCACGGGGAACGCAGACGTGGAGACCGCGAACGAGGTTGAGGATGCCCGCCATCGGCGAGCCAGAGTGCCAGATCCCTTCGAGGCGATGTCCGCGCGTGCGAATGATCACCGGCGCCTTCTGGCCGCCGACCGTCCGCCAGTGGAGGGTGGCCAGATCGTCGGAGATGATCTGGAGAGCATAGAGCAGGTAATCGAGGTACTGAATCTCGGCGATCGGTCGCAGGCCTCGAAGCGCCAGCCCGATCGCTTGACCGATGATCGTCGCCTCACGGATGCCGGTGTCGGAGACTCGCACTCCACCGTGCTTGGCCTGCAAGCCGGCAAAGCCCTGGTTGACGTCTCCGAGCCGGCCGAGATCCTCTCCGAAGGCGACGAGGTTCGCATGTTGCTCGAGCGCCGCGTCGAACCCGGCGTTGAGAATCTCGAACCCCCTCAGATGGGGCGCACCGTCCTCGTAGACCGCCTCGATCTTCGGAACCTCGAGCGCCGACTGCCCCGACTCGCTGGTGAGATGACTGCTGAAGAGAGTCTCGATCTCGCGTGTCCGGCTCGCTTTCCAGGCGGAGAGCTCTCGGCGCGCTCCCCCTCCGCCGCCGGCGGTGGCGAGCAGCGCTTCATGGGCCGTTGCGATCAGGTCGCGGCGTCCCGGCGCCGGCAGACGAGACAGGCGCTCGCCTGCGATCTTCACCTCTTGGCCGGCCTCTCCAACCTCGGCAGCCAGTCGCTCGAGCAACGACGCGAGCTCGGAACGCCGCGCTTCGATCGGGTCCCGAAAGCGCTTCCAGGCGGAGCGTTGCTGTTCGCGCGCCCGCTCGAGCGCAGCGGTCTCGAGCTCGTCGATCAGAGGCTCGGAAGCGACCCTCTCCTCCACCATCCAAGCCCGCATCCTGGCGAGGGCGTCGAACTCCGTCTCCCACTGGAGTCGCTCGCCGCTCTTGTAGCGCTCGTGGCTTCCCGAGGTCGAGTGGCCCTGCGGCTGAGTCATCTCCACGACATGGACGATGGCCGGGACATGAGTTCGCCGCACCAACTCCGCAGCCCGGGCATAGGTTGCGCAAAGCGTCGGATAGTCCCACCCCTTGACGCGATAGAGCCGGTAACCCCCGCCGTCGTCTTCGCCGCCCGCGAAGCCGCTCAGAATGGCCGACAGATCGCCCTTGGTGACCTGGTACTCGTTCGGTACCGAGATGCCGTAGCCGTCGTCCCAGATCGACAGCAGCATCGGAACTTGCAGCACGCCGACGGCGTTGACGGTCTCCCAGAAGAGACCCTCGGCGCAACTCGCGTTCCCGATGGTCCCCCAGGCGATCTCGTTGCCGTTGCGCGAGAACCGGTCGGCATCCGGCAGATCGAGCTCGCGGTAGAGCTTCGACGCTTGGGCGAGCCCGACGAGCCGCGGCATCTGCGAGCCGGTCGGCGACAGGTCGGCCGAGCAGTTGTAGAGCTCGGACAGCGTGCGCCAGGAACCGTCCACCTCGAGGAACCGCGTCGCGAAGTGGGCGTTCATCTGGCGCCCTCCGGAAGCCACCTCGTGTGCGAGATCAGGGTCGGCGTAGAGCTGGCTGAAGAGCTGCTCGACGGTAGTCAGACCGAGGGCCATCATCAGCGTCTGGTCCCGGTAGTACCCGGCTCGCACGTCTCCCGGCTGGAAGGCTCGGGCCATCGCGACCTGGGCGACTTCCTTGCCGTCACCGAAGATACCGAACTTGCCCTTGCCGGTGAGGACGTCGCGCCGCCCGAGCAGACTCGCCTGGCGACTCTCGTAGGCGATCTGGTAGTCGCGGAGGATGCTGTCCTTCGTCAAGCCAACCGGATCCGCGTCCGAGGCCTCTGCCGCCGAAGATGAGGTCGTATCGATCGCCATGGAGTCACTCGCGTCGGGGCCCTTCGCGAACCCGGGTCGTCACCGCCTATCGAGCGAGAGTCCCCTTGCCGTCCGCCAGGGGCGGCAGGACGTCAGGCCATTATACCGGCCGATCTCGGGCGGTCCCGGCGCCTCGCCGTGGCGACCCCCGGCGGTCCCAGCGTCAGAGCGCTCGTCAGCGAGCTTCGAGATAGCGGCGCGTCAGCAAGCGCAAGCCGGCGAGGCTGTAGCCCCCCTCGAGAACCGACAGCATGCGACCCCCACACAGATCGTCGGCCAGGGCCGCGAGCTCCCGGCCCATCCAAGCGTAGGCCTCTTCGCTGAGCTTCCAGCCGCCCAGTGGGTCGTTCTCCCAGCCGTCGAATCCGGCGGAGACGAGGAGCACCTCGGGGCGGAAGTCGCGAAGGGCGGGAAGGACCGTGCCTTCCACGGCCTCGCGCAACGCCCAATCGTCGGTCCCGGCAGGCAGGGGAACGTTGAGCGTCCGGCCGATCCCGTCGCCGCTTCCCCGCTCCGCGGCCGATCCGGTACCGGGGTAGAACGGGTACTGATGGACGCTGGCGAAGAAGATATCCCGGCGCTTCTCGAACAAGTGCTGGGTGCCATTGCCGTGGTGGACGTCGAAATCGAAGATCGCCACCCGCTCGCACGAATGCTCGCCGACGAGCTGCTCGGCAGCGAGCGCGACGTTGGCAAAGTAGCAGAAGCCCATGGCCACGTCGCGCTCAGCGTGATGGCCCGGCGGTCTCACCGCCGCGAACGCCTTCCGCCGCTCGCCGGTAGCCACCCAGTCGGCGGCCGTGAGGCAGACATCGACCGCGGCGCGCGCCGCCTCCAGCGTCCCCTTCGACAGCGGATTGTCCGCGGAGTCGAGAAGGCCGTCTCCGCGTTCGATCGCCCGCTCGAAGCGCTCGACGTACCGCGGCGCGTGAAGCCGTGCCACGGCGCTCGCCGAGAGGGCGTGGGCTGGCGAATCCTCGACCGGCCAGCCGGCATCCGAAGCCCCTCCCAGCACCGCTTCCAGCCGGGCCGGCCGCTCGGGTGCCGCGAACGGGGGCTGGTGCTGCTGACAACCGGCGGCGGTGAACGCTCTGTGCACTCGCTTACCCGGCGGCGATCTCGCGCAACATGGCGATGTTCATCTTGTGGCCCGTGAGGTGGGCTTCCACGCGCCCCCGGATCGGGTAGCCGAGCAGGTAGAGATCTCCGATGATGTCGAGCACCTTGTGACGGGCGAACTCGTCCGGAAACCGCAGGGTGGTGTTGATCACGTTGTCCTCACCGACGAGGATACAGTTGTCGAGCCGCCCCCCGGTCCCCAGACCGAGCTCGTTCATCATCTGCAGGTCTTTCATGAAACCGAAGGTACGGGCGGGCGCGATCGCATCCCTGTAGGCCTGGTAATCGGACAGGACGAAGTCGCACACCTGGTCGCCCACCGGCGGTGGATAGCTCAGCTCGTAGCGCGCCGAGAAGACATCGGCGGGCTCGATCGACAGCCGCTTCCCACCCTCCCCTTCGACCTCGTACCGGCGGTCGATGACGATCTCGCGCCGGGCGGCGTCCTGTTCCACGACACCGACCCTCTCCAGCGCTTCGCAGAACTCGAGTGCCGACCCGTCGAGTACGGGGATCTCGCCATGGACCTTGATGAGGAGGTTGGTCACGCCGCTGGCGCTCAACGCCGAAAGCAGATGTTCGACGGTCTTGATCTCCTGGCCCTCGCGCGACAGGGTCGTGGCGTGGTCGGTCTCCGCCACGGAGGTGACGTGAGCCGGGAGATAGGTGTTGGTCGGCAGGCTCACGAAGTGGATGCCGGTGTCGACCGGCAGCGGCTGGAGCGTCATCCCCGTCCGGTTGCCGGAATGTAGCCCGAGACCGTAGAGAACCGTCCCCGCGGACAGGGTGCGCTGCGCCTCATCGGTCTCCTGCAGAAGGGCGAGCTCCGGCGCCGGCTCGAGCTCCGGCATCGCTTCGAGCCGCGTCTTGGTCTTCTCCAGCGACTCCAGCAGGCCGCTGTCTCGGCTGACCGACTCCCGATAACTGAGGGCACCCGCAACCGCGTCGACGGCCTCGTTGTAGGAGAGCGGCTTCTCGACGTACTCGAAAGCGCCCATCTTGATCGCCTTGACCGCGGTCGACGCGGTGCCGTGCCCCGACATCATGATGACGGCGGCCGCGGGATCCAGTTCCCGCAGGGCCTGGAGCGTTTCGAGCCCGTCCCGATCCGGAAGCCAGACATCGAGAAACACGACGTCGGGGCGCCGCTCTCGGTAGAGCTCGACCGCCGCTTCCCCACTTTCGGTCGTCAGCGTCGCGTACCCCTCGTCCGATAGAACGCCGGACAAGGTCGCGAGGATCCCGGGTTCGTCATCGACGATGAGGACGGTCGTGGTCATGGTCTCGAGGGCGACTCCGGCGGCAGACGCAGTATAGCCGCGGTTCGCTCCCACAGGCATCCACGGCGAAATCTGACACTATTCCGCGGACATTCACTCGGCCGCGTCGAGCCTCGAGGCGCGGCGGCAAAAGAAAGGGAACCTCATGCAAGACAGTGCCCGAGATCGAGTCTTCTTCGACATCTCCATCGACGCGACACCGGCCGGTCGGCTGGTTTTCGAGCTCTATTCCGACACGGTACCCAAGACCGCCGAGAACTTCAGAGCACTTTGCACCGGCGAGAAGGGCCAGGGGCAGCGCGGAAAGCCCCTCCACTACAAGGGGAGCACCTTCCACCGCATCATTCCCGGCTTCATGTGCCAAGGGGGCGACTTCACCGACGGCGACGGACGGGGCGGCGAATCGATCTACGGGCACAAGTTCGAGGACGAGAGCTTCGAGCACCGTCACGAAGGGCCGGGAACACTCTCCATGGCCAACGCCGGACCGAACACCAACGGCAGCCAGTTCTTCCTCTGCACGGCTCCGACCGCTTGGCTCGACGGCAAGCACGTCGTCTTCGGAAGGTTGATCGAGGGCGACGACGTGCTGACCCAGATCGAGGGAGAGGGCACCACGAGCGGCGCCCCGTCGCGCTCGGTCGTCATCGCCGACTGCGGCCAGCTCAGCTGACCGGACGCCGGGACACTAGACCGCGGGCGACTTTCGGATCGCGTCCGCCAGCGACTGGTGACGGGCGAGCACCGCCGGGGCGAGAGCGCTCACCTCGAAGCTGGAAAGCGAGGAGAGCAGACGTTCGATGCGCTCTCTCGACCGCTCGAGGGTCGCGTCCGCGAGGCGGCCGTCCCGGCGCGAGCGCGCCAGCGCTTCGGCCATCCCCACCGCCCTCGAAGTATCCGTCAGGTGAGCGCAGATGGCGATCAGGTCGCACCCGGCCTCGAGCGCTCGCGCCGGGGTATCGGGTCGATCGAAGAGCTCGGAAACCGCGGCCATACCGACGTCATCGGTCACGACGACCCGCTCATAGCCCGCTTCGCGGCGCAGCAGCTCCTCGACGATCCGCGACGAGAGAGTCGCCGGCCAGACCGGATCCCACTGTGGGTAGAGGATGTGGGCGGTCATTACCATCTGCACGCCTTCCTCGACGAGCGCGGTGAACGGCGCGAGCTCGCGCTCCCGCAGGAGCTCGAGTCGGGCATCGACAACCGGCATCTCGAGGTGGGAATCGGCCGCCGTATCGCCGTGCCCCGGAAAGTGCTTGAGACAGCCCACGACACCGACCTTTTGTTGCGCCTCGAGAAAGGCGCGCGCGGCGGCGGTGACCGCGGCGGGCTCGCTGCCGAACGCCCGCCGCCCGATGATCGGATTGGCGGCATTGGTGTCCACGTCGACTACCGGCGCGAAGTTGAGGTTGATCCCCAGGGTGGCGAGCTCCTCGCCCATCGCGGCTCCGACCTCGCTCGCCCGCGCGCCCCAATCGGCGGCCTCGCCGAAATCTGTGATCGGCCTGGGAGTGCGTTGAACTCTGCCGCCCTCGTGGTCGATCGCAACGACGAAGCGTTCGCGCTCGACGACTTCGCGCAGCTCGGCGATCTGCCGGGCGTGAACCTCGAGCCACTCTTCGTACGGCAGGTCGTGCCTGAAGTTGTCGCGAAACAACACGATCCCGGCAGGCCGGAGGGCGCTCAGCAGGCGCTTGTCATGGTCGCTCAGTACCGGCGACTGCTCAAGGCCGATCAGGAAGTGATGGCCTAACGAGCGCGCCTCGCCGCCCCCGTCGGGAGGTTCCACCCCCGACTTCACGCCTCCCTCAGCCCGTCGGCGATAGGCATCCGAGCCGCTCGAAGGGCTGGAAAGAGCCCCCCGAAGAAGCCGATCACGACCGCGCAGACGATCCCCAGGACGACGAGCTGCGGAGTCACCTCGAAGCTGAAGGCGATCTGACTGAAGCTTTGCCAGTTGATGGTCGCGGCGCGGAAACCGTCGAAGGCGAAGTACGCGGCGAGCCCCCCCACGGAGCCACCGAGCAGCGCCAGCACGAGCGACTCGGTCAGCACCGAGAGAACCACCGGGCCGCTCTTGAAACCGACCGCTCGCAACGTCGCGATCTCTCGGGTTCGCGCCGAGACCGCCGTGTACATCGTGTTGAGCGCACCGATCACCGCGCCCACGCCCATGAGCATCGTGACCAGGAGCCCGAGGCCAGTAATGAGGCCGGTGAGCAAGGCGGACTGCTTCTCGTAGTAGTCCGCTTGACGGAAAGTGTCGACGCTCACCCGAGGATCACTCGACAGCTCGTCGCTGAAAGCGGTGAACGCCTCGGGGCTCTCGAGCTTCACGTAGACCGCCTGGAACGAGTCGCCACGCCGGTAGGCGGACTGGAGGATCTTCGCGTCGGCCCAGATCTCGGATTCGGCGATCCCGCCGCCGGCCGCGAAAAGGCCGACGATCCGCCAGATCTCGCCACCGACCTCGATTCCCGCGCCGAGGTTGAGCCCGGCGAACTCTCGGGCGGCGCCGATCCCGACGATCACCTCGTTTCGACCCCACTCGAACGGCCGGCCGTCGACCATCTCGAAACGGTCCCGGACCTTGAAGGCGGCAGCCTCGACTCCGCGCAGCGGGACGTTGGCGTCGGTCCCGGTACTGCGCTTCGGGAGGTCGATGATGACGAACAGCTCCGCAGACGAGAGCGGTCCGTCGCCGTCGCGGCGCACCCCCGCCGTATCACTGACCACCTGAGTCCCCTGTCGACCGAGGATGCTCATCATCTCGGAGTCCGCGCCGTCGCGCAGGACGATCGCGGTATCGAGCGACGCCGACTGCCGCATGGTCTCGCGCACCCCCTGGGCGATCGACAGGACACCGACCAGCACGGCGACGACCCCGGCGATGCCGAACGCCGAGGAGAGCGACGACCCCCAACGCTGGGAGACGGTCATCAGACTGTAGCGGGTCACCGAGGAGACCTGTCGAAGCCAACGAACCGGTGAGGCCATCGTCATCCTCTCCTCAGCGCGTCGGAGACGCTGAGCCGCATCGCTTGAAGCGCCGGCACGATGCCGGTCACGAACCCGAGGGCGAGCATCAGGAGCGCTCCCGTGACGAGGTTCTCCTTCGGTAGATAAAAGATCGGGAGCGCTCCGCCGGTCGGATCGCCGCCGGCGGTGATCAACAACCAAGCGAGTCCGAGTCCGAGACCGCCGCCGACGACCGCCATCAGAAACGACTCGCCGAGCACCAGCCCCAGCACCTGACGGTTGCTGTAGCCCATCGCCTTGAGCACGCCGATCTCCTCCGTCCGCTCCCTGACCGCCTGGGCCATCGTGTTGCCGGCGACCAGCAGTATCGTGAAGAAGACCGCACTCAGCACCGCGAGCAGGATCTTGCCTACGTTCCCGATCTGCTTCGCGAAGCCCTGCAGGAACGCCAGCTCGGTCTCGGTCCGAGTCTCCGCCGGCGAGTTGGCGAACTCGGCGTCGATCGCTTCCGCCACGGCGGCGGCCCGCTCGGGATCCACGATGCGGAGGATGTACCAACCGACCTGCCCGTAGGCACCCGCTCGCGCCTCGTCGAAGTAGTCGTAGCGGAAGAGGAACTGGGTCGTATCGGTACCCGGGTCCTCGCCGTCGTAGATCCCGACGATGTCGAACGTCCAGGTTGCGCTCCCGTCTTTCTGCCGCCAGATCGTCGCCCGGATCGGCACTTTGTCACCGACCTTCCAGCCGAACTTGTCGGCGAGGGTCCGCCCGACGACCGCTCCGGTGCGGGTATTCAGCCACCCATTCCTCTCCTCCTCTGAGAGCAGGAACTCCGGGTACATCGCCAGGTACTCGTCGGGCTTGACCGGAGACTGCTGGAAGAAGTTCTTCGGATCCTGATAGATGCCGCCGAACCAGGTGGCGTGGGTCGCGTCGTCGACGCCCTCGATCTCCTCCATCCGTGCTTCGTAGCTCGCCGGCAGCAGTTGAATGAGCGAGACCTTATGACGGACGACGAGGCGATCTTCGCCGACCAGGCTGACTCCCATGGCCATCGCCTGATCGATCGTCACGAGATAGCCGAAGAGCAGGAAGGCGACGAGAATCGACAGGATCGTGAGGACGGTACGAGTCTTCTTTCGCCGGAGGTTGCTCCATACGAGATGCAGGTACTTCACGCCGCCTCCTCCCTCTCGATCAACTTCCCTTTGTCGAGATGCAGCGTCCGATCGGCGCGCTCGGCCGCCAACGGATCGTGGGTCACCATCAAGATCGTCTTGCCCAGGTCGCTCGACAGGGTGTGGAGGATGCCGAGCACCTCGTCGCCCGACTCGCGATCGAGATCGCCTGTAGGCTCGTCGGCGAGGACCAGGGTAGGGTCGGTCGCGATCGCACGCGCGATTCCCACCCTCTGTTGCTCCCCGCCGGAGAGCTGACGAGGATAGTGATGGAGCCGGTGGGAGAGGCCGACGATGTCGAGAGCGGTCGCCACCTGCTTGCTCCTCTCCTTCTTCGACAGCGGAGCAAGCAACAGCGGCAGCTCGACGTTGCGCGCAGCCGTCAGCACCGGCATCAGGTTGTAGAACTGGAAGACGAACCCGACGTGACGCGACCGCCAGCCGGCGAGCTTCCGGTCCGACAGGGCGTCGATCCGCTGCCCGCCGACGGTCACTCTGCCTTCGGTCGGCCGGTCGAGACCGCCGATCAGATTGAGCAGGGTCGACTTGCCCGAGCCCGAAGGTCCCATCAAGGCGAGAAACTCGCCCTGCTCGACGGTGAGGTCGAGTTTGTCCAGAACCTGAATCACCTCCGTGCCGCGCTTGAACGACTTGGCTACACCCACGACTTCAACCAGCGCATTCACTCGTCTCTCTCCTTCACTCTCATCCCGTCTTTCGGCTCCGAGACCTCACCGACGACCACCCGGTCACCGGGCGACACCCCCGACTGGACGACGATCCCGCCGTCCGCCTCTCCTCCTGCGGCGATCGGTCGTCGCGCCAGGGCCCCGTCTTCGACGACCCAGACGATATCGCGGCCGGCATCGCGCCGAACCGCCGCTTGGGGCACCACGATCCGTGATCGGCCGGCGGCCGCGCGGTCGTCTGCCGCCTGGAAGGCGACCTTCACCCCCATGTCGGGCAAGATTCGAGGATCGAGCTCGTCGAAGCCGATCCTCACCTTGACCGTCGCGCGCTGACGGTCGGCCGTCGGCACGATCGCGATCACTCGCGCCGGAATCTGCCAGTCACTGTAGGCGTCGAGCGTCGCCACCACTTCCTGGTCCGGCTCGACTCGATTGATGTAGCTCTCGTTGACGTCGACCTCGATCTCGAGCGAGTCCATGTCGACCACTGTGCCGATCCCGGTGCGGGTGAACCCGCCTCCGGCAGCCGCCGGCGAGATCATCTCCCCCGGCTGTGCGTTCTTCGAGACGACGATCCCGGCGAAGGGAGCTCGGATCTCGGCGTCGGCGAGCTGCTGGGTCCAGACCCCGATCTGGCGTTCGGCCACCGCGACCTGTTCGCGTTGCTGGGCCAGCCGTGCCGCCAACGAATCGTAGGCCGCTCGCGCAGCATCCAGCTCGGCCTGGCTGCCGACTCCACCGGCGACCAGGCGCTCGGCCCGCACGAGGTCGAGGCGCGCCTCCTCCCGGCGGACCCGAGTCTCCTCCAGGGCGGCGCGGGCCGCCGCCGCCTGAGCCCGGGTCAGCTCGAGGTTGACGGTGATGTTCGAGGCGTCGAGGCGGGCCATCACCTGCCCCTCCTCCACCGCCATGCCCTCCTCGATCAACACCTCGAGAACCCGGCCCGTCACCTTGGAGGAGACCGTCGCCTGCAGACGGGCGGTGACGTATCCCGACGCGTTGAGGATGGTGGTACCGGCGTCATCGGCTCGGACTTCGCGCGCGGCGGCGGTCACCACCTCGACCGACGACGGCCGAGAGAAGATCCACCAGACGCCGAAAGCAGCGACTGCGACGACGATCGCGATCCACCCCAGCCGGATCGGCGTACCCTCCTCGGGTTGGTCGTCGCGATCGATCTTGAGGCTGCTCAGACGGTCATCGAGCACTTCATTCCCTCCTCGGGCGTGGTCATCGAGCTATTGTACGGTCGGCTCGGCGGAACGTCGGGGCCAGGATCGGGCGCGCGAGGCACCGCGGTAGAGCATGACGAGTCCCACCATCTGGACGACGTGGTAGAGGTCGTTGTGGTTGAAGTGGCGATGTAGAGACCACCCCGCTCTTTGGATCGCGGCCCCGGCAAAGGAGACGAGGATTCCGGCGACCACCCACCACGCCCAGGCCGCGCCGCCCCAGGCTCTGGCGGAGTGAACGACGAGAGCCAGCCCCATCGCCAGCGAATAGTCGAGCACCGCCCAGAGAAAACTGTCGTCGAACGCCACTACCCAAACGGCGTACAAGGCGAGCTTCAGAACGATCGCGCCGAGCCACAGACTCCATCCTCGCGGGCCGACGAAGAGCCCCACCGCCGCCAGCGCGAGACATCCGCTGGCAATCCCGACGGCCAGCATCGTCATCTTCCACAGCAGCGTGAGCAGCGGTGCCGGTAAGAGCTCGGCAAAGCCGTGATAGGTGCCCCCCAGCAAGGCGGCGGCGCCCATGGCCCACAACGCGAGAGCCCACCAGCCACCGAGGCCGCGCAGACCGCCCGCTCGCCGGCGCAGACCGAAGCCGCACCAGGCGCCGAGCGCCGCCAAGACGTAGTCGGTCGCCAGCGTCATCGGCTCGGTCGGCATCATCGGCAGCTCGGGGGGCGCTGCAGTATCGCACGGTTGACACCAGCCTGGCGTCATGCTCGCATGGCTCGGTGCCCGGCACGTCGGTCAAGCGCCCACGCCCCAGCCTTCACTTGACGGCTGGACCGCTGGCGGCCGAGACGGAGCTTCTCCGGGACCTCGAAGCGTCGTTGCCGACGGGCGAAGAAGCTCACCTGCGCTCTCTGCTCATTGTCGTACCCTCGCGCAGTCTGCGCGATCATCTCCAGGCCCGAATCGTCGAGCACATCGGGCGCGCGATCGTCGGAGTTCGGGTTGCCACCCTCTTCGGTCTCGCCCTCGAGATCACCGAAGATGCAGCGGGACGACTGCTCGCAGGTGGAGATCTGTTCCCCCTATTCGCCCGGCGCCTCGCCCGTGAAGAGAAGGACCTCCACCGAGTCCTCCATCACCTCAACGACGGCTACTCGGCCCTTATCGGCGCGGTGCGCGACTTGCTCGACGCAGGACTCGACCCGGCACATGCCGACGCTCTCCTCGAAACCCTCGCGGAAGAGGGGCCGGGGGTGGCGTCTCGCCGCGAAGTCGCTCGAGCTCAGGCGCTCGTGCGCGTCGCTTCCGGGGCTCTGACCGCGCTCGCCGGCGTCGGCGCGGGTCGACGCTCCACCCTCCTCGCCGCCGCCGCCGAGCGGGTACGCCAGCGAGCTCCCGACAGCCGATCGCCGGGTGCGGTGTGGATCTATGGTTTCGCGGACGCGAGCGGGGTTGCGACCGATCTCATCACGGCTCTGCTCGACCGGCTCGGAGGCAGCCTCTATCTCGACCAGCCGCCCGATCCCTCCGATCCCGAGTCGCCCGATGCGGGGATCGTGTTCACCCGCCGCTTTCGTGAGCGCATCGAGACGATGGCGACCGACCTCCATGAGGGGAAGCCCACCGCTCCTCCCCACTTCGAGGTGTTTCGAGCGCTCGGCAGCGATGCCGAGGTGCGAGAGGTCGGTCTGCGGATCCGGAACCTGCTCGACGCCGGAGTCGTGCCCGAGCGGATCGCGGTCGTCGCCCGCCAGCTGCCACCCTACGAGCGCGCTATTCGGACTCAGTTCCACAGCCTTGGCATCGGCTTCTCCACCTACGGCTCCCAAATCTCCAAGAGCCGGGCGGGACGACGGGCGGAGGCCGTCGCGGACCTCCTTCAACTCGACGCGAGGACCCCGATCGAACGTTGGCTCGAAGCTCGGCGCGGCCGGTTCGCCGACCGCCCTCACTACGACCTGAGGTCCGCCTTTGCGACGCTCGGACTCGGGCGCCTCCAGGAGGTCGCGGCGTTGCTCGGCGACAACTTCCGCATCTCTCGGGACCTCTCACTCGATGCCCGCCACGGCTTCGCGAGCACCGGCGCCGACGACGAAGACGCTCAGGGTGGGAGGCTGGTGCGCCGAACGGTTCCCGCGAAGGCCCTGCGAGCCGCCGTCGAGGGCGCGGACGCACTGGTCTCCTTGTTCGACCGTTGGCAGCGCGCCGGCTCGGTCGAGGCCCACCTGCGGCTGTTCGCAGACCTCCTCACCGAGCACCTCGGATGGGAGCCGGATGCGCCCATGATCGAAGCGGTCAGGCGAGTCTGGGAGGCGCTCGCCGAAGACGACGCGCTGAGCTTCGAGGAGTTCGTCGAAGGCGCTATAGCCAGGCTTCGCGAGATCGGGCAGGTTCCACTCGGCGGAGAAGGCGGCGGGGTTCAGGTGCTCGATGTCATCGAGGCACGCGCTCGGACCTGCGAGCGGCTGTTCGTCCTGGGGCTCAACCGGGGAAGCTTCCCGCGGGTAGTCCGCGAAGATCCCATCCTCCCCGACTCGCTGCGAGGAGTGCTGAGTCGGCAAGGCTTCGGAGTGTTGCCCGACCTCGTCGACAAACGGACCGGCTTCGACGAGGAGCGCTTCCTCTTCGCCCAGCTTCTCGCGTCGAGCCCTCACGTCACGCTCTCCTGGCAGGACACCGACGACGACCAGGCGCCGCTCGCTCCCTCGCCGCTGCTCGAACGGCTGCGCTGGACCGGTGGGGACCCCGCTTGGCAGGCCCCGCTGCTGGCGCGCCCAGTCGTCGCCCAGACCGTCTCGGTGCCGCGCAGCCCCTACGAGAACGCGATCGCCACCGCTCTCTACGGCCCGCGCGCGCGGCTCCGCGAGGTGCTCGCTCTCGTCCTTCCTGGAAGCCTCGAGCTGGTGGCTGCGAGGGCCGCCGCCCGGATGGCGGTGCTCGACGAGCTCGACCCCAGCTGGACCACGGAGCACGGTCGCGCGGTGAGCCGAAGCCTCGGCCCGTACTTCGGCGCCGTGGGATCGATCGCCGGGGATGATCCGCGAGGTCGTCAGCGGCTCTACGTCACCACCCTCGAGCGCCTTGCCGGCTGTCCATGGCAGGCCTTTCTCGAGCGGGTGCTGCGGCTCGCCCCGGTTCCCGATCCGCTCGCCGCCCTCCCCGGCATCACGCCGCGTCTGATCGGCGCCCTCACCCATTCGGTGCTCGAGGCGATCGTCCGCCGCGCCTTGCCGGATGATCTCGGCGACCTCGAACAGGCTCGGCACCGGCTCCCGCAGGCCGTTCGCTGGCCGGAGGACAGGGAGCTCGAGCAGCTCGTCCAGAGGGAGGCGTTGGGGGTCTGTCGGCGGCAGGGGATCGCCGTCGACGGCTTCGGCACCGTCCTGGCCCGCGCGGTGAACCGCTTCCTCGACCAGGCTCGACGCCTCGATTGGCCGAGCTCGGGAACCGTTCACGCACTCGGTGTCGAGCTCGAGGGCCGACTGACCGTGCCGGACTTCGCCGGCCACCAGCGGACCATTCACTTCCGAGCGGATCGCCTGGATCTCGGACCCGAGGGCTTCGTCGCCACCGACTACAAAACCGGAGCGCGCCCCGTCTCGACCGCCACGACCCGCAAGTCCCGACGCGACCGGCTCGCTGCCGACGTCCGCAACGGCGCGCGCCTGCAGGCGGTCGCCTACGCCCTGGCCGGCGGAACCGAGCCCGACATCGGCCGGTACCTGTTTCTTCACCCGAACCTCTCAGAGGAACGCTCCATCCGCGACGTTCGAATCCAATCGGGAGACAGCGAGATCGCCGAGGCGTTCGAGCGCGCCGTTGCCGCCGCCATCGCTACCTGGGACGCCGGCACCTTCTTTCCGCGTCTCGTCGAGCCCGACGAAGACAAGGAGCCTTTCCGATGCTCGGTGTGCGAGGTGCGCGACGCCTGCATGCGCAGTGACTCGGGCGCCCGCCGCCGTCTCAGGGGTTGGATGGACCGGCGACACACCGAAGCGTCGGCGGGCGCCGACCTGTCGACGTCCGATCTGATTCTGCTGACCTCCTGGCGGCTGGGTGCCAGGGAGCCGTCGCGGTGAAAGAGATCGAACTGCTGGCCGCCGATGCCGAGGGGCGGCGCTGCGCTCAGACCCGTTTCGAAGAGACCGTCGTCATCGAGGCGGGGGCGGGAACCGGCAAGACGACTACTCTGGTGGCCCGCGTCCTCGCCTGGAGCCTCGGCCAGGGATGGGATCGCGCCGTCGGTCAATCCACCGACTCGACGCCTGACCAGACCGCCGCGGAGGTTCTTCACGGCCTGGTCGCCATCACCTTCACCGAGGCGGGGGCCGCGGAGATGGCGACCAGAGTGGCGGCCGCGCTCGCCCACCTCGCGTCCGCCAGGCCGGAACCGATCGTCGGGTTCGATCGAGAGCTGCTCGCCCCCGCCGCACGAGCCAACCTCGGCGCTCGCGCCCACCATCTGTTGGGTGCCCTCGACCATCTGACGGTCGAGACCATTCATGCCTTCTGCCGCGGCCTCTTGACGTCGGCCCCTCTCGAGGCGGGCCTCCACCCCGAGCTGCGCGTCGATCCCGATCTGCGGCTGACCGAGGAGATCGTTCACGAGGTCGCCGACGAGGCGGTGCGCCAAGCGTACGCCAAGCCGCGGGGCCAGGCGATCGCCGATCTCGCAGAGGGGGGCGTCGGTCCCGACCTCCTCGTCGAGATCCTCCTCGCCCTGCGCAGCCTCGGACTCGAATCGCGGGCGTTGACCGCAGACCCGCTGTCCGAGGAGATCTTGAGCGCGCTCCTTCACCGCCTCGTCGCCGCGGTCGAGCGCCTGCGCGAGCTGGCCGGCCGGGAGCTGCGCAGGGTGACGTCGGGCAACAAGGCGGCGGCGATCGCGGATGCCCTGGACCGAACGAGCGCCCGGCTCGCGACGGCGAGCGCGGAGGTCGCCGATATCGAGGCGCTCGAGTCGGAGCTCGAGGGGATGTGGAGCGGTCATCTTTCGAAGCTCGGCTCGTGGCGCCGAGGCCGCTTCACCCAGGGTGAGTCGGTCGTGCTGGAACCGCTGGGAGAGTCCTTTCCCGCGTCGGTGGTCCACCTTAGATCGGTGCTGCGGCACTTCACCCAACTACGACCGCGCCGGCTCGACCTCGCCCGTCGCGCCGTGGCGCCGCTGCTCGCCGAGTGCGAGCGGCGCGCGGCGGCGCGCGGCGTGGTCACCTTCGCCGACCTCCTCGCCCTCGCATATCGGCTCCTCGCCGACCACCCGCCGACCCGCCGGCGAGAACGGCGCCGCATCCGGCAGCTCCTGATCGACGAGTTTCAGGACACCGAACCCTTGCAATGCGAGATCATCCGCCTTCTCGCGCTCTCGGGGCCGAAGAACGAGCGTCCGGGGCTCTTTCTGGTCGGTGACCCGAAACAGTCGATTTTCGGCTGGCGCGATGCCGACCTCGCCGCCTACGACGGCTTCGTCGAAGAGGCGCTGGAAGCCGGCGGCGAACGGCACCCCCTGGTCCGCAACTTTCGGTCCGATGAACCGATCCTCGCCGAGGTCAGCGCCGTCGTCGAGCCGATCATGATCGAGGCACCGGGCCTGCAACCCCCGTTCGTCGAACTGCAATCGACCCATCCCGGGTCTCGCCTCGACCACCCCGCCTGGAAGCCGGTCGAGTACTGGGTCTCCTGGTCCTCGGCACCCGGCACCGGTGGACCCTCGACCGCGACCGACCAGGCGATGGATCTCGAAGCGCGTGCGATCGCTCGCGACGTCCGCGACCTGCATCGCGAGGCGGGGGTCCGCTGGAGCGACGTTGCACTGCTGTTCCGGGCGACCACTCGGATGGACGCCTACCTCGACGCGTTCCGCAATCACGACGTGCCGTTCATCGTGACCCGCGACAAGCACTACTACCGTCGCAAGGAGATCATCGACGCGGCGGCGCTCGTCCGAACGATCGTCGATCCCCTCGACCACGTGGCGCTCGTCGCCTGGTTGCGGTCGGCAACGGTCGGCGTTCCCGACGCCGCCTGGCTTCCCCTGTGGCAGAGCGATCTCCCAAGGCTCGCGACGGCACTGAACGGACCGCGCTCACCGGCGCTGGCCGAGTTGACGAAGATCGCCAGTGACCTTCCCCGGCGCCTGTCGAGCGACATTCCGGGTCTCGATCGGATCCGCGGCTGGGAGCGCAATCTCGTCGCCGCCTTCGAGGTTCTCGCCGAGCTCCGCCGCTCTAACCGGGAGGATCCTGCCAGCCTCTTCCTCGACGCCGTCCGGGCTCGAACCCTGATCGAGGTCTCCGAGGCGGCTCGATATCAGGGGAAGTTCCGGCTCGCCAACCTCGACCGCTTCTTTCGACGGCTGGAGAGTGCGATGGCCGAGCGCGGCAACGACATGCAGGCCATCTTGCGGACCCTTCGCAGAAGTCTGAACGAGGCGCCCGATGCCCAAGAGGCGCCTCCCAAGGACTGTGGCGAGGATGCGGTGCAGGTGCTCACCATCCACAAGGCAAAGGGCCTCGAGTTCGACCACGTCTACCTGCCTCAGATGCACGCGCAGCATCGACGGCAGTCGGAGCTGCCCCAGGTCGACATCGATCGGCGATGGCGGACCGCAGACGAACCGCAATACTGCCTGTTGAGTGCCGCCACCCTGCGCTGGAACGAGGTCGCCGACCGGACGCGAGACGTCGAAGCGATGGAGAGTGTCCGCCTTCTCTACGTCGCGATGACCCGGGCACGCCGGCGGCTCGTCCTGCTCGGCAACTGGCCCGCGGTCCCCGAGGCGAGGCCGGCCACCAGAGCCCGCGCTCAGCTCGACCTCGTCCACTCCCGCGCCGGTCTTCCCGAGGACATTCTCGAGCTGGCGGATCAGTGCGCGACCGCCGACCGCAGCTGGATCGACCTCGACGAGATCCGGTGGCGATTCCTCGGTGCCGCCCCGCCTCCCGACGAAATCCGCGAGAGCGAAGCGGAGCCCGGATGGCTGCCGACCGTCGCCGCGGTGGCGGCGGAAGCGGACGATCTCGAGCGCCGGCGAGCCGCCGCCGGCCGCCGCGTCGCCCGTCCGCGAAACCAGGCCGCCTCGAGCAGCTCCGCCGCCAAGCTCGCCGCCGTGGCCGAAGTACGAGAGGCGCCGGACGAGCGTCGGGGCGAGCCTTCCATCACCCGCGACGCGGCGATGTTCGTCGGTACCGCTATCCATCGGGTGTTCGAGGAATGGGAGCTCGACGCAGATCCGGAGGCCGAGCTCGCCGCCGCCGCCGGCAAAGTGACGGAATGGCTCGCGAGGTGGCTCCCACCCGGAGAGATCGAGGGCGGCGTCGAGCGCGCGAGGGCGCTGCTCGAGCGCTTTGCCCACGGATCCCTGTGGAAGGAATGGCTGCGGGTGAAACCGTCGATCGTCGCCCGAGAGCTCCCCTTGCTCGCCCCACCCGCGCCGGACGACGAGGCGCTCGACGCCGTCGTCGGGTCGATCGATCTGCTTTATCGCGACCCCGGCTCCGACGAGTGGGTCGTCGTCGATTTCAAGACCGACGCCGTCGAGGGCGCCGAGTTGATCGCCAGGGCGGAGATCTACGAGGACCAGGAGGCGGTGTACGCCCGCGCCGTCCAGCAGGCGCTGGGTCTCGAAGAGTCTCCCCGAACGGAGCTCTGGTTCCTTTGGGCCGACCGCGTGTGGCGGACTTCATAGGCACCCTCGCGGGGCATCCACGAGGCTCACTCCGGACGACCTTCGAGGAGGTTCCATGAGACCCAAGAACGCCATCTGCCTGCTCCTGGCGCTCACTGCTACCGCCGGCTTCGGCCAGGATCGCGATCGAGTCCAGCTCGAAGGCTACGTCTGGGAGCCGGACCCGAGTGGCCAGATGAGGGTTCTTCGCGCGGGCCTCGGTACCGATATCGATCTCGAGGCCGACCTGGGCATCCAGGGTGACTCGCTCACCGGTGTCCGCTTGAGCGTCTATCCGTCCCGGCGCACCAAGATCCGCTTCGAGGCTCTCCCGTACTCGTTCTCCGGCGACCAGGTCGTGACGCAGTCGATCACCTTCGCCGGCCAGACGTTCTCCGTCAGCGAACGGGTGGTGTCGGATCTCGACCTCGACTATCTGCGCGCGGGCTTCGCCTGGCAGTTCCTGGCGAGCGACGACGGCCGCTTCCGCGCGGGCCCTATGATCGAGCTCAAGGCGTTCGACGGCAGCGCCTCGTTGGGCGCTCCAGAGGTCGCCCCTCTCGCGGAGGTGACCGAGGATTTCGAGGCCGCCTTCGGCTCGGCCGGTTTCGCCGTCGACCTCGAGCCTGGTGACCGGGTGCACATCTTCGGCGAGTTCTCGGTCCTCGTCGGCGCCGACGAGGGCGATCAGACGGATCTCGAGGCCGGTGTGCGAGTCGCGCTCTGGGGTCCGCTTCACGCCACGGCGGGATTCCGCTCGATCTCGATCGAGTTCGACGACGGAGACCAGTTTGTCGACCTCGATTTGGACTCCGTCTTCTTCGGCGCCGCCCTGCGATTCTGAGCGCTGCGGGCTTGGATACTCTGCAGACGCTCCGGACACCGGCCCTGGTCCTCGATCTCGACGTCCTGGAGAGAAACATCGAGACGATGGCGGCGCGCGCCGAGGCTCTCGGCGTCGCCCTCCGCCCGCATTTCAAGACCCACAAATGCGCGCGGATCGCCGCCCTCCAAGTCGCTCGCTCCGCCGCCGGCGGAACAGTCGCCACGCTCGAGGAGGCCCGCTACTTCGCCGACCACGGAATCGACGACCTGACGTGGGCGTTCCCGCTCATCTGCGACCAGCTCGACGAAGTGGCGGATCTGGCGAGCCGCATCCGGCTCCAGGTGGTCATCGACAGCTTCGAAGCTCTCGATGCCCTGCGCTCCCTCGGGACCGTGGTCGCCGTGGCGATCAAGGTCGATTGCGGCTATCACCGGGCCGGTGTCGATCCCGAGAGTGAGGAGCTCTCGGCGCTCGCCCACGCCCTGGTCGAGTCGACGCGCCTCGAGTTCGCCGGTCTTCTCACCCACTCCGGGCACGCCTACTCCGCCTCCTCGCCGGAGATCGCGCGCCGGATCGCGAACGAAGAGCGCGACGTCATGAAGGCAGCCGCCGATCGGCTGGTGTCAGCGGGGCTACCGCGGCCGTGGCTCTCGGTCGGCTCCACTCCCGCCATGTGTGCCGTGCGGAACCTCGACGGGATCGACGAAGCTCGACCCGGAAACTACGCGCTCTTCGACTTCACCCAGGTACAGCTCGGCTCCTGTCGAGTCTCCGACTGCGCCGCGACCGTGGTGACGAGCGTCGTGTCGAACGCCCGCGCCGGGGCGGTGGTCGATGCCGGCGCTCTCGCCCTGTCGAAGGACCCCGGTCCGGCCCATCTGGGAGGCCGAGCCTTCGGCGAGATCTTCGAGGACTACTCGGCCTCGCGCCTGTACCGACAGCTGCGAGTCCGCTCGCTGTCGCAGGAGCACGGCAAGCTCTCCGGACCGGCGCCGGTCGGCGCGCGACTGCGCATCCTACCCAACCACTCCTGCCTTGCTGTCGCCCACTTCGACGAGTACGCAGTCGTCCGCGGCGACGAACTCCTCGATCGCTGGCCGATACACCGCGCTCGCTGAATCGACCCACGGCGACCCGGCGACGCCGCGGACAAGCCATGCGATGATCTAACGGATTGGTTAGGTCCTCTCGTCTGGTTCTTCTCGACGGTGGAGAGCGGTGAGATCCTCAGGTCGACTTCGACGCGGTTCCGAGGTTCCTGGCGGCAACGAGCCGGCAGTGCGCAGGGCGTGGGCCAAAGATGCGCGGACCGTCCTCTCCGAGCTCCGAGTAAAGCCGGTTGCGGGGCTGACGCCGGAGGAGGTCGGTGATCGCCGACTCCGCTGGGGTGCGAATCTTCTGCAGGCGGCACGGCCCCGTCGCACTCTCCAGATCTTCCTTTCGCAGTTCGCGAGCGTCATCGTCGGGCTCCTGGTCGGGGCGGCCGCGCTCTCCTTTGCCTTCGGAGAATGGGTCGATGGTCTCGCGATCGTGGCAGTGCTGATCGTCAACGCGCTCCTCGGTTTCGTCGCTGAGCTCAAGGCCGTCCGATCGATGGAAGCGCTGCGGCAGTTGACCGCCGTCGACGCCCGGGTCCGCCGGGGCGGTGCCGAACGAACCGTACCGGCTCAACAGCTGGTGCCTGGCGACATCGTCGTCGTCGAGGAGGGGACCGTCGTCACCGCGGACCTGAGGTTGGTGGAGGCAAACGGCCTCCAGGCCGACGAATCGACGTTGACGGGGGAATCGCTTCCCGTCGTCAAGTCGGTCGAAACGGTCGCCGCACGGAGGCCGCTGGCCGAGCGGACCTCGATGCTCTTCAAGGGCACTTCCATCCCGCGTGGCTCCGGAATCGGGGTGGTCGTCGGAACCGGAATGGCCACCGAGCTCGGCCAGATCGCTCGTCTCGTCGAGGAGGCGGAGGCCGAGGCGACCCCGCTCGAGGTCCGGCTGGGCCGCCTGGGAAGACGTCTGATCGGTTTCACGCTGGTCGTCGCCGCTTTGACCATCGCCGCGGGAATCAGTTCGGGTCGAGACGTCTTCCTCATGATCGAGATGGGGATCGCGCTGGCGGTCGCGGCCGTTCCCGAAGGGCTGCCGATCGTCGTGACGATCGCTCTGGCCCGGGGCATGTGGCACATGGCCCGGCGCAAGGCGCTGATCAACCGGCTCTCCGCCGTGGAGACCCTGGGTGCCGCAACGCTGATTCTCACCGACAAGACCGGCACGTTGACCGAGAATCGCCTGACCGTCGAGCGCTTCGAGCTCCCGGTTGGATCGTCCCTGCCGACCGACATCGAGGAGGCGGCCTCGCCCGATCTCCTTCGGGCCCTCGAAACCGCGACCCTGTGCAACAACTCGGCGCTGAGCGAAGAGGGGGACGATCCGCTCGCCGGCGCCGGCGACCCCCTCGAGCTTGCGCTGCTCGCGGCGGCTCGAAGGGGCGGTGTCGATCGAAACGAGCTTCTCGCCCGACTCCCGGAAGTTCGGGAAGAGGCCTTCGACTCGACGTCGAGGCTGATGGCCACCTACCACCGCGACGACGACTCGCTGCGGGTCGCCGTCAAGGGAGCGGCCGAGTCGGTCCTCGAGGCCGCGACCGCGGTGCGAGAGTCGGAGACGGTGAGCACCCTCGAGCCGACGGAGCGCAACCGGTGGCTGGCTCGCAACGGCGAGCTCGCGGGCCAGGGGCTACGCGTTCTCGCCCTGGCCGAAAAGAGCGTGGACCACGTCGAGGAGGAACCCTATTCGGATCTCGTCTTCCTCGGCCTCGTCGGCCTCCACGATCCTCCGCGAATGGACGCGAAGCCGGCTCTCGACGCTTGTCGCAGCGCCGGCATCCGCGTGGTGATGGTCACCGGTGACAACCCGGCCACCGCCGAAGCGATCGCCGAGGCGGTGGGCCTCGTCGACCCATCCTCGACTCCGGAGATTGCCATCGGCGCCGAGCTCGATCCGCTCGAGCGAATGTCGCTCGACCGCAAGGCGGAGCTCTCGACGGTGCCGATCTTCGCTCGCGTCGACCCCGCTCAGAAGCTCGAGTTGATCGCCCTTCACCAGGCAGCCGGAGAAGTCGTGGCGATGACCGGCGACGGCGTCAACGACGCTCCGGCGCTCAAGAAGTCCGACATCGGCGTCGCCATGGGATTGCGCGGTACGCAGGTCGCAAAGGAGGCGGCGGCCATGGTCCTGGAGGACGACTCCTTCGCTTCGATCGTGGCGGCGATCGAGCAGGGGCGTGTGATTTTCGACAACATCCGCCGGTTCGTCCTCTACCTGTTGTCCTGCAACCTGAGCGAGATCCTGGTCGTCGGACTGGCGACGGCGCTCAACGCCCCCCTTCCGATCCTCCCCCTCCAGATCCTCTTCCTCAATCTCGTGACCGACGTCTTTCCCGCCCTGGCGCTCGCCTTTGGAGAGGGCGAGCGCGGCGTGATGCGGCGCCCGCCGCGCGATCCCGAGCAGCCGATACTGACCGAAAGGCAGTGGTGGACGATCGGCGCCTATGGCCTGTTGATCACGGTGACGGTGATCGGAGCGCTCGGCTTCGCTCTCCGAGTGCTGCGCCTGGACGTCGACCAGGCCGTCACCGTCTCCTTCCTCACCCTGGCCATGTCTCAGTTGTGGCACGTCTTCAACGTCCGCGAGCTCGGCTCGAGCTTTTCGGACAACGAGGTCGTTCGAAACCCATGGGTCTGGGGAGCGCTCGCCCTGTGCACCGCCTTGCTCGTCGCCGCCGTCTTCCTGCCCGGTCTCAATACGGCGCTGGGCACTGCGAACCCCGGCTGGCGCGGCTGGGCGCTCGCCTTCGGACTCAGTCTCGTGCCCTGGGCGGTCGGGCAGCTGAGCTATCCCTTGAGAGGGCGGAGACACCGCAACCCACCACCCACGCGGTAGTCGGGTGACCCGTGCCCCCGGCCGGCCCGACGTCAGGTCGGTTCGCCGGCCGATCGAGCTCGATCAGTCGAGGTAGCCGAGGTCGCGGAGAGCGGCTACGTCGGCATCGTCGAGGTTCGGCGGAGGGAGCTCATCGGAGAGCTTGAGACCGTCGTTGACTCGATGCCACCAGCGCAGCAGGTCGTCCGTCGGATCCGAAAGCAGCGGCGCCCGTGACGCCAGCTCCTCGGCATCGCTCCTCAGATGGAAGAGCCAGCGATGCTCGTTCGTGGCCCGCACGATCTCCTTGCGCCCGTGCTGGAGCCGAGCGAGCTCGAGCAGACCTTGCTGGCGCACCCGCTGAGGCGCGTCGCGGCGTTGGACAGCCCCTTTGTGAGCCTGGTAGTAGGTCACTCGGTCGGCAGGGGGGCGGGCGCCCGATTCGAGAACCTCGGACCAATCGAATCCGGAGTAGAAGTCGGGTACCGGCAAGCCGGCGAGCGCCAGGAGAGTCGGCCCGAGGTCGGAGATCAGAGCGGGCGCCTCGAGAG
>CALZKB010000035.1:3107-36172 GCA_945787575.1 Thermoanaerobaculia bacterium | reverse complement strand
GCGACCCCCCTCCTCCGCGTGATAGATGGCGGCCATGCCCTTCTTGATGGCGTCTTGATGACTGCCCGAGAACGACGTGTACACCAGGTCCCCCACCCACGGATGACGAGGACCGATGGGCGGTCGTACTCCGGCCAGATAACCACCTCGAGGTGGTCGAATCGCACCTGGGCGGTCGCCGTCGTGGCGAGCAGCGTTCCCGCGAGGAGGACGAGCAACGAGGCGAAGGTACGTGTGCGCATGGCGTCGGGGTAGGTCCTCGGAGGATCCCTATTCGCGGGCCCGCGGCGTGACGGTTACCTCGGTCCGTTCGCCGTCGCGTAGGAGAACTACCGTAACTGGCATGTCCACCTTCACCGCATCGAGAGCGTATGTGTAGTCGTAGATGTTAGTGATGGTCTGACCGGCAAACTCGACGATGATGTCACCGCCCTGGATTCCCGCGTCGTCGGCCGGCCCGCCTTCGATCACTCCCGAGAGCAATAGACCCTCGACCTCGGTCGTGTAGTCGGGAATAGTGCCAGTGAAGGCTCTGACCGAATCGCGGTCACCGCCGGTATTGGTTTTCGGCTGCACCTTCACGAAATCGGGTGCGCTGTCCAGGTTGAGGAGCTTCGAGGTCACTGCGCTGCCCAATTGGGCGATGCGGTCGAGGTCTTCGTAGTTGATGAGGTCGGCCGTGTCCGTCGGTCGGTGGTAGTCCTCGTGGCTACCGGTGAAGAAGTCGAGCGAGGGTACTTCGGCTTGGTTTAGAGCCAGCGTGTCGGTTGGCAAGTAGGGATCCTCTCCCACGGTGAGGTCGAGTCCGACGGGAACGTTGGCCTGCTCCACGAGGCGCGGCCAGATCGTGCTGCTGCCCATGGCACGGAGGGCGAGCTTGTTGTCCCGAGAACGGCCGACCATGTCGAAGTTGACGTAGGCTGCCACCTGATCCGTGGTCACGGTTGCCGAATCGATGAAGGCGTTGGAGCCGAGGACGCCGAGCTCCTCGCCCGACCACAGAGCGACGAGAAGGTCTCGCTGTCGCTCCCTGGATGCCAGCCGTTCGACGATGTCGAGCACCGCCGCGACGCCGGAGGCGTTGTCGTCAGCGCCGTAGTGAATACCACCGACCTCATCCTTGCGCGCCAGCGAATTGCCACCACCACCACGACCGAGATGATCGTAGTGCGCTCCCAGCATCACATATGGCTTGTCGATGTCGCCGTCGCCGGTACGCGGCAGCACTCCGACGATGTTGTGTCCGACCCGATGCTCGCGCTCGACCTTGACGTCGAGGGTCAACTCGATGCCGGGCATCTCGAAGCCGGTGATGTGCGGATTGCCGCCGTCCAGGGCCGTCTGCGCCTCGGCCAGGCTCTTGTCGGCTACGAAGTCGAACAGGCGATCGGCTACCTCTCCGCTAATCGAGCCGGCGATGAGCCCGGAGCCGGCGATCGCCGAGTCGAACGACATGGCGATGGTCTCGCCGGCGTTGGGCGAGTTGGGACCGGTCACCAGGACGAGCGCTTTCGCTCCCCTCTCACGGGCCTGCATGGCGCGGTAGCGAAGGCCGGAGTAGCGGGAGAGCTCGGCTCGGGTCTCCTGTTCGACGTCCTCGGGGAAGTAGCGCAGGGCGAGGACGATCTTGCCGTCGACGTCGAGGGTGGCATAGCTGTCGTAGCCGAAGGTGGCACTCTCCGGGAGCACCAGTCCGTAGCCGGCGAAAACGACCTCGCCGCTCACCGTGCCGCTGTCCGAGAGCGACAGCGCCTGGAACTTGTCGGTACCGGTCCATTGCTCGGAGACCCCTTCCGCCTTGAGGGTGAGCACCGAGCCTCCGTCATTGGTGCCCGCGGTGAAGTCAAAGGAGTGGCTCAGCCCCTCGAGGCCAGGGAGGGACCGAACGCCGACCTTCTCGAGGCGGGAGACCAGGTATACGTGCGCTTGGGCCTCCCCTTCGGTGCCGGTCAGGCGACCCTCCAAGGCTTCGGAGGCTAGAAAGCTCACGTCTTCACGCAGGCTTTCGGTCGAGGCCGGCACCGGCGAAGGGAGGGCGCCGAGAAGAAGCAGCACCGATGCTGAAGAGAACGTAAGACGGTATCGATCAGTCATCATCAACCTCCATTCACTCGCTGTTACGAGCGGGTGCCGCCGCGAGCGCGACCATCGCCGCTTCGTGATTCCATTGTCCGAGGTAGATCTGGCCACCGTCACGCCCATGGCGGGTGGAGGTCCAGGCCAACTGCTTGCCGTCCGGGGTCGGTACCGGTAGGCCGTCGAAGCCGTCGGTGTACGTCACTTGGACCGGCTCCTTGGTGCCCGCCGTGTCGACGATGAAGATCTCGAAGTTGCCGAAGCCGAGCTTGTTGGAGGCGAAGAAGACGTACTCGCCGGACGGGTGTACATAGGGCGCCCAGCTCATCGAGCCGAAATCGGTCAACTGACGGACGTCGCTGCCATCCGGATTCATCGAGAACACGTTGGCGGTGAGACCCTCTTCGTCGAAGCGGCGCCAGATGATGCGCGAGCCGTCGGGGAAAAAGAACGGCCCGCCATCATAGCCCGGCACGTCGGTGAGGCGGGTCTGGCCGGAGCCGTCGGCGCGCATGATGTAGATCTCGCCGAAGTAGGAGGGGTCGGTCTCGAGCTTTGCGGCTTCTTCGGCCGTCAGCTCGCGGTTGTAGGCGTCGCGCATCGAGGAGAAGACGATCCACTGGCCGTCAGGTGAATAGCTGCCCTCGGCATCGTAGCCGCGAGCGTCGGTCAGCCGGCGGGCGTCGCCGGCTTCGGTTACGTAGATGTCCATCTCCGGATCATAGTCCCAGGCGTAGCGGCGTTCTTCGCCCGAAGCTCGGAAGTCGAGCTCTTGCTGCTGGAGCTCGAGCGAGCGCGAGTCGTGATGGGTCGAGGCGAACTCGACGGCACCGGTCCCCGGCTGGATGAACGGACAAGTCGTCTTGCCGTGGCCCGGTGAGATTCGCTCGGTGTCGCCGGTCGTCAGGTCGAGCCGGTAGATCTGGTAGAACGGATTGCCGGCCTCACGCTCGCTTTGAAATACCATCTGACGTCCGTCCGGCGAGAAGTAACCCTCGCCGGCGCGCCGGCCCTCGAAGGTCAGTCGTCGGGTCCTCGAGAGAAAGTCCGATTCGGAGGGTCCTTCGTCGGAGGCGAGAGGCGAGGCGAAGAGGGGCGTCAGCGTCGCGAGAAGCGCGACGGCCGATCGGTATGAACGCATCGGAGTCACTCCAGGTAGGAGAGCATGTCCCGAGCCGCGGCGGCCTCGGGATGGTCGGGTGAGAGCTCGAGAAAGCGATCGAGGTGCTCGCGGGCGGCGGCGCTGTCGCCGGCGCTCAGCAGGCACAGGCCGAGCTTGTAGTGCGCGGGCCCGTTGTCGGGCTGGAGCTCCAGCACCTGCTCGAAGACCTTGGCGGCCGCCTCGGGTTCGTTGCCTTCGAACAGGTCGCTGCCGCGTTCGAACAGACTGTTCATGACGGCATCGGGGTTCTCGGCCGCGAGGTCGCGCAAAGCCGCCTTGGCACCCTCCATATCGCCCATCGCTTCGTAGGCGCGGTGGCGCAACGACAGACCTCTCTCGCGGGAACCTTCGATCTCGGTCAGGCTGTCACCGGCCTCGATCGCCCGCTCGTAGTTGCCGCGCCCGATCTCGAGATCTCCGAGCAGGCCCCAGGCCGGGGCGAGCTCCGGATTGATCTCCAGCGCCTGCTCGACGCGAGGCAGCGCAGCGTCGATCTCGCCGTCGCGGGCGAGCGCCAGGCCGCGGTTGTAGGCGCGTTTGGCGGTCTCGACGTCGGTCACCGCGGCTATCAGCTGGTCGAGAGCCGCGTCCGCCTCGTCGCGACCGAGCGCGCTGAGTGCGTCATAGCGCACGCCGAGAGCCCTCGCGTCCGTGGGCTTGCTTTCGAGAATGAAGTCGGCAAGCTCGAGCGCCCGATCGTAGCTTTCGGTTCGAATGTGGAGCACGGCCGCGATGTCGTAGGCCTCCATCAGCTCGGGATCCTCGGCGATGGCGGTATCGAACTGGGCGGTCGCGGTCGCGAAGTCGCTGGCGTTGTAGGCGCGGACGCCGGCGTTGTAGGCGTCGACCGCCGCCTGCTTGGCGGCCAGCTCTTCCGGCGAGAGATCGAGCCCGGGTATGGCGCCACTCGACTCGCCGGAGACCATCTGCCACTCTCCGATCACCGGGTCGTTGGGCTTGAGGCGGATGGGTTCGCGGATGTCCTGGAAGCCGTCCTTGCGCAAGACGACGTCGTAGCTGCGCGAGTAGTCGGGCACGGCAACGGCGAAACGCCCCTTCTTGCTGGTCTCCACCGAGACGGTCGCATTGCTCTCGGTGTCGATGAGGCTGACCTCGACACCCTGGAGCGGCTTGCCGTCCGGGCCGGTGACCTTGCCGGACAGTCGGCCGACCTGCGCCTGCAGCGCGACCGGCAGAGCGACGAGAAGGGCGATGGCCAAACAGGGAGCGGGTTTGCGCATAAAGAATCCTCGTGAGTTGAATGAAGTGCGGCCGTCGAGAGCGGCTGTGCCTGGGGCCTGAATCCTACCGCGAACGGAGTGATTCCGGAGCGCGCCGTCTCCAGTCCCCCGGCAACGTGACGTGGACCGGTTCCCGCGAGGAGGGCGGTTCTTCAGACGGTGTAGGGAAGCGACGGGAGGAAAGTCGGGGGGCGGCGGCGCGACGTGGCCTGCTCGAAGGCGTAGGCGAGGCCGATTAGGCGAGGCTCGCTGAAAGCGGGGCCGAAGATCGAGATCCCGACCGGTAGCCCGAAGACTCTGCCGGCGGGTACCGTGATGTTGGCGTAGCCCGAGATCGCCGCCGGCGAGGAGCTGCCGCCGCCGAAATGATCGCCGTTGACGAGATCGATCGGCCAGGCGGGTCCGCCGGTGGGCGCGACGATGGCGTCGAGACGGTGTTCTCCGATTAGGCGGTCGATCCCCTCCTCGCGGGTCAGTCGATGGCAGGCCGCGAGCGCCTCGAGGTACTCCTCGCTCGAGAGATCCCCCTTCTCTTGAGCCTGCAGGAAGAGCTCTTGTTCGAAGAAGGGGAGCTCCCGGTCACGATGGCGCTCGTTGAACTCGATGACCTCGGCGAGCGATCGCACCGGCGCGTTCATGGCCGGGTCGGAGAGATAGGCATCGAGATCGGCCTTGAGCTCGTAGAGGAGGATGGCGAGACTCTTGCCCCGCAGCTCGGAAAGATCGAGCTCCAGCTCGTCGATCACTTCGGCGCCCTCGGCTCGCATCGCCTCGAGCGCCGCTTCCATGAGGGCATCGACCTTCTCGTGAAAACCGAAGTAGTTGCGCGCGACTCCTATCCGCGCCCCGCGCAGGGCGCCGCGGTCGAGGGCTGCGGCGTAGTCGACCCGCCGCGGCACCGCGCCCTCGCTCGTCACCGGGTCGCGAGGGTCGGGGCCGACGATGGCGGCCAGCATCAGGGCGGCGTCGGTGACCGTCCGAGCCATCGGCCCGGCGGTATCCTGGCTGTGAGCTATGGGGACGATGCCGCTGCGACCGACGAGACCGATCGACGGCTTGATGCCGACGATTCCATTGGCCGACGACGGGCAGACGACCGAGCCGTTGGTTTCGGTGCCGATCGCCGCCGCGCACAGATTGGCGGCGACCGCGACGCCGGATCCCGAGCTCGAGCCGCACGGATTGCGATCGAGCACGTAGGGGTTGCGGGTCTGGCCTCCCCGCGCACTCCAGCCGCTCGACGAGCGTTCGGAGCGGATGTTCGCCCATTCGCTCAGATTGGCCTTGCCGAGCAGCACGCCACCCGCCTCGCGCAGGCGCGCCGCGACGAAGGCGTCGCGCTCGGGCCGAGAACCTTCGAGCGCCACCGAGCCAGCCGTCGTCGTCGTCCGGTCGTGGGTGGCGATGTTGTCCTTGAGGAAGATGGGTACGCCGTGCAGCGGGCCCCGCACCGAGCCTGCCGCGCGTTCTTCGTCGAGCGCCGCGGCGATCGCTTCGGCGTCGGGATTGATCTCGATGACCGCATGGAGATCGGGCCCTTGGTGATTGGTCGCTTCGACCCTCTCGAGATAGGCCCGGGTGATCGCTTCGGAGGTGAGTCGCCCCTCGGCCATGGCCGACTGAAGGTCGGCGAAGGTCCACTCGTCGAGCTCGAACGGCTCAGGGGTGACGTCGCTCGCTGCGGTCTCGGAGCGGGTCGGGGTGAGCGCGGAAGCGGCAGCGCCGGCGGCGCCGGCTTTCAACAGGGTGCGGCGATCGAGCATGGGCGTCTCCTCGTAGGACTCGGAAGCCCGATCATGCCACCCGTGGCGCCTCGATCCCAGCCGGTGCGGCAATCCAAAAAGCCCGCCTGACGGCGGGCTTCTCTTCGAGCGAGCCGAGCCGCGCTTACCAGCTGGCCTTGATCACCCCGGGCAGCTCGCCGCGCAGGGCGAGATCGCGCAGGGCGATTCGCGACACTCCGAACTTCCGGTAGTAGCCGCGAGGCCGGCCGGTCACGTTGCACCGTTTGACGAGCCGGGTCGGACTCGAGTCGCGTGGGAGCTTACGGAGCTGCCGGACGGCGTGCTCCCGATCCTCGGGCGAGCGGCTCGGATCGAGCCAGATGGACTTGAGCTCCGCGCGCTGCTCGCGGTAGAGCTCGATCAGGCGCTCCTGGCGCGCGTTCTTGGCGATCTTGCACTTGCTGGCCATAGGACTGTCCTTTAGCCTCCCGAGCCGTACTTCTGACGGAAACGGTCGATGCGTCCGGCGGTATCGACGAAACGCTGCTTGCCGGTGTAGAACGGATGTGTCGCCGACGAGATCTCGAGGCGGAGAACATAGTGGTCGACGCCGTCGATGGTGCGGATCTCTTCGCTCTTCGAGGTCGCGCGCGATGGGAACTCGAAATCTCCGTCGACGTAGACGACGGGGTGATACTCGGGATGAATGTCCTTCTTCATGATGCGTGTCTCCGCTCAGGTCACGTCATTGAGGGTCAACCCCTCGTCCCTGAGATAGCGGAGTAGACCCTTCTTGTTGAGCGTTCGTAGGGCGCGGGTCGAGATCTTGAGCCGCACGAAGCGGCCGAGCTCGGCCACGTAGATACGCTTGCGCTGGAGGTTTGGCTTCTGCCAGCGCGGCGTGACGTTGTGGGCGTGCGAGACGTTGCGCGCGCTCAACGCTTTCTTGCCCGTGATCTGACATCTTCTCGGCATGGCGAACTTCTCCTGGGGCGCCCCGAGGGCGCAAGAGGCGGTACTTTACGACAAGTAGCCGCCCAGTGACAAGCCCGCGGCGATAGGATCCGCCTCGCATGGGCTCTGCTCGATTGCAATGCGCGCTCGGCGTCTTTCTCTTCGGCGCCGCGACCGCGGTCGCCTCCGACCTGCCGTGGGAGACCTGGAACGACCTGCGCTCGCTCGCGGTCCTCGAACCGGGCCGCCAGTTCGCCCTCCGGAGCAGCCACTGCCTCGACGGTTGCCGTTTTGATCGGCATTCGCAGGGAGACGAGCGGTTCATTCGGATGGACGGCGTCGAAGGGGTGGTGTTCGAAGAGCGCGGTCCCGGAGCGGTGACCCGGATCTGGATGACGGCTGGGCAGGCAGGAGCGAGCGTGCCGCTCGATCCGGCGACGCGGATCCGGTTCTACTTCGACGGCGAGGCGAACCCCCGCATCGACCTCCCGCTGCCCGAGCTGTTCGACGGCACCGCGGCTCCTTTCGTGCCCCCGCTGGTCGGCGACCGTCTCGCTTCGAGCGGCGGCAACTACAGCTATGTGCCGATCGCGTTTGCCGAATCGCTGAGGATCGTCTTGGCCGGGGACTTGACCCAGCGGATCTGGTTCCAGTTCGGATTCCACCGGCTGCCGCCCGGCGAGCCGGTGCTGAGCTTCACCGGGGAGGAGGATCTCGCCGGATTGGCCGCGATTCTCGGCGCTCCCGGCTCCGATCCCTGGTTTTCGGGCGGCGGAGTGACCACCGTCGGATCGATCCGGCTCCAGCCGGGAGCTCCGCAGGTCGTCTGGTCGACGACCTCGGCCGGCACTCTCACCGAGCTTCGCTGGGATCTGGCAGCGGCCGACTGGGAGCGGGTGAGGCTCGGCTTGACCTTCGACGGTCAGACGACCGTCGACATGACCCTCGCGGACCTCTTCGCCGCCTGGGGTGGCGATCCGATCCACTCGCTATGGCTCGACTCGGACGGCGTCGGGCGACTGATCTCGTTCTTTCCGATGCCCTTTGCTCACGCCGCATCGATCGCGCTGACGCTNNCGATCGCGCTGACGCTGGACGGCGGGGAGCCGCCGCTGGCGATCGACTACCGCCTGCGCGTTGATCGTGATCCCCCCCCGGCCGGCAGCGGCGTCTTCGCAGCGGAGCTCGCGGTCAGCGATCCATCGACGGCGGGGGTCGACGCCCCGCTCCTCGCGGTGGATCGCCCCGGCAAGTGGATCGGCCTGGCCGCCTCCCTGAGCTCCGTCGAAACGACCGATCGCCAGTATCTCGAGGGCGACGAACGGGTCTACCTCGATGGCCTGCGGCATCCGACGCTCTACGGCACCGGCACCGAGGACTTCTTCAACGCCGGCTTCTACTTCGATCAGGGACTGTTCGGGCAGTCGCTCCACGGACTGCTGCGATCGGAGGTCGAAGCGGGCGAGGACAAGACCGTCGCCTACCGCTTTCTGTGGACCGACGCCGTACCGTGGGCGCACTCGATCGCCGCCGGGCTAGAGGGCGGCCCAAGCTCCGATCTCCCGATCCGCGCGCGGACCGTCGCCTATTACTACTTGGCGCCCGAGCCGCCGCTGGCGCTCGTCGATGCGCTCGACCTCGGCGACCCGCAATCGCGAGCCGATCACGGTTACTTCACGACGGCCGCGGAAGAGACCCGAGCGCTCGAGGGATTCTTCGAGGGTGAACCCCCGGAGGAGCTCGCCGCCGAAGGGGTCTACCGAACGGCGGGCCTCTCGTTCTTCGAGCTCGATGCCGTCGGCTGCGTCGGCGATCTCCGTATCCGCCGGCTGTGGGATGCGAGCGTCGAAGGGCAGCTCTTCGATCTCGCGGTCGAGGGTGTCGCAGCGGGAGGCTCCGAGTTCACCCTCGGCAATCCCGATCGAGTTTGGGCGGAGCGCGTGTTCGCGCTGCCCGTAGCCGGCGGAGGGACGCTGGCCGCGTCGGTCGATGCCGCGCCGGCGGGAGAAACGGGCGAGCTCACCGAGTTTCGCTGGGAGCTCTGGTGCCGACCCTCCGGCGGCACGATCTTCGCCGACGGCTTCGAGTCGGGCGACACGAGCGCCTGGAGCGGGACCGTCCGCTGAACAAGTAGAATCGCATCGGTGAAACGGCCTTGGCTCGGTCTTCTCGTCGCGCTACCTCTGTCGGCCGCTGTGGCCGACGGGCCCGCCTATAGAGTTCGGGACATCAAGACAGCAGATTCGTTTCAGTTCTATCCTTGGCCCGCGTGGCGCGAGCTGGTGGAGTTCGACGGCTCCGTCTACTTCGCCACCTCCGACGGAGTCCACGGCGAAGAGCTGTGGCGGTGGTCGGAGGGCGGCGGCGTCGAGATGGTAGCGGATCTCTGTCCCGGGGCGTGTCCTTCGTACCCGTACGAGCTGACGCCCTTCGACGGTGCGCTCTACTTCACCGCAACAGAGGAGCGCGGGCGGGAGCTCTGGCGCATCGGAGCTGCGACGGAGGAAGCGGAGCTGGTCGCGGATCTGGTGCCCGGCTTGGGGAGCTCCTCTCCGTTCTTCCTCACGCCGCTGGGCGACCGGCTGTTCTTTGCCGCTGGCGACGCCGGTTTCGAGGACCGGGAGCTCTGGTCGACGGACGGCACCGCGGCGGGCACGATGCGGGTCGCGGACATCGTTCCTGGCGAGGAGGGGTCAGATCCGGTCGCGCTGGTCTCGATGGGTGAATCGCTGTACTTCACGGCGGCGGATGAGAGCCACGGTCGCGAGCTTTGGCATAGCGACGGAACCAGCGACGGCACCGAGCGCCTCCTCGACCTCTGTCCGGGGCCCGACGACTGCCATTGGGAGGAACAGTGGTTCATGTTCGGTCGCCGGACTCTGCATCCGGTCGGAGCGGGCCTGCTCCTGGACGACGTCGAGGTGGGCTTCGAAGGTGACCTGGCCCTGTACGACCCGGCGTCGGGGGATGTGGATGTCCTGCCGGTCACGGCCAATGTGTTCTACTCCTTCTTCATGCTCGGTGGCTCGGTTGTCTTCGACGGCTGCGATCTCGACTACGACTGCGAGCCGTGGAGATCCGACGGCACGGTTGCGGGTACCCACCGCATCCTCGACGTCGTAGAAGGCCCCGAGGGGTCCTCGCCCGAGTTTCTCGGAGCGGCGGGCACAGCGGTGTACTTCGTCGCCTACCGAGACAGCACGGGGAGCGAGCTCTGGATGAGCGACGGGACCGCGTCGGGCACGCAAATGCTCCGCCTCCTCCACCCCTCGCCTTCGAATATCGACGATTTTGTCGCGCTGCCCGGCGTCGCGCTGGGTGATCGCCTGGTCTTCGCGGTGAACGACGGCGTGCACGGCAAAGAGCCTTGGGTGACCGACGGCACGGCCGAGGGTACCTACCTGCTTCGTGACATCTATCCGGGAGAGTATGGCTCGTCCACTATCTGGGCGCCGGTGAAGATGGCGGTCAGCGGCGAGACCGCGATCCTCTTTGCGCACGATCCCGAGCGCGGTCTCGCTCTCTGGCGCACCGACGGTACGAGCGCGGGAACCGAGTTGGTGGCCGACCTCGACGACCAGGTCGACGGGCTGTCCGAGGGCTTCCTCCACGGCTCGATTCTCCGTGGCGGGCGGTTCGGCGAGGAGCTCTTGTTCGCGGCCGACGACGGCAGCACCGGCGTCGAGCTTTGGGTGTCGGACGGCACCGAAGCGGGTACCCGTCTGGTCGAGGACCTCGAGCCAGGTGTGTCGGGAACCGGAGTGCCGGATTCCTCGGACCCGATGGAGTTCGCGGTCAGTGGTGGGGTGGGGTTCGTTGCCGGCTACCGCGGGGTCTGGTCGACCGACGGGTCGAGCTCGGGGACCGAGAGGCTGGCCGGGGACTGGGCAGGGCGGCCGATCGCGACTCGCACTTCGTCGACCTCGCTCGCGGAGGTCGAAGCGTTCTTCGCCGGCGGGGAGGAGACGGGCGTCTTCCGCAGCGACGGCTCGCCGGAGGGGACGATCGAGCTGCTGTCGGGAGCGTTCGGCTCGCCACCCCAGCCGATCGGCAGGGTGCTGTTCTTCACTCGGGGCGACGAGCTCTGGCTGATCGAGGAAGATGGCGTGACGCCTCGGCGCGTCGCGACCATCGCACCGGGAGACCATTCGTCGTCCATGGAGATCCTGGGCGCGGCAGCCGGCGATCTGCTCTTCGCCGTCGACGACGGTGTCGCGGGCCGCGAGCTGTGGCGCAGCGACGGCACAGCCGAGGGAACCGAGCTCGTGCTCGATGTCCGGGCCGGCCCGCTCGGCAGCGACCCCGACCTGCCGGAGTTCCACGATCGGCCGGCGGCCACCCGTCGCGGCCTGTTCTTCGTCGCCTACGACGGTACAACCGGTCGCGAGCTCTGGGTCTCCGATGCCACCGGGAAGGGGACGAATCTCGTCGTCGACGCGAGGGAAGGGGCGATCGGCTCCGATCCGAGCGAGCTGGTCGCCGCCGGCGAGCGACTCTTCTTCTTCGCCAACGACGGTGCGACGGGCCGCGAGCTGTGGATGACGTCGTTCGATGGAGTGGCGCGGAGGGTGCGTGACATCCGACCTGGCCCTGACTCTTCGATCCCGCTACGACGCATAGGGTCGCGGATGATCGCCGTCGGCAACCACGTCTACTTCGGCGGCACCAACGGCCGGGATGGCGTCGAGCTGTGGACGAGCGACGGGACCGCGGCGGGGACCCGCCAGCTGCAGGACATCAACCCCGGCCCCGGCTCGTCGTCGCCGGAGAACTTCGTCATCGCCGGCAACTGCCTCTACTTCTCGGCCACCGACGGGGCGACCGGTTTCGAGCTGTGGGCGATGCCGTTGGGGCCGGGCTCCAACCGAGGCCGAAGCTGCCGGTCGCCCGAAGGCGGCCCGGTCCGCCGCTAGTTGCTCAGAGCGGCTCTTCCGCAATCGGGATGCGTAGATTCTCGGTCGCCAGGTCTGGCATTCGGCGGCGGAGTCGAATAGGTTTTCCCTACGTTTGAACGAAGTCTCCGTCCTCAACCAAGGGAGAACCCGTTGACCCGCCAAGCGATCCTGAATACCGCGAAGAAGGAAAATGTCCGTTTCCTCCGTCTCCAGTTCACCGACATCACCGGAGCGCTCAAGAACGTCGAAGTGCCTGCCAGCCAGTTCGCCAAGGCGCTCGATGGGGAGATCATGTTCGACGGCTCGTCGATCGAGGGCTTCGTCCGAATCGAGGAGTCGGACATGCTGCTGGTGCCGGACCACGACACCTTCGTCGTCAACCCGTGGACGAACCCCGACGGCACCCGGGTCGCGCGGCTCATCTGCGACATCCACCGGCCCGACGGCAAGGAGTTCGAGGGGTGCCCGCGGCTGGCGCTCAAGCGCCAGATGGCCAAGGCGAAGGAACGCGGCTACACGATGGTGGCGGGTCCGGAGGCGGAGTTCTTCCTCTTTCAGAAGGACGCCAACGGCCGGACGCTGGTCGAGACCCATGACGTCGGCGGCTACTTCGACCTGACGCCGGTCGACAAGGGCGAGAACTGCCGGCGCGACATCGTCGTCGTGCTCGAATCGATGGGCTTCGAAGTCGAGGCCGCCCATCACGAGGTGGCGCCCGGTCAGCACGAGGTCGACTTCAAGTACGCGGAGGCGGTCTCCTGTGCCGACAACGTGGCGACCTTCAAGTTCGTCGTCCGGCGGGTCGCCCAGGACCACGGCCTCCACGCGACCTTCATGCCGAAGCCGATCTTCGGGGTCAACGGCTCGGGGATGCACGTCAACCAGAGCCTGCTCAAGGGGAGCAAGAACGCCTTCTACGCCCCTTCCCAGCCGTGGCAGCTCTCCAAGGTGGCGCTCAACTACATCGGCGGCATCCTGAGGCACGCCAAATCGTTCGTGGCGGTCACCAACCCGCTCGTCAACTCCTACAAGCGGCTGGTGCCGGGCTACGAGGCGCCGACCAACATCGCCTGGTCGGAGAAGAACCGGTCGCCGCTGGTCCGGGTGCCGGCCAAGCGCGGGATGTCGACCCGCTGCGAGGTCAGAGTGCCGGACCCGGCATGCAACCCGTACCTGGCCTTCACCGTGATGTTGGCGGCCGGTCTCGACGGCATCGCCGAGGGCTTCGATCCGGGCGAGCCGGTCAACAAGAACATCTTCAAGATGAGCCATCGCGAGAAGCGACGCTTGAAGATCGACGAGCTGCCGCCGGATCTGTCGAAGGCGGTCGACAACCTCGCCAAGGACAAGGTGCTCAAAGAAGCGCTCGGTGACCACATCTTCGACCACTTCGTTCTCGCCAAGCGCCAGGAGTGGCACGACTACCTCGCCCACGTGCATCCGTGGGAACGGGATCGCTACCTGCACCAGTTCTAACGAGACGTGCCCCAGCCGGCGAGACCCCCGCTTCCGGGTCGCGGCTAGGGAACGGTCTCCGGCCAGGCCGTCGTGTCACCGCTCTCGAACCCGTCCTCGAAGATCGTGTCGCCGCCAATCCGCAGATAGTAGACATCTTGCTCACCGTTGAAGGTGGCCGCCCAGGCGAGGTGCGCGGCGTCGTCGAACGAGACCATGTCGTAGTAGTCACCGATCTTGTTCTGCTGGGGATGCCCGATGAGCGGATCCCAGGGAGGCGATAGGGCGACGTCCGCAGACCAGCTCCGGCCGCCATCGATCGAGAAGGAGTAGAAGAGCTCCGAGGCGAGCCCGCCGCCGGCGTTGCGGGTGTCGTTCCAGACGGCGTCGATCCGTCCGTTGGGCGCCACCGACATGGTGCCGAACCACTGGTAGCCGGTCGCGTCGGTGTGGACCCTCACCGGGGCGCTCCAGGTGGCGCCGCCGTCGGACGAGCGGCTGAAATTGACGTCCAACGGATCGCCGCCGGGCGGGTTGACGGAGCCGAGCGCATAGATCTCGTCGTTCACCGGGTTGACGCCGACCCACGCCTGGCCAAGTAGGCCCCCCGGGTTCGGCCCCGAGCCGCTCGAGAGGCTGCCCCCCAAGTCTACGAGGTCGAACGTGTCGAAGACGACTGTCTCGCCGGCAACCTGGGCGTTGGCCGATTGCACGACCCAGATGCCGCCGCCCGGATCGCGGCCGATCAGGTAGAGCACGCCGTCGCTGCCGACATCGAGCGTTCCCCACTGGATCGTGTTCGGGACCGGCAGCTCCGGGTCCCAGTTGAAGGCACCGTCGGTCGAGCGGTTGAAGTTGCCGGTCGCTCCCGGGCAGCTGAAGATGTCCGTCCAGAAGGCGTAGAGATGCCCGTCGCCGATGCCGCCCGAGCGGTCGGCCGTGATCCACGCCTTGTCGCCGCCGCAGGCGAAGATCGGCGGCCCCCAGGTCTGGCCGCCGTCGGTCGAGCGGAAGGTGTCGTTGACGAAGGCGCCGCCGGGGACACCCAGCGAGTAGTAGTAGAACGTGCCGGTGCTGTCGGCTTCGACCACCGGGTCGGAGCGAAAGAGGCCCGCGTCGAGTGAGCCTGGGAAGGTCCAGCTCTGGCCTCCGTCGGTCGTGTAACCCCAGCCTGCCTGTCGGAAGTTGCTGGTCACGGTGTCGAACTGACGCCAACCGATAGCCATCTTCGACGGATCGGTCGGGTCGACGGCGAGCGACGGCTCGTTGGCGGCGTCGCCGACGATGTTATTGCCCAGACCGTCGACGTTCACCTGGACGCTGGTGAAGACGCCGGTCGTCACTCTCCGACCCTCCGAGCGCGGCATGGCGTCCCGGTCGACGGCGATGAACGGATCATCGGGTAGCTCGAGGTGGCCCTGCGCCGCGGCGAGAGCCTCGTCGCGTTGCCGGTCGCCGACCGCTGTGGTCTTGACGATGAGGGCGGTGAGAAGGGCGAGTCCGGCAACGGCAATGGCGTAGCGAGTTCGCATGCGGTGACGGTATCAAGGGTCGGCTCGCGAGGGGAGCCCCACCATGCTGCGGCGCTCACCGGGCGCTCTGGCCCGCATCTCAGACCACGATGTTGACGAGCCTCCCCGGCACGACGATCACCTTCTTGGGCTCCTTGCCGTCCAGGAATCTCTGTGCCTTCTCCGAAGCGAGCGCTGCCTCCTCGACGGTCTCGCGATCGGCGTCCTTGGCGACCTCGAGCTCGTCGCGCTTCTTGCCGTTGACCTGGACGACGATCGTGATCGTCTCGTCCTCACAGAGCGCTTCGTCGTGCTCCGGCCATTCGGCCAGCGACACCAGCCCGTCGCCGCCTAGCCTCGCCCAGAGCTCTTCCGCGAGATGCGGGGCGTAGGGTGCGAGCGCGCGCACGAAGGCGGAGGCGATCTCGCGCGGCAGGCTGGACGCCTGCGTCGCTTCGTTGACGAAGATCATCAGCTGCGAGATCGCGGTGTTCATCTGCAGCGTCTCGGTATCGGAGGAGACCTTCTTGATCGTCTTGTGGAGGAGGCGCTCGAGCTCGGGCTCGCTCGCCGGTGGAGCATCCGTGAGCTTGTTCGAAAGCTCTCCGCTGCCTTCGTCGACGACCAGGCGCCACGACCGATGCAGGAAGCGGTAGACCCCCTCGACGCCCGTCGTCTGCCACGGCTTCTGCTGCTCGAGCGGCCCCATGAAGAGCTCGTAGAGCCGCATCGAGTCGGCGCCGTACTCGCCGATCACGTCGTCGGGGTTGACGACGTTGAGCTTGGACTTCGACATCTTCTCGACCTGTGACGTGACCTCGACGTCGCCAGCGAAGAACCGCTCGCCGCGCTCCTCGACCTCGTCCGGATGGTAGTACTTGCCCTGGGCGTCCTGGTACGAGTAAGCGAGGATCATCCCCTGGTTGAAGAGCTTCTGGAACGGCTCCTGGGTGGAGACGAGGCCGCAGTCGTAGAGCACCTTGTGCCAGAAGCGGGCGTAGAGCAGGTGGAGGACGGCATGCTCGACGCCGCCGATGTAGAGATCGACGGGCATCCAGTACCGCTCCGCCTCGGGGGCAAACGGCAGCTCTTCGTTCCCGGCGTCGAGGTAGCGCAGGTAGTACCAGCAGGAGCCCGCCCACTGCGGCATCGTGTTGGTCTCGCGAGTCGCCTTCCGCCCGTCGGGAAGACTCACCTCGAGCCAGTCGGGGTCGGCGCGAGCGAGCGGCGGGCGTCCGTCGTCGGTCGGCCTGTACTCGTCGATCGGCGGCAGCTCGACCGGCAGCTCGTCGTAAGCGAGGGCGACGATCTCCCCATCCTCGGCGTGGACGATCGGGAACGGCTCGCCCCAGTAGCGTTGGCGCGAGAAGAGCCAGTCGCGGAGCCGGTATTCGACCCGGCCGCTGCCGGCGCCATGCTCCTCGAGCCAAGCGATCATCTTGGCCTTCGCCGCCGCGATCTCGAGCCCGTCGAGAAATTCGCTGTTGATCGCCGGGCCGTCACCGAGGTAGGCCTTGCCGTCGAAGTCGGCTGGCGGCCGCACGGTCCGGACGATCGGCAGGTCGTAGAGCTCGGCGAACTCCCAGTCACGCTCGTCCTGCCCCGGGACCGCCATGATGGCTCCGGAGCCGTAGCTCATCAGCACGTAGTCGGCGACCCAGATCGGCACCCGATCGCCGGTCACCGGATGGACGGCGTCGGCGCCGGTGTAAACCCCGCTCTTCTCCTTGGCGAGATCGGTGCGCTGAAGATCGCTCTTGGTCGCCGACTCGGCGACGTAGCTCTCGACCGCGGAGCGCTGAGCTTCACTGGTGATCGTGGCGACCAGCGGATGTTCCGGTGAGAGCACGCAATAGGTACAGCCGAAGAGGGTGTCGGGGCGGGTGGTGAAGACGTCGAACGTCTCTTCCCGGCCGCCGATGGCGAAGACGATCTCCGCCCCCTCCGAGCGCCCGATCCAGTGGCGCTGCATCTCTTTGACGTGCTCCGGCCAGTCGACGAGCTCGAGATCTTCGAGCAAGCGTTCGGCGTAGACGGTGATTCGGAGCATCCACTGGTTCATGCTGCGGCGCTCGACCGGATCGCCGGTCTCGACGTACTTGCCGTCCTTGACCTCTTCGTTGGCGAGCACCGTGCCGAGCGCCGGACACCAGTTGACCGGCACCTCCGCCATGTAAGCGAGACCCCGCTCGTAGAGCTTCAAGAAGATCCACTGCGTCCATCGGTAATAGTCGACCGCCGAGGTGTTGACCTCGCGCTCCCAGTCGTAGCCGAAACCGAGTCGCTGGATCTGGCGGCGGAAATTGTCGATGTTGCGCAGGGTGATGTCCGCCGGGTGCTTGCCTTCGCGGACGGCCGCCCGTTCGGCGGGCAGCCCGAAGGCGTCCCAGCCCATCGGATGGAGGACGTTGAAGCCCTGCATTCGTTTCATGCGGGAAACGACATCGGTCGCGGTGTAACCCTCCGGGTGGCCGACGTGGAGGCCGGCTCCCGAAGGGTAGGGGAACATGTCGAGGGCGTAGAACTTGGGCCGAGAGGCCAGGAGCTCGGGATCGGACGGCGTGCGGAACGCCTGTCGCTCCTCCCAGATCGCCTGCCACTTGGGCTCGATCGCGTGCGGGTCGTAGAGGGTCTTGGCCATCGTCGGTCTCGAGGAATGAAAACGGCCCCGCCGTGAGCGAGGCCGCGTTGAATCGGTGCGCTGGTACCTCGCCTAGCCGGCAGTCTCCGCGAGCCGGTCGAGCAGGAAATTCGACATGATGGCGGCAAGGATACGGTAGCCCCTGAGGGGGCGCAAGGCGCCCCCGATCTCCTCCAACCCGAATCTTCACATCGACGCGTTGCACAGACCGGGGCCCCAGGGCTTGCGGCCACCGTTGGTTTTCGACTATCCTCCGATCGAAACCGTCCAAGCTGAGAAGTTCTTCGAACCTTCGGAGGTTGGTATGCGAAGAGAAGCACTCGTGGCAGTCGCCTTGCTCCTGTCGACGTCGGCGGCATGGGCACAGCGCCCGACGAACAAGGCCGGCAAAGAGCGCAACATCGCCGTCAGGGTGGATGGCCTGGAGGGTACCGGGGTGGTGCAGTACGATCCCGGTGCGCCGGCCGATTCCTTTCATCTGAACGGACCGGCCTACACCGAGGGCTACTACGGCAACCTCTTCGACACGCGGAACGGCGTGCCGTTGAGCCCCGGCACGATCACCGGGGTATCGTGGTACCAGGGAGCGGAAACCGGCTACGGCTACGGATTAGTCGATTTCGGTCCTGCTGGAGGGACGATCACGACGCAACTCGCCTTGACGAGCCCGGTGCCGTTGGCCTTCAACGCGATCACCGCGGCGGTCGCCTTCCCCGGGACCAAATGGGTCGGGCTGGCCCTCGGTTTCGACGCTTTCGGCAGTGTCGGCGCGCGTTCCGCCTCGACCAACAGTCAGGCGTTTCACGCTCGCCAGCGCAACTGGTACGGCGACACCAGCAACAGTATGCCCGGCCAGAACATCATGCTCCGGGTCTCGGGAACGCTTATTGTGCCGGTGGAGCTGATGGAGTTCGACGTCGACTGACGCGACTCCGGGCGGAAAGCCTCTCGAACCTCCTCTCAGGTGAGAGACAGTTCTTCTTCTCTCGCTTCGCCGGGTGCTGAGCGACCCAAGGGGTGGCGTCCGCCCGCGCCCTAGGGGCTGAGCGACAACGGCTCGGGGGCCTCCTCGCTTCCCGCTCGCCGGATGCCTAGCCGAATGGGCCGTGGTGGCCCCTTGGGCGGCACCGTCACCTCCACCCACAGCTCCTCGCCCGCCGGTCGTGTAGAGGGGTCGGGCACGTCCTCGGGAATGAAGTAGGCGAGGAGCTCGACGAGGGTGACCGTGCCGTCGTCGCCGAGACGAACCGGCGTCGCCCGGCGTGCGGACGGACTGGCGACCGCCACGAGGCGGTCGTCTTCGACGATCAGGGTCGCGGCCGACGTGGACAGATCGGCGGCACTATCGAAGCCCCGGGCGTCGGCCTCGATTCCCAGGCGGACGTAGCGGCCCCGGAACGGCGTGTCGGGATCGACGGGAACCGTCTTGACCCAAACCCTCGGCAGGCGGGCGCGATCGAGGAGGAGGACTCCGCCCAGGCTGGAGACCAACAGCAGCTGGATCAGGGCGACGAGGAGTCCACGCTGGAGGGCGGTCATCCGCTACCTCCCACGGGCCGCTCTCGAATCTCGGAGAGCAGCCGCTTACGGACTCGGCCGAGAGCGAGAGCGAGGAGGAAGAAGAGCGCCCCGAGGCCGAGCAGGCTGAGGGAGCGTCCGAACTTGTCCATCACGTTCGAGAAATAGAAGACGAGGACGACGACCCCGAAGGCCAGAACCCCCAGGTTGACGCGCTCGGGGCGTCGGGTGGTGACGCCCCACCAGGTCAGCAAGAGAGCCATCGCGGCCGCCACCAGGTAGGCCCCGAACCCGTGCCAGAACTCGGAGAGCAGTGAGGGTCCCGGCCTGCCGTCGGTCGTCGCGAGCAGCCAGACCCCGGCGGCGAAGGCGGTCAGGCGCCACTCGAAGCGGCGGCGGAGGAGAGCATCGGCCGCGAGCGGAATCGCCAGGCAGAGCCCCCACCACAGTGCGGGCCATCCGGCGGCGTCGTTGTCGAGGAAGCGCCAATCCCCGCTCTCCGCGGCGGCGGCGGCGAACGGGATGGCGCCGGCGAAGCCGAGCCACCGCAGGGCGCGCCCGAGTTTCGGATCATCCCGCACTCGCAGGGTCAGGTAGCAGAGCGAAACCACCATCAGTCCTCCCCACAGCGGCGCGTCACTGCCGCGGAAGAAGCCGACGCGCTCGGAGTACTCACCGCCGAGCCAGATCGGCACCAAGATCGCGAGCCAGACCCCCTGCGGCCACTGGCGCAGAAGCCACCAACCGGCCGCCGCGCCGGCCGACCAGAGCATGAACGCCGCCGGCCAGTGCGCCTGGAGGTGGAAGATCTGCCCGGCGAGGAAGATGCCGGCGCCGCAGAACCCGGTGCCGACGGCGTGCATGACGACCGAGAGGGCGGTCGAGCCGCGGCGAATGACCGCGACGCCGTGAGCGGCGAGGACCAGTGCGAGGATCAGCCCGAAGCGCACTCCCGGGCTCAGCTCGCTCCAGTGGGCGGCCACGAAGAGCAGGACCCCAGCGGTCAGCAGGAGTCCACCGAGGCCGAGGGCGAGAACCTGCGCCAGCGAGCTGCCGCTCTCTTCCTGGCGGTTCTGCTCGAACTCGAGGATCCGCCCGGCGGTCGCGCTGTCGACGATCTCGGCGGTGCGCCAGCTAGCGAGCGACTTCCGAAGCGTGTTGAGGTTCAGCGCGGCTCCTTTCGCCGGGGTGCGCGCGCATCATAACCCCCGGCCTGGAGGGAATGCTGCTAGAGCCCCACCGCTTCGGCGTCTCGGTCGCTCAGCCAGCCGCCGTCACCGCGCAGCGCCACGGTCGCGTCTCGTCGCCAAGAGCGCTCGCAGCGAGGATCACGGCGAAGGTCGACGATCTCGAGCTCGCCGCCGTCGCGGAGCTCGATGCGCGAGACTCCGAAAGCGTCGGGCAGGTCCGGCGCAAAGCGGGCGAGGGTGCCGTCGGCATCCGGAAGCAGCAAGCCGGCGTCGAGCGAGTTCTCGATCTCGGATTCCTCGAGCGCCTTGAGTACGAGGTCGCGCGTCATGGCGACTGTCTCCCACCCGTCGTCGGCGTTTCCGAAGAGGAGCGGCACGGTCTCCAGATGGACGCAAGCGTCGTCGCCGTGGAGCGTCCGCCACGCTTCGTCGGCGGTGTGGGGGACGATCGGGGCGAGCAGGGCGGCGAGTAGCTCGGTCACCTTCCACATCACGCTCTGGGCCCTCAGCCGGCGGTCGGAGTCCGGCCGATCGCAGTAGAGGCGGTCCTTCAGGGCATTGAGGTAATAGGAGGAGAGGGTGTCGTTGCAGAAATCGAAGAGCAGCAGGTGCGCTCGGCGGAACTCGTACCTCTCATAGGCGTCGATCACCCGGGCTCGCAGCTCGGTCGCCTGCTCGAGTGCCCAGGCGTCGAGTGAGATCGGGCTGAGCGACTCGAGCGCAACGGAGCGGGCAGGATCGAAGTCGAAGAGGTTGGAGAGCATGAAGCGCAGAGTGTTGCGGACTTTGCGGTACGACTCTCCGGCCAGCTTGAAGTAGTCCATGTCGACCTTGATGTCGTTCTCGAACGCGAGCGAGCTCACCCACCAGCGGCAGACATCGCCGCCGAAGTGCTCGAGCAGGTCTTCGACGTCGAGGGCGTTGCCGAGCGACTTCGACATCTTGCGGCCGTCCTTGTCGACCATGAAGCCGTGGGTGAGGAGCGCCTTGTAGGGAGGGGCGCCGGTCGCGCCGAGGGCGCAGAGCAGCGACGATTGGAACCAGCCGCGATGCTGGTCCGACCCCTCGAGGTAGAGGTCGACCGGCACCCGGGCTCCCCGGCCGGCCATCGCATCGGCCCACGACGAGCCGGACTCGAACCAGACGTCGAAGATGTCGTACATCTTGGTGAGCGTCGAGACGTCGAGACCGGCCGGCGCGTCGGGGTCGGTCAGCGGGTCGTAGCTGGTCAACAGCTCGCCGGGCGAACGCGAGAACCAGGCGTCGCTCCCTTCCCGGCCGATCGTGTCGGCGACCGCTCGCACCGAGGCGGCGGTCAGGAACACCGTCCCGTCGGGCTGGCGGAAGGAGGGGATCGGTAGCCCCCAAGAGCGCTGGCGCGAGAGACACCAGTCGGGGCGCGACTCGAGCATCCCGGTCAGCCGCTTGGCCCCCCAGGCGGGGTAGAAGCGAATCGACTCGCGCGTCGCCTCGAGCGCTGCCTGGCGCAGCGACTTGCCGTCGCGCGGCATCTCCCGGTCGACCGCCGCGAACCACTGCTCGGTGCAGCGGAAGATGACCGGGGTCTTGGAGCGCCAGTCGTGGGGGTAGGAGTGCTCGTATTCTTCCGCCGCCACCAGGTGACCGGAGTCCGCCAGGCGCTGCGGAATCACCTCGTTCGCCTCCCAGACCGAAAGGCCCCGCAACCAGTCGGGGACCGTTTCATCGAACGTGCCGTCACCCTTGACCGGGCTGTAGATCTCGGTTCCTTCGGCGATGCCGGTCAGGTAGTCGTCGTGGCCGTGGCCCGGTGCGGTGTGCACGAGCCCGGTGCCGTCCTCGAGAGTCACGTAGTCGGCTGCGACGACCCTGCCGTGGCGCTCGACGAACGGGTGGTGGTAGGTGGTGCCGACCAGGTTGAAGCCGGGAGCTTCCCCGAGCTTGTCGAAGGGGGCGTCGGCAATCTTGGCGACCCTGGCGACCAGCTCGTCGGCGATCACGAGGAGCTTGCCGTCCACTCTCGCCAGGGCGTACTTGAAGTCCGTGTGGACAGCGATCATCAAGTTGGCCGGCAGCGTCCAGGGGGTGGTCGTCCAGATCAGGAAGCTGACCGGCTCGTCGACCTCGACATCGAATGCGTGGCCGATCACGGTCGGGTCGTCGGCCTCGAAGGCGACGAAGATCGACGGATCGGTGCGGTCGATGTACTCGAGCTCGGCCTCCGCCAACGCCGTCTCGTTGGCGATCGACCAGTGCACCGGCTTGAGGTCGCGGTAGACGACCCCTTGGTCGACCATGCTGGCGAACACCTCGAGCGCCGCCACCTCGTATTCGGGCCGCATCGTCAAGTAGGGGTTGTCGTAGTCGGCGAGGGTCGACAGTCGCTTCATCTGTTCGGTCTGGAGCTTCTGGTACTTGGCGGCGTAGCGTTGACTCTCTCGCCGGATCGCCATTCGGCGAGCGTCGTCCGGCAGCTCGTTGAGCTGGTCGAGCTTGCCTTTCTCCTGGAGCTCGGTCATCACCCGGTGCTCGATCGGCAGGCCGTGGCAGTCCCATCCCGGGACGAACGGGCAGTGCCGGCCCATCGCCGTCTGGCTGCGTACGACGAAATCCTTGAGCACCCGGTTGAGCAGGTGACCGACGTGAATCGAGCCGTTGGCGTAGGGCGGTCCGTCGTGGAAGACGAACACCTCGCTGCCCGAGCGCGCCTCTTGCACCCGCTCGTAGAGACCCATCGTCGCCCAGCGCTTCTGCGACTGCGGCTCGTTCTGCGCGAGGTTCGCCTTCATCGGGAAAGTCGTCCTCGGCAGGTTGAGGCTCTGCTTGTAGCGCTTCTTGCGCTCGGCGGCGGGGTCCGCGGTCTGTTTCTCGTCGCTCATCGTGGTGATCTCATGCCACTCGTCCCTCAAAGAAAAAGGCCTCGCTGGAAGCGAGGCCTCGAAATTCGTGCTGCGCCGCCTCGCCTAGTTGGGCCAGGTAATCGAGACAGCAATCGCGATGGGCGGGCGGCTCGCCATGATGCGCGGAGGATAGCAGACCGCGTCCGACGGTCAGTCACGGCCGGGGAACTGCTCCAGAACTGCCAGCGCGAAGTCGATGTCCGCCGGCGTGTGATCGGCGGAGATCTGGAAACGAATCTCCTCGTCGCCGCGGGGAACGACGGGGAAGTTGAGCCCGGTCGCCAGCACCCCGTTGTCGTGGAGGTGCTTGACGAGAGCCGACGTGCGGGCGGTGTCGCGCACCATCAGAGGCACGACCGGATGGTCGCCGGGAATGGTCTCGTAGCCGAGCGCGACGAGACCCTCTTCGAAACGCCGCGTCATCGCCCCCAGGTGGGCGAGCAGCTCCCGTCCCGGAGCGCTGTCCACGATGGCGAGCGCTTGGAGCGCCGCCGCCGCCTCGCCGACGGTGATCGGGTTCGAGTAGATGTAGAGCGCGGCCGTCTCGCGCAGGTAGTCGATGAGCGTCCGGCTGCCGACGACATAGCCGCCGTTGACCCCCAGCGCCTTGCCGAGGGTGGCGACGAGCAGGTCGGAGGGTGGGGCGCCGCAGTACTCCTCGGTGCCGCGCCCCGTGGCGCCGAAGGCACCTACGGCGTGAGAGTCGTCGACCATCACCAGCACATTCTCCGCGAAGCGCTCATCGAAGCGGCGCACCACCGCGTGGAGCTTCTCGAGTGGCGCGTAGTCTCCGCGCATGCTGAAGATGCCGTCGGTGACGACGATCGCCCGGCGGCAGCCGTCGGCGGCGGCGGCGAGCTTCTCCTCCAGATCCCCGAGGTCGAGGTGTCTGTAGATGTGCTTCTCTTTCGGCCGCGCGAGGCGCATGGCGTTGATGATGCAGTTGTGGTTGAGCTCGTCGCTGATCACTGCCGTCTCGGCCGAGATCAGCGGGTTCATGACGGCCAGCGTCGTCGCGTAGGCGGAGCTGAAGATCATCCCGGCCTCGCGGCTGTGGAACGCCGCCAGCCGGCGCTCGAGCTCGACGTGAGGTGCGTACGTACCGCTGATGAAGCGCACCGCGCCGGGGCCGACGCCGTAACGGTGCGACGCCTCCTCCTCGGCCGTGATGACCTCGGGCCGGAGCGAAAGGCCGAGGTAACTGTTCGAGTTCATCCGCAGGTACTCACGATCGCCGCCGCCTTCGAGGAGAAAGCGCGGACCGTGTTCTCCGCTGCCGAGGACGACGCCGTTGAAGACGGTCTCCGTTCCCTTGCGCGTCCCCTTGGCGGCGAGCGCCTCGAGCTCACCGGCGAGCACTCCCTCGATTCGGTCCATCGGCATCGATTGCTTACCTCCAGGTGGCGCCGGGGCTCAAGCCGGGATTCCCAGCTTGTTCCGCAACTTCTCGATCATGTCCGCCGTCATCGAGCGCAGATCGTGGCTCGGGGCCCAGTCCCACTCGGCGTGGGCCGCCGAGTCGTCGATCGAATCGGGCCACGAGTCGGCGATCGCCTGACGCACCGGATCGATGTCGTATTCGATCTCGAAACCGGGGACGTGGCGCCGGATCTCGGCGGCGAGCTCCTCGGGGGTGAGGCTCATCGCCGTGACGTTGAACGAGTTGCGGTGGGCGAGCCTCGCCGGATCCGCTTCCATGACCCCGACGACCGCTTCCAGGGCGTCGGGCATGTACATCATGTCGAGCCGGGTCTCGGGTCCGAGGAAGCTCGTATAGCGACCGTGTCGGATGGCGGCGAAGAAGATCTCGACCGCGTAGTCGGTGGTGCCGCCGCCCGGTGGAGCCATGTGGGAGACGAGACCGGGAAAGCGGACGCCGCGAGTGTCGACGTGAAAGCGCTCGTGGTAGTAGTCGCAGAGCAGCTCGCCGGCGGCCTTCGTCACGCCGTACATCGTCGTCGGGCGCTGAATCGTGTCCTGCGGGGTCGCCTCCTTCGGAGTGCTCGGCCCGAAGGCGCCGATCGAGCTCGGAAAGAAGACCGCGCAGCCGTCCGCGCGGGCGACCTCGAGAACCCGGTAGAGGCCGCCCATGTTGACGTCCCAGGCGATGTGAGGCTTCTCCTCCGCCACCGCCGAGAGCAGGGCCGCGAGGTGATAGATGGTGTCGATCTCGTGCTTGTGGACGACCGCCCGCAGCTGGCTCTGGCGGGTGCAGTCGATGAACTCGAACGGTCCGTCCGACGAGTTGGCTCCCGCCGGCGGCAGGCGGATGTCCGAGGCGACGACCCGTTCGCCGCCGTAGCGCGCGCGCAGCGCCGGTACCAGCTCGGAGCCGATCTGGCCGAGCCCGCCTGTGACGAGGATCTTTGCCATAGAGTGATTCCCGTTGGGCCGGCTATCGTATCCGGCTCGTTCGAGGGGCGTAAAGCGGCGGCGCTCGCGACGCGCAGTAAGATCCCGGCATGCGGATCGGTATCGTAACGGTCTCGGATCGAGTGTCCCGAGGGGAGTACGAGGATCGGAGCGGGCCGGCGGTCGTCGCCGCGCTTCGAGAACGGCTGACGGGCTCGTGGGAGCCCGAGACGCGTCGCGTCCCCGACGATGAATCGGCGATCGGCGAGCTTCTCATCGAGCTGGTCGACGAGCTCGACTGCCCGCTGGTCGTCACCACGGGCGGCACCGGACCGGCGAAGCGCGACGTCACCCCGGAAGCGACCGAGCGCGTCTGCGATCGCCTGTTGCCCGGTCTCGGCGAACGCATGAGGGCGGTCTCGGTGGCAACGGTGCCGACGGCGATCCTCTCCCGCCAGCTTGCCGGCCTGCGGGGGAGCTCGTTGATCCTCAACCTTCCCGGCAACCCGAGGGCAATCTCCCAGTGCCTCGACGCGGTGGTGAGCGTCGTCCCTCACGCGATCTCCCAGGCCGGGGGAGAGACCCTCGAGCTCGCCGACCCACCGGAGCTGCCGCACTGAGCTCGGCCGATCTCGCCGCCGGCCGGCGCTGGACGTTCATCCTCCTCGCGGCTTTTGGAGCCGCCCTCGCGGCCCGCGCTTGCGTCTTCTACCTGGGCGCCGACGTTCCAAACAACGACGAGGTCGGCTACACCGAGCTGGCCGACAACCTCGCCCGCGGACTCGGCATGCAACGCCGCACCGTACCCGAAACCCACATCGCGCCGCTGTTTCCGGCGCTGCAGGCGGTGGCGATCAAGATGGGCGCTCCGCCTCACGACGCCGGCCGCTGGACCGGTCTCGTCACCTCGGCGCTGGCTGTGCCGATCGCTATCTGGGCACTGCTGCCGCTCGTCGGCCGCCGCTGGGCGCTCGTCGCCGGGGCCCTCATCCTCGTCCATCCCCGTCTGCTGGTGACCGCCGAGCGAATTCAGCCCGAAGCGCTCGCGGCGACCTGTCTGTTGCTGTTCGCCGGCTGCTGGGCTCGCGAGTGGCGGCTCGGCGTCGCGGTGGCCGCGGCGGGTGCCTATCTCACGCGCCCGGAGGGCTTCTTCTTGATGCCGTCACTCTGGGCGGTCGTGTGGAGGACCGACAGCCGAGCCTGGCGACGATGGTTGGGCGCGACGGCGTTCGCTCTCCTACTGGCCGCGCCCTACCTGATCTACCTCAGACGCACCACCGGCGAGTGGACCCTCACCGGAAAGGTGGAGTGGGCCTACTCCCTGGGTCGCGCGGAGAGCGCGATCGGCAACCGCCCGATCGACAGGATCGACCTCGACGCTTCCGAGTACAGGGTCGGAACGCCGCTGGAGCATCTGATCGCCGAACCGCGGGAAGCGATCGGAGACTACCTTCGACGCCTGGGGTACGCGTTGGGCTATCTCGGCAAGGCGCTGTCGTGGCCGCTGTTCGCCGTCAGCCTGGTGGGCCTCTGGCTGGCCGCCCGTTCGGCGCCGCGCGCCGCCGGCTGGTGGCCGCCGCTGGCGCTCATCTTCGTGATCCCGGTGGCGGTCGTTCACTACCGCCATGTCCTCCCTTACCTGCCGCTTCTCCTCGCCAGTGCCGTCTGTGCCGTCGCGTGGAGCTGGGACCGGTTCGCTCGCCGGCCGGCAGCCTCGGGCTGAAGCGAGCCTGCGGCTATCGGCACGAAGCGAGTCGTGCCGCAGGTCGCCGTTAGAATGACTAGATGAGCACGATCTTCGACAGAATCCTCGACGGCGAGATCCCCTGCCACAAGGTCTACGAGGACGAGCACGTCCTCGCGTTCCTCGATGTCGGCCCGCTCTCGCCGGGGCATACGCTGGTCATCCCCAAAGAGCGCAAGGCGCACCTTCACGAGCTCTCCGACGAGGCGGCGGCGGCGATCGGTCGAGTCTTGCCGCGTCTCGCCCGGGCGGTGCTGTCGGCCACCGGCGCCACCGCCTACAACGTGCTGCAGAACAACGGTAGCGAGGCCCATCAGGCCGTCTTTCACGTCCATTTCCACATCATTCCGAAAGGCTCGGACGGAGGGTTGGGCATCGACTGGCCGGCGCGGTCGCTAGCAGCGGAGGACGCGGCTCCGATGGTCGAGGCAATTCGCCGAGCGCTGGCGGCGGAATCCTGACGTGCGTGGACTCCGGGTCTTCTCGACCCGCCTGCCTCCCGGAGCACGGCGGATCTACCAGCTCGTCGTCATCTATTTCCTGGTCGTGTCGGCTGCCCTCTTGTGGCCGATCTACCCGCTCTTCTCGCGCGCCCGTCCGATCGTCTTCGGTTTGCCGTTGTCGCTCTTCTACCTGGCGGCTCTGCTGATCGCCTCGTTCGGAGTGCTGGTGGCGCTCTACTTGTGGGAGGTGCGACGGGGCCGCGTGGACGAAGGAGACTAGGCTGCCCGACTGGATCTTGATCCTCGGGGTGACGCTCGGCTATCTCGCGGTCTCGCTGGCGGTCGGCCTGTGGTCCGGTCGGGGGGCGAGCAGGGGCACCGAAGGGTACGTCGCCGGCGACCGCGCGCTCGGCTTCGTCGTCATGTACTTCATCATGGGGGCGTCGATCTTCAGCGCCTTCGCCTTCCTCGGCGGTCCCGGCTGGGCCTACTCACGGGGGGCCGCGGCCTTCTACATCCTCTCCTACGGCACGATCGGCCTCGTTCCCTGGTATTTCTTCGGGCCGAGGATCGCGCGGCTCGGCCGGAGGTTCGGTTACGTCACCCAGGCGGAGCTTTTCGCCCACCGCTTCGACAGTAAGGGGCTGTCCGGCGTCCTCGCCACGATCTCGCTGATCGCATTCGTGCCGTACTTGACCCTCCAGATCAAGGGGGCGGGCTACGTCTTCAACGTCGTGACCGAAGGCCGGATCCCGATTTGGGCCGGAGCCGCGATCGCCTACGGCGTGGTCCTCGTCTACGTGCTCTCGAGCGGAGTGATGGGAGTGGCGTGGACCAACACCCTCCAGGGGATCTTCATGATGGTGCTGGCCTGGAGTCTCGGCCTCTACCTACCCTACAAGCTCTACGGCGGCGTCGGCGCCATGTTCCAGCAGCTGGCGACCGAGGTGCCCGAGATGTTGGCCGCTCCCGGGCTCGCTGGCTCCGGGCTGGCCGGCGGTGGGGCTCCCTGGACCTGGGGCGGCTATTCGAGCGCGATCATCGTCTCCGCCCTCGGCTTTTCGCTCTGGCCCCACTACTTCATGAAGATCTACACCGCGAAGGATGTCCGAACGCTCAAGAAGACGGTCGTCTTCTACCCGACCTTCCAGATCTTCTTGATCCCGATTCTGTTCATCGGATTCGCCGGCATTCTGAGGTTCCCCGGGGTGCAGCCGGCCGACGCGATCCTGCCGACGATTCTCACGTCGCTGGAGCTCCCGGCGGTGGTGATCGGCCTCTTCTGCGCCGGGGCGCTGGCGGCGTCGATGTCGACCGGTGACGCGATCCTTCACGCCGCCGGCTCGGTGCTCGTTCGCGACCTCTACAAACCGCTCCTCCGGCCCGAGCTCGAAGACGCGGCCCAGACCCGGCTGATTCGCATCCTGGTGGTGGCGGTCGGGTTGGTCGCCTACTACTTCGCGGTGATCTCGGAGCTCGATCTGGTGCTGTTGCTGCTCCTCTCCTACGGATTCCTGGCCCAACTCTTCCCGGTGCTGCTCGCGACATTCTTCTGGCGCCGGGCGACCGGGTCCGGGGTGCTGGCGGGACTGGCGACCGGGTTTGTGGCCGTCATCGTCTGGAACTTCTGGCCGCAGCTCCAGTGGCAGTCGATTCATCCAGGCGTCTGGGGACTGCTGTTCAATGTGCCGGTCCTCCTCGGGGTGTCGCTGGCGACGGCGCCGATGGCTGACGGGCACGTCGCCCAGTTCGTCGTCGAATAGTGCCGCTCGGGGCTAACGCGGCACCTCGAGAGCCAGCCTGCCGTTGATCGCGAGCGCCTGCTCGAGCTCGGCGATCTCGATCTGCTCGTCGACCGTGTGGGCGAGGTAGGGATCGCCGGGACCGAAGCCGACCGGACTCATGCCGGCGGCGGCGTAGTGGCCACCGTCGGTGGCGAACTCCCAGATACCGACCGGCCGCTGTTCGCCGGTGATCTCGTCGATCACCCGGGAGGCCGCGACGACGGCGGGGTGGTCGAGAGGGAGGAGACAGGCGGGGTTTTCGGCCGGGATCCTCATCCGCAGACCGGTGTAGGCTCGACGTTCGAACTCGGGGATGGTGACGGCGCCCTCTGCGCCCTCACCGAGGCTCGCCGCCAGCACGGCGCGCAGAGCGGCTAGCGCGTCCGCGCCTGTCTCGCCGGGGACGTTGCGCCAATCGCAGGCCAGCCAGACCTCTCGAGGGATGACGTTGGCGCTGGTCTGGTCGGTCGAGAGCAAGGTCGGGGCGATGCTGCTTCGCCCGAGCTCCGGGTGCTCGCCGCGTTCGGCGCTCTCGAGAGCCACGAGAAAGCGCCCGAGGCTCGTCAACGGGTTGATGCCTCTCTCCGGCACGCTGGCGTGGACGCTGCATCCGATCAGATGAACCAGCAGCTCGGTCCTGCCGCGATGGCCGCGGCGCACGGTGTTCGAGCTCGGCTCGCCGACGATCACGACCGGAGTGACCAGATGTCCCGCGAGGTGGCGCGCGCCGACGCCGCCGATCTCCTCCTGCACGACGCAGGTGACGTAGACGTCTCCCGGCGGGCGTCGCTCGAGGAGGGGCGCGACCCCGTAGACCTGAGCCGCCAACGGCCCCTTGATGTCGACGGCCCCCCGCCCCCACAACCTGCCGTCATGGATCTCACCGCCGAACGGCGGGTGCGGCCAGCGCGCGATGTCGCCGACGTCGACGTGGTCGAGGTGGGTGTTGAACTGGATCGGCGGTGCGCCACCGCTACCGCGGATCAGGCCGATGACGTTGCCGGCCTCGTCGGCTCGCACTTCGTCGAAACCGAGGGCCCGCATCTCGGCCGTCACGAGCTCGGCGATCTCGCGCTCCTCGCCGGGGAGGCTCGGGGTGCGAACGAGTCGTCTGAGAAAGTCGACGCAACGCTCGAGGTCGGCCATACCACTCGGGACAGTATCCGACCTCGAGCCCGATCGCCGGCCCCGGCGGGATCCCAGAGGCGAGGGTGAGTCAGGGATAGTGGATGGAGACGCCCCTCTCGTCAGAGTCGGCCGCGGCGACCAGGCACTCGGCGACTTCGCGAGCCGGCAGTGCCCGGTAGCGCCGCAGCGGGCCCCAAAACAGAGGTGCCGCCAGCCGCGCGAGGATCTGGCCGACCGCCTCCGCCGGTCGGCGGTCTCGGCGTCGGCCGAGCAGCAACGACGGTCTGACGATGTGGACCGCTTCGAAGTCGAGAGCGCCGACGTCGCGTTCGGCTTCGCCCTTCACGCGACTGTAAAAGACCCGAGAGCTGGCGTCGGCGCCGAGTGCGGAGACGAGGAAGAACCGCCGAACCGCTTGGGCACGCCCGACTCTCGCGAGCTCGACGACGTAGTCGTGGTCGACTCGGCGAAACGCCTCCCGTGAGCCGGCGGCCGCCATGGTGGTGCCGAGACAGCAGAAGACATCGTCGCCGGCCAGGAGCTCGGCACCCTCGGCGAGCCGCTCGAAGTCGATGACGTGTTCTTCGAGCTTGGGATGCACGACGCCAACTCTTCGGCGCCCGACCGCCACGACTCGGGCGTAGAGGGGGTGGTCGAGGAGGAGCGCGAGGCATTGACGGCCGACGAGGCCCGTCGTGCCGGCGACGATCGCGGTTCCGTTCTGCATCGCGTGGAGATTATCCGAGCGCGCGGGTCTAGAATCCCCGTATGCCGAGAGGACCGACAGCGCCCCTCGATCCGGGCTTCCAGCGTGATCCGAAGGCGGCGCTCGTCGAGATCCTCGCTTCGGAGCCCGACTTCATGCGCCTCCTCGAGGCGGTGCGCGCCGAGCGGCTGCCCGACGCCTGGATCGCTGCCGGGGCGCTGCGCAACCGGGTGTGGGACCGGCTCCACGGCTTCACCGTCGCTCACCCGCCGGGAGATGTCGATGTCGTCTACTTCGACCGCGCCGGCGCCGCGCCCGAGATCGACAAGGCGATCGAGGCACGGCTCGAGAACCGGTTGCCGGGAGTGCCTTGGGAGGTCGTGAACCAGGCGTGGATCCACGAGTACAACGACGAGGCTCCGTATGTCTCGACCAAGGACGCTTTGTCTCGCTGGACCGAGACTTGCACCTCGGTGGCGGCCCGGCTGGGGGAGCGAGACGAGATCGAGATCTTGAGCCCTCACGGCGTCGAGGACCTGATGGCGATGATCGGACGCCCCAATCTCGTCTTCGCCAATGCCGCGGAGGTCTTCCTCGAACGGATGGCGAGCAAGCGCTGGCCTCGGCGGTGGCCCGAGGTCCGAATCCTCACCCTCGACCAGTCGGTGCAGAGCCTCTGGGTTCGGAGCCCCCGCGAGCTTGGGCAGTGACGGTGTAGAGTGCCCGCCATGCGAGCCTTTGTCGTGCTCCTGCTCGTTCTGGGGGCCGGTCAAGCGGGAGCGGACTCGACGCAAGAGCTGCCGACCGATCGCCCGCTACGGGTCGGATTCCTGGTCGTCGACGGCGTCTACAACAGCGAGTTGATGGCACCGTACGACATCTTCCATCACACGGTCTTTCACACCGAGCCGGGGATGGAGGTCTTCGTCGTGTCGCCGAATGGTGGCGCCGTAGAGACCTTCGAGGGACTTCGAATCGCGGCGCACTATTCGTTCGAGAGCGCCCCGCCGATCGATGTGCTGGTCGTGCCGAGCGCCGAACACTCGATGGACAGCGATCTCGAGAACGTCGCGATGATGAACTGGGTGCGGCGGGTCGGTAAGAAGGCGCTCTACCTCGTCTCCCTTTGCGACGGCGCCTTCGTATTGGCGGCCGCGGGCCTCCTGGACGGGCTCGAGAGCACGACCTTTCCCGGCGACGTCGACGCCTTCATCGAGAGATTCCCGCATCTCGCCGTTCGCCGAGGAGCGAGCTTCGTCCACGACGGCAAGGCGCTCACCTCCCAAGGAGGGGCCAAGAGCTACGACGTCGCGATGTATCTCGTCGATCACCTGTATGGCGCGGAGGTGGCCGCCGGCGTCGGTCGTGGCATGGTGATCGATTGGCCGCCCCCGGGCGATCGTTGAAAGGAGAGGCCAATGGCCAGGAAGTCCTATACGGGCAAGGATGTAACCGTGACCTTCGACCTCGACGTCTGCACCCACTCCGCCAACTGCGTGCGCGGTCTGCCGGCGGTCTTCGACCTCGAGCGCAAGCCGTGGATCAACCCCGACGACGCGGCGGCCGACAAGGTGCGGACGCGGGTCGCAGGCTGTCCGAGCGGGGCGCTCCGAATCGCCGACTCGACACCCGAGCGTTACCAGACGGGTTCGTACCCGTCCG
>CALZKB010000035.1:0-3045 GCA_945787575.1 Thermoanaerobaculia bacterium | reverse complement strand
GCGGCGAGTCGGCCGTCCCTCCGGATCGACGAGCTCGCCGCCGGCGTGGGTCCAAGCCAAGATGCTGCCTTCGAAGTTGGCCGCGTCCCAGCCGGCAGCCCGGAGCTCCTGCGCTACCTGGGCACTACGGTAGCCGACGGTGCAGTAGGTGACGACCCTGACCCCCTCGAGATCCGCCGCGCGGCGCTCGAACTCCTCGAGGTCGATCGCGCCAGGGATCGTCGACACCGAACGCTCGTGGGGCTGCCGGACGTCGAGCACGACCCCATCACCCGATTCGGCGAGCCGCGCCGTCTCGGCGGCATCGACCGTCGGCACGTCGGGGAAAGTGGCGCGATTGCTGTCGATAAGCTCGCCAAGCTGTTCCCAGCGTTCGGCTTCGCTCATCGCCGCGCTCTCCGTCCGCGCGCAGGCGAGGCCAGCGACGACCAACAAGAGCCATGCCGCGAGGCGGTAAGGTCGAATTCCGAGGGCAGTATCATTCAGTCTCTCCATCGCCAATCCTACTTCAGTACGATATCGAACCTTGCGAGACTCCCTAGACGACCGACGTCATCTCGTGCTGGTCGGAGGTGGCCACGCCCACGTGCAGGTTCTTCGGCGGTTCCTCATGGAGCCGCCTTCGGATCTGCGCACGACCCTCGTGGTCGACACCCCGATCGCGGTCTACTCGGGGATGGTCCCCGGGTTCGTAGCCGGTCACTACGAGGCCCACGAGCTCGAGATCGACGTCGTGCCGCTTGCGCGCCGGGCCGGCGTCGAGGTGGTACTCACGGCGATGATCGGCATCGACGCCGAGCGGCAACAGATTCTGCTCGACGGGCGGCCGCCGCTCGGCTACGACCTGGCTTCGATCGACATCGGGTCGACAGTCGTCGGCCTTGGACTCCCCGGCGTTGCCGAGCACGCGATTCCGACCCGCCCGATCGGGCGACTGGTGGAGAGGGTCGACGAGTTCGTGCGCAAGGCCCGGCAGCACGGCGGGCGGTACCGCGTGGTCGTCGTCGGCGGCGGTGCTGGAGGTGTCGAGCTGGCGTTCACCCTCGAGCGCCGCTTGAGGGTCGAGGGGGTCGAGCCCGAGGTGACGCTGGTCAACGCCGGGGTGCAGCTGCTCGAGGGCTTCCCATCCGGTCTGGGCCGTCGCGCTCGAACGCATGCTGCCAGGCGCGACATCGAAGTGCGATGCGAGAGCCGGGTCGCAGGCGTCACCGACGAAAGGGTGATGCTCGAGAGTGGCGACTCCCTCGGATACGACGCTCTCATCTGGGTAGCCGGTGCTACGAGCCACGGAATCCTCGAGGCCTCCGGGCTCCCGACCGACCGTCGCGGATTCGTTCGCATCCGTTCGACGCTCCAGGTCGAGGGGTTCGACACCCTGTTCGCGGTCGGGGACTGTGCGACGCTGACCGAAGCGCCCGGGACCCCGAAGGCGGGTGTCTACGCCGTCCGACAGGGACCTTACCTCGCCGACAATCTCCGCGCGGCCGCGGCGGGCGACAGGCTCCGCCCTTACCAGCCGCAGGGCGACTTCCTCACGCTGCTCAATCTCGGCGACGGATCCGCTCTCGGCGCCAAGTGGGGCAGCTCGTTCGAGGGGCGGTGGGTCATGGGCCTCAAGGATCGGATCGATCGCAAGTTCATGGATCGGTTCCAGGTCCTCGACTCATCCGGCGCCGAGCTGAACGACTTCGCCGCGATGCCGCCGATGGCGGGTGCGAGCTCGATGACCTGCGGGGGCTGCGCCGCCAAGCTCGGCCAGGATCCTCTGGCCCGGGTGCTGAACCGGCTCGAGCTCCCCGCCGACCGGCCGCCGATCGTCTTCGGCGCCGAGGCGTCGGAGGACGTCGTCGCGTATCAACTGTCGGGTGGAGACACGGTGGTCGCGAGTGTCGACGCCTTTCGGCCGTTCAGCGACGATCCGTTCTTGGTCGGCCGCGTGGCGGCGGTCAACGCCGCATCGGATCTGTTGGCGAAGGGGGTGCGCCCGACCTACGCTCAGGCGGTCGTCGCGGTGCCGGACGCGCTCGCGGACTCCGCCCGCGAGGAGTATCTCTTCCAGACGTTGAGTGGCGCCATGGCCGCTTTCGCGGAGCTCGGAGTGACCTTGCTCGGTGGACACACGACGACCGCACCCGCGCCACTCGTCGGCTTCCACGTCGAGGGAACGGCGCCGCCGGAAGGACTCCTGGCGAAGGCGGGAGCCCAGCCTGGCGACCTCCTGGTGGTGACCAAGCCGCTCGGCACCGGGGTCGTTCTCTACTCCGACATGCGGGGGCGGGCCCGCGGTCCATGGTTGAAGGCAGCGCAACAGATGATGATCGTGAGCAACGCCGCCGCCGCGCAGGCGGCGCGCGCGCTCGGTGCTTCCGCCGCGACCGACATCACCGGCTTCGGACTCGCCGGTCATCTCGGCGATCTGCTGCTCGCTTCGGGAGTCGGTGCCCGCCTCGAGCTCGACAAGGTACCGGCGTTGCCCGGCGCACTCGAGCTTCTGGAGCGGGGTGAGCGCAGCACCTTTCACCCGGAGAATCGCAAGGCGCTCGACCAGCTCCGGGTCGACGATGAGCTGAGCGACAGCCCCCGGCTCGAGCTGCTCTTCGATCCCCAAACCTCGGGAGGCCTGCTCCTGGCCGTCCCCGCCGGCGTTGCCGACGCGCTCGTCGAACGGGTGAAGGAGGCGATCGGGCTGGAGGCGGCGGTGGTGGGAGAGGTCACGGCCGCCGCCGGCGAAAAAGCGCTGGTCGTCACCGGCTGACCAGACCCGATCACGCGGCGGGGGACCCGTACCCGGGTCTTCTCGGTTCCTCGGTCCCTGATGTCCGGCCCTGGCGGCGAGAAAGCCGCTGACCCCCAGAGGGACGCTCGCGCGAGCTCGGTGTTTGAACCGGCGACGCGCGGCTCTCTCGCCTTGGGCCTACCGCTGGTTGGGGTCGTCGATCCTCGACAACGGCTCGTTGATCGGCCTTCGCAGATCGGTCCATCGCGGTCACCGAACGGCGGACCACGGAACCTTGTTGTCTGCGTCGCAATCCGCGACCGAATAGT
>CALZKB010000034.1:21936-67287 GCA_945787575.1 Thermoanaerobaculia bacterium | reverse complement strand
ATCGACCAGGCCACCGGAGCTTGGTGGAGCGAGCGGACCGGAGGCTGGATCGGCGGTGTGGGTGGAACCGCTTTTGGCCTCTTGGGCGCTCTGCTGGCAATCCTGGTGGCACGTGGCCGGGCGCGCGGTTTTGTGACTATCGTGGCAACACTGCTCGCGGCGGGTGGCTTGGCGGCCCTGGTGGCGGGCGGTGTGGCGTTCTTTCTCAGCCAGCCCTACGGCGTCACCTACCCGCTCCTGCTGGGCGGTCTGATCCTCGGCGCCAACGCCATGGTCGCCCTGTTTGTCTTCCCCCGGCGATACGCCGCCCTCGAGCTTCGGCGCATGGACTCGCTCGACACGGCCTAGCAGCCAGTCTCCCGCGCGGTTGTCAGCCCGGCGTCTGGGCTGTAGGATTTCGAGCCAAGAGTACTCGCAGCTTGATCCGATGCGCTCGAACGGCAGCGCGCCTGTTGAGGAGGTTCCATGGAGACCCGCCTGTCCCCCGTCGTGGCCAGCCCGAGGAGACGCCCTGTCGCTCTCCTCGCTACGGTTGTCGCCGCAGCCGTTGCGCTCGGCTCTTGCATCCCGCCAACGCAGTACCGGACCGAGCCGATCGTTTGCTCCGGCGACCCGGAAACCACTTGTGCCGCGGCCTTCCTCGAGGATCACCCGGAGTATCTGCTCGGTTTTGTGGAATTCGATGATCTCGGTTGGGCCTGGACCCGCGAGCAGGGCCGCGTCTTGATCGAGGCCATCCAACGCCAGGTCGACGAGCGTGACGTTCTCATGGTGGTCTTTGCGCACGGCTGGAAGCACCGGGCGTGGACCTGCGACAACAACGTCACCTGCTTCCGCCAGACCCTCTCGAGCCTGCACGACACCGAGGTGGCCCTCGCCGACCGCGACCGCCGACCGCCGCGCAAGATCATCGGGGTCTATGTCGGTTGGCGCGGTCTGTCCTCACGCGGCCGGCTTCTGACCCAGACCACCTTCTTTGGTCGGAAGAAGACCGCTCACCAGGTTGGATCGGGGGCGATTACCGAGCTGTTTGTCCGTCTGGCCCAGATTCGAAGCCAGAAACACGCCAGCATCCGCAGGTTGCAGAGAGAAAGCGAGGAGAGAGGCGAGCCGGAGCGACCCGTGGACTCGAACACCCGTTTGGTCATCGTCGGACACAGCTTTGGCGGTGCCCTGGTCTTTTCGGCGACGTCGCAGCTCATGATGGAACGGCTGGCGGTCGGTAACGTGTTGCCGGGTCCGGTTCGCGGCCTCGGCGACCTGGTCGTTCTGGTCAATCCCGCCTTCGAAGCAGCGCGCTATCAACCGCTACATGCGTCGGCGACCGGCAGCGAGCAGAGCTTTGGCTCGGACCAGAAGCCGGTGATGGCCATCATCACGTCCCGCGGTGACAGCGCCACCGGTAAGGCCTTTCCACTCGGCCGGTTCTTCTCCGCCAGGCTGGACGACTACCGCCGCGACGCGATGGGTGACGAGCAGAGACAAGCCAACCGCGCCGCAATCGGACACTTCGAGCCGTACCGGACACATTTCCTGGACACCAACACCAACACCCCCAAACCAAAAGCAAAGGGCGACAGCGCGTCCGAATGCGCATGCCCATACTCCTTTCCAAGTACCCAGGCCGGAATGCCCGAGGCTCTGAGCCGTCTAGTCTCAGAGCGCGAGGCGACCAACGGCGCCACGATGACCTTCCCGACCGCGACTCTGCGCCATGACAAGTACTCGCCCTTTACTCCGCTGCAGGTGATCTCGGTCGACGAGAAGATCATCACCAGCCACAACGACATCTATCAGCCGGCATTTATCGACTTCCTGCGCTACTACATCATGCTGTCGGCGGGACCCGGTGCCTCTTAGACGGCGGCGAACCGAGGGAGCGTAACGCAGCAGATTCGGCCACCTACGGCGTTTACACTCCACTAACCCTGCGGCCGGGTGCGCACGTTCTCGACTTGGGGCAGGCCCTTTAGGTAGGTGAGGACCGCCTCGCTCTCGCGTGCTCGCAACCGCGCGCAGTCCTGTACCTGATCTCCCACCTTGGCGAGGTTGGCCACTGTGCCGTCGACCTGGTGGACGGGATCAGCAAAGAACTCGCGCGCCGTCGCCAACCGCTCGAGCGAGCAACCCGAAGCCATAAAGGGCATAAAGGTGAGCACGAACTCCGGCACCTTGGCGGCGATGGCGCCGTAGTTGGTCGTCATCCAGCGGTACGCCAGGTCGGCGCCCTTCTCGGTGCGCGATATGGCCCTGGGAATGTCGAACATCTCGTTCGGGCGCAACGGCCCTGTCATCGAGTAGTCGAGGGCGGCCTTCTGCAGGTCGGCGTCCGCGGCTCTTGCCATCGCCCCCAGATAGCGGCCGCGGTCGGCCGGTACGGTGGCCCGCTCGAAGCGAAGACGGAAGGCGTCGAAAAGCTCACGATCGGCCTCGATTCCGGCCACCGCCAGGACCGACCCGGCCATCGCCGGATCGACCGCCTGGGTGTCGCTCATATACTCGCGCGCCAACGTCGCCGCCTGCCGGCGCACCTCCGGATCTCGGCCGACGTCGCCGAGCCAGGTGAAGAGCCGAGGTCGAAACAGAGACACCGCTTCTGACTCCCCCGGTCTCCGCTCTAGGCCAAAGCGCTCCGCGACCGGCCGCAACGTGCGAGTGATGTACGCCGGAAAGAGCTCCTCGACCTCGCCGGCGACAAAGGCGGTCTCCACCTTCTCCAACCCCGACAGAACAGCGGAGACGACCTCGGGCTCCGGATCCGCGGAGAAGGCGTGGAGGATATCCAGAAAGTCGCCGCCAGAGAGCTCTCCGGCATCCAGCAACGCCGCGGCATTGCCCAGGAACGCTACACGCTCAGGGCCGTCGAGGATCTCCCCGGCATCGCGTGCCAATGGGATCAGGTACTGGCGCGGCAGGCTCCACCGGTAGTAGCCCCAAGCACCGTCGTCGGGCACGATCCAGACCGGGCGCCCACCCAAGTCGACCTCGTGAGCGCCATGCTTGTGGACCTTGTCACCATCCGAGTAGCGGAAACGCACCGGCATCGTCCAGGCCTGATCGGCCGCCGCAACGCCATCGTTGAGAAAGCGCTGCTGGCGCACGCTCGCGACTCCTGTTTCATCTACCGAGAAACTGACCAGGGGCAGTCCAGGCTGCTCCAGAAAGCTCTCGAGCACCGGCGAGAGATCGCTGCCGGCGCTCCGCGACAGCGCCTTCCACAGATCCACCGCCTCCGCGTTGCCCCAGGCGTGGTCGGCGATGTACCGGTTGACACCGCGGCGAAACACCTCCTCGCCGATCCACTTCTCGACCATACTCAGCAGGGTCTGCCCCTTGCCATACGCGAGGCCCAGATCCTCGAAAATCTGTGCCGAGCTCTCGACCTTTCGCCGGATCGGCTTTGTCGAGGGGCGCGCGTCGGCGCTCATCAGTCCCTGGATCCGCCTCCGGTTGACCAGCGAGAGCTTGTACTCGGGGAAGAGCTGGTCGGTCACCTTGTCGCCCATCCAGCTGGCAAAGGACTCATTGAGCCAAAGGTCGTCCCACCATTCCATGGTCACCAGGTCGCCGAACCACATGTGGGCCAGCTCGTGGGCGATCACCCCCGCCTGCCCGCGGCGCTGGGCGACGCTTGCGGTCTCGGGGTCCTGCAACAGGAGGGTGTCCTGAAAGGTGACCGCGCCGACGTTCTCCATGGCGCCGAACCAGTAGTCGGGGATGGCGATGAAGTCGAGCTTACGGTACGGGTAGGGTGAACCGAACCACTCCTCGAGCGCAGCGAGAATCGTCGGGGTGATCTCGGCGGCGCGCTGGGCGAGCCCGATCTGTCCCGCGACCGCGTAGATCCGTCCCGGTATCGACAGCCCGTCGATCTCCATGCTCTCGAACGGGCCGCTGGCGATGGCGAGCAGGTAGCTCGGCATCGGCTTGGTCCGGGAGAAGACAACCCGGCGCCAGCCGTCGAGCTGCGTCTCGGACTCGATCGGCGTGTTGGAGACGGCCACGTGCTCGTTCGGCACCACCAGGGTCATCTGGAACGGGATCTTGTAGATCGGCTCGTCCCAGCATGGGAAGGCCTTGCGGGCATCGACCGCCTCGAACTGGGTGAAGAGGTAGCCGGTCCCCGTCCCCTCTTGCTCCATTCGGTAGAGCCCGACGGCTCGGGTGTTGAAATCGTGAGTGAAGTCGATCTCGAGCTCGTAGCTGCCGGGTGCCAGTCGGCGCGCCGGCTCGACCTCGAGAATCGCCTCCCCACCGAGCTCCCAGGTCGCGGCGATCTCCTCGTCACCGGAGCGCAAGCTCAGGCGCGTCAGCTCCTGCCCCTCGGAGTGCAGGGTGAACGAATCGACCGCCTCCGCGACGACGAGGTCGAACCGTACCGAGCCCGAGTAGTCGGTTTGCGAAGCGTCGAGCCTCAGCTCGATCGCCTGGAACACGGGGGCGACCCGACTGTCCAGACGGGCCGCGGTGGCGAGCAGTGGTCCGCAGGTGAGGAGACAGAGCGCAGCTAGCGCGGGGACGATCCGGGTCGACTTCGGCATTTCGATCTCCTGTGAAGGTGGCGCACGGTCGTAGAGGGTCGCCTCTGCGGTTCCGCGCTCGGTCTGCAGTCCACTCGAATGTTGACAGATCTCCGCCCCGGGCGCTGCCGACACCCGCTTCGGGTCCGGTATTCTCGTGCCATGAGCCCGATCCAACTCGCAGCACGTCTGCTCCTGCTCCTGACCTCGGCGGTCTCGGTCCCCTGCTTCGCCGACGGTTTCGTCCAGACCTGGGCCGACGCCTACACCCGTTACGAGCTGCTGGCTCCGGAGCGTGAGCGCTTCCGAATCCTCTACGACGTCACGGCGACGACCGCCGGAGCGCGTTTCTATTTCAACCCGATACGGCAGGGAAGTGAGCCCACCGTTCACGGCGTCACCGACCTCGCCAGCGGCAAGGCGCTGGCGTGGAATCTGGTCGGCGCCGAGGCGGCCGAGGCCGCCGGATTGCGCCGAGCGGACCACGAGGGGCAGTTCCTGCAGGTGACCCTGGCCCGACCCGTGCCGGAGGGGGGCGAGGGTCGGATCCGCATCGACAAGACCTACCGGGACGGCGCGAGCTACTACGGCGCGCACGGGGTGCTCGTCTTCGAGCGCAATCTGGGGGTGCGACGCAACGCCGTCGTGCTGCCGATCGGATACGAGCTCACCGCCTGCAACCACCCGTCGCAGGTGGCGACGGAGGAGGACGGCCGGATCCGAGTCTCGTTCTTGAACCGCGGTCCGGCGGGAGTGCCCTTTCGTCTCGAGGCTCGCGCTCGATCTCTGCGCTCCGGGGGTCCGGCCGCGCCGACGCAAACCGGGCAGGTGGTCACTCGCGAGCCGGCGACTCGTTCGCTGGCAACCAGTGCGCGCACCGATTTCGAGTTCTCTCAGCGGGCGTTCCAGGATCGCGAGATCGTCTATTTCCTCCAACCGCCCGAAACGCATTCGTTTCGCCTCTATCACGACTACACCGAGAGGCGACCGGGGGTCGACCGCTATCTCAACGTGGTGCGACCCGGCAGCCGGGCGAGCAAACCGTCCGCGCGAGTGCTCGATACCGGCGAGCAGCTGAAGGTCGAGACCTTGCGGGGGAGCGAGATCACCCAGCGCGGAATCGACATCGGCGAAGAGGTCACCACAGAGACCGAACTGGTCGCGATCTGGTTCGAGCCGGTGGCGGAAGGAACCTCGACGAGGCTGCGGATCGAAGAGACCTACACTGACCCCGGCCGCTACGGCCTCGACGGCGACGAGCTCGTCTGGGACCGCAGCTTCGGGCGCTCCCGCAACACCGTCGTCCTGCCGGCCGGCTGGTACCTGACCGCCAGCTCGGTGCCGGCGGTAGTCGACGAGACCGACGCCGGAGAAATCCGTCTCTACTTCGAGAACGACCGCCCGGGAGTGATCGAGGTCTTCCTCCGGGCCGCCCGGCGGTGACCCCCGCGCCCGGCGCTCTACGAGCACCCCGCTGTCGTGAGGACGCGACAGCGCTTATCATCGGCCCCGCTACCCCACCACCGATCAGAGAGCAGCCGCGTTGAAGAGACTCGAAGAGATCGTCCCCCGTGCCGATGTCCCGCGGCTCCTCTCGGAGCTCGAGGAGATCGCCGCCGACGGCTCGAGCTTCAGCGTGGCGGCGATCCAAGTTCTCAAGAACGAGCTCGAGCCGGCCAGCCCCGGGACCGAACGCGAGATCCTCTACGCAGCCGAGTTCACCATCCCGGGCGAGCTTCGGCGGCGGCTGCGGGACATCTACCGAAGTGGAGCCAAGCCCGGCCTCGCGAGTCTGCTCGAGAACTTCGCCGCCTGGCTGACCGGCACGAACACCGAGCTCTTCCGCGACCGCTGCGACGCTTACTTCTGGAGAGAGCTGGTGCCGGCCATCGAGGAGAACTTCGGGGCCGTCGCCGAGCCGTTCATGAACACCATCAACGAGGCGATCATCAACTACGCCGAGTACTCGTTCCGACGCTGGGCGGCGTTTCGCCGGATCACCGTTCAGATCCTCCTCACCGAGGGCGAGCTCGCCTACGGCATCGTGCGTCCCTACGGTACCCGGCTGCGGCTGTTCGACCCGCTCAAGCTAAAGGAGAAGCAGCCGGGCGCCATCCACGAGATGCGGCGCGGCTGGGGCCACACCCTCCTGATGCGGCGGGCACTGTTCATCAGCTTTGATCATGCCCCGACCAACCGCGGGCTGATGATCATCGTCGGGCCAGAGGCCGCCTAGCTTGGGCTTCGCCGCGCTGGCGGTCTAGTCGGAGTCGGAGTCGGAGTCGGAGTCCCCGCCACCATGGTCGTCCCACTCCCTGCCGTGGCACGACAGGCAACCCGGTCCGACGAATGTGTTGGCGGACACTTTGCCGCCCATGTCGAAGGCGTGGCAGCCGTCTCCGCAGCTCCCGATGCCGAAGTCCTCGACATAGTCCCGGTGGTTCTCGAACGGATTCGGCCAGTCGACGTTGAGGAGGAAGTTCATGAACTGGTTCCCTGCGCTGAGCTCCACGGGGCCCCCGCTATCGCTGTCGCCGTCGCCGGCGCAGACGGGCAGGCCGTCGCTGCCGGGGGTGCCGCAGAACTCGGGGCCGTGGCAGGTCAAGCAGCCGGGGGCGCCATTGGCGTATCCCTGGAGCCCTGACTCTCTCGGTCGAGAGCGCTCCGCGGTCAGTCCGCGGTCATTCCCGAGGCCGCGGCTCCCTGAGAGGCCTCAGGTCGATCCTCCTCCCACGGCGGCAGTAGCTTGACCAGAACGTAGAGAATGACGAACGGCAGGATGAGAAGGCCGATGCTGGTGAAAAGTCCCTCGATGCCTCCCAGCTCGAGCTTGTAGACGGTCAACCCACGGAGGCTCTTCGAGAAGAGCTGCCCTCCGATCACGACGTTCCAGCGGGTGCTGAAGATCCCCACTTGCACGAGCAGCGCGGCGATGAAGTAGGCGACCCGCTTCAGCTCGGTGGGAAGCCGCGAGAAACGGGAGAAGGCGAGAATGAGGAGGGGACCGATGGTCCCGATGAGGATCTGCACGATCGTCAAGCTGATGTAGAGCTTGCTGACGATCATCTCGGAGAGGATCCCGATCGACTCCTCCGACTCGTACAGCCGATGGATGAAATCCAGGACCTCCAGCGAGAGATCCACGATCAGCGCGTAGAGGAGGAACGAGGCGAGCTTGTCGAGACAGGTCATGTCCGGCTGCTTGCGGCGGACCAGCGTCGTCACGTAGTAGATCAGCAGCACCAGCGAGATCCCGGACACGATGGCCGAGAACAGGAACACGATCGGCATCAGCACGCTGCTCCACCACGGATTCGCCTTGACCGATCCGAAGATGAAGCCCACGTAGCCGTGCAGCAGAAAGGCCGACGGGATGCCGATTAAGGTGATCGTGTGCACGGCCTTGTCGTCGAACTTGACGGCCTCGGGAGACACATCCCGCGAGCCCAGGGTGATCAACCAGTAGAGAAGCTTCTTGAACGGTCCGGCTTCACGCCCCCACTTGACCAGATCGGCTCGATACTCGAACCAGATCTCGAGCAGTAGAACGAGCATGAGATACCAGGCGTAGACGAACCCGAACATCGCCATCGCCGACTTGAAGTGCGGGGTGAGGAAGATCTCGAACGAGCGCTCCGGATGCCCGAGGTGAGCCAGGAGCGGCAGCGGCGCCACCAGCAGGAAGGCGAGCGCCGTGAGCAGCGCCAGCCGGTAGGTCGGCTCGACCTCCTTGACCTTGAAGACCTTCTCCAGCGAAGCGAGGATGAAGGCCCCCGCCACCAAGCCGGTGATGTAGGGGTAGAGCACGACCAGCAGACCCCAGTGGAGCTCGATCTCATTGGGATAGATGAACCCCGAGATCTGCTCGGCGGCCGACTCCAAGCGCTCCAGATGCTGCACGCGACTACCTCACCTCTCCGTCCAGCTTCGAATAGAAGACCTTGGGCTCGGTGTTGAGATAGGGTTTGAGCACCTGCAGCGGGCTCATCCGCATCAACCGGCGCAGGGGGCTGGCCAACGCCCCGAGCTCGCCGAAGACCCTGGCTCCCGTCGGGCAGACCTCGACGCAGGCCGGCAACAGTCCCTGCTCGATGCGGTGATAACAGAAGGTGCACTTGTCCGCCGTGTGGGTCCTGGGATCGAGGTAGCGGGCGCCGTAGGGGCAGGCCTGAATGCAGTAACGGCAGCCTATGCAGTAGTCGCTGTCGACCAGAACGACTCCGTCCACGGTCTTGAACGTCGCCCCCACCGGGCACACCTGCACGCAGGGCGGGTTGTCGCACTGATTGCACAGCTTGGGAACGAAGAAGGAGCGCAGCACCTCACTCTCCCCCTCGAGCGGAGGAAACCCGCGAATGCCTCCCAAGGGGCTATCGACGGAGACCTCACCATCGTTGTGGATGACGTAACGCTCGACCCAGGTGCGAAAGTAGTAGGGCTCGCGCGGCACATCGTTCTCCGCCTTGCAGGCCTCGACGCACTTACCGCAACCGATGCACCGGTCGACCTGGATCCCCATGCCGTAGTAGAGCTCCGAAGCTTCCGAGCCGTCCTCGCTGGCTTCGGCCGAGACGGCCAGCGGCCCCAAGACGGCGACCACTGCCGCCGAGCACGGAAGCTGGAGGACCTTGGCCAGGAACTCTCGCCGCGGGAACTGTCGGTCGTCGTTTTCTTCGGCCATCCTCAACTCTCCGGGTGATGGGGATAGTGGCACTGCCAGCACAGATAGCGTTCACCGTGCGCGGCCAGATCGATGCGCGGAATCTCGGCCTGACTGTCGGCGTCTTCAGCATGGCACCCGCCGCAGAACTCCCGCTGGGTCGGCTTCTTGGGCAGGAAGGAACGCGGTTGCTCGCGGTGCTCTACCGGGGCGTCGTGGCAGATCTCGCACTCGAGCGCCACGTGATGCGACACAGCCTTGGTTCTGGCGATCTGCGCGTGGCAGGCCGCGCAGGATTCCGGAACCTGCGGCGGCGTGGGGTCGTGCGGATCGTGACACTCGATGCAGGGCTGAAGAGGGTTGTGCAAGCGCTCGATAATCTGCGGGAAACCGGTTGGGCGCGAAGAGAGGTATTCGTGACAGGCAGGACACTGAGCGCCGCGCTGGCGGGGTATCAACGGGGTCTGGGCTTCGAAATCCTCGGCATGCGCGGCCGCGGGCCCGTGGCACACCTCGCACGACACCGCCCGGTGAAACGAACGGCCCTTGAGCTCTCCCTCATGGTCGTGGCAGTCGATACAGACCTGCCAACCCGCATATCGAAGCGGCTGCGCGGTCGCCACCTCGACCGCATCGGCCCGGTAGTGACCCGTTTCCCCGAACGACGGGGGCACGAAGCGGCCTCTCACGACCACTAGGACCACCACCGCTGCCACGAGCACAACGGCCAAACGGATTACCTGATCGGGTATGCGCCAGATCCGCAAGGGGCTCTCCCAAGCTGTGAAGGCTCTCGATCCCCGCTCGTATCTTGCGACGGGACCGACGCCCTCGCCAACCACGGAAGGGCTGGGAGAAGCGATTTTCCAACTACTCGTCGAGGTAGGCCGCTGCCCACACTTCCGGCGGTGCCGAAGCGGCAACGAGAGTGGCGAAGTCGACCACCGAGCCGGGAGCGAGGGCCCACCCCTGTGCTCTCATCCTCTTCTCCGACAAAGCCCGGGTAGGATGGGACCGCCATGGACGTCTCGACGATCCCGGGCGTAGACGGTCGGCTCACGCTGGGCGACCGACTGGGTCGCTGGCGGGTGCGCTGGTCGATCGGCCGCGAGAGCTATCGCGTCGAGCCGGGTCTCTACCGGATCGGCCGCCCGGGACCGGCATCGCCGGTGTTGGTCACCGCCAACTACAAGCTGACCTTCGATGCGCTACGCTCCGAGCTCGAAGGGATCGATGCTTGGATCCTCGTCCTCGACACCGACGGCGTCAACGTCTGGTGCGCTGCGGGCAAGGGGACGTTCGGAACCGACGAGCTCGTGGCCCGGGTCGGTGCCAGCCGTTTGGCTGACGTTGTCTCACATCGCAAGCTCGTCGTTCCCCAGCTCGGCGCGACCGGCGTGGCGGCTCACGAGGTCAAGCGACGTTGTGGCTTTCGGGTCGTCTACGGCCCCATCCGCGCCGAGGACCTGAAGGTCTTTCTCGGCAACCGGATGCGCGCTTCGGAGGCGATGCGCCGGGTGACGTTCACCTTGGGCGAGAGGCTCGAGCTGATTGGCGTCGAGCTCGTCGGAGCACTCAAGTGGGGCCTGCCCTTGCTCCTTCTCGCCCTGCTCGCGACCGGGGCCGACCGGACGCTCGGCCTCCTCGGCGCGGTTCTTCCGCTTCTCGTCGGCCTGCTGACGGGCACCGTGCTAGTGCCGATCTTTCTTCCCTGGATCCCGGGTCGCGCCTTTTCGCTCAAGGGCGCACTCGTGGGAGCGATCACCGTCGGCGCCGCCATCGCCCTGACTCCTGCCGACCTCTCGGTCCTCGGCGGCGTTCAGCTGTTCCTCCTCGGAACCGCGGCGGCGTCGTTCTTCGCCATGCAGTTCACCGGCGCCACGACCTTCACCTCGCGGTCGGGAGTCGAGTGGGAGATGCGGCGGGCACTGCCGTTTCAGCTGGGAGCCGTCGTCGTGGCGACAACCATCGGCTTGGGGCGTCTCATCGTCGGATGACCGAGACCATGTGGACAGCGACTGGAGGAGGAGTCAGCTACATCCGCGGCGTGACGACGCTCGAGCTCGACGCCGCGAAGTGCAACGGCTGCCTGCTCTGCGTCAAGGTCTGTCCACATCCCGTCTTCAAGCCGTCGAAGGGCTCGGTCGAGATCCACGAGCCCGACCTGTGCATGGAGTGCGGCGCCTGCGTAAGCAACTGCTCGGAGGGTGCCTTGAGCGTCCGCCCGGGCGTCGGCTGTGCCGCCGCGATCCTCAAGAGCTGGCTGACCCGCTCGAGCCCGTCGTGCGGTTGCGGCTAGGCTGGCGCTCGGTGCACCACGATCTGATCGAACGGAATCTCGATCCCGGCCGCCGCGAGAGCGCCGTACAGCTCGATGCGGACATCGTGCAGCATGCCGATGTAGTCGTCGGCCGTCGCCCACGGACGCACTTCGAAATCGAGTGAGGACGCTCCGAAGCCGCTGAAATTGACCGACGGCGGCGGATCGTCGAGCACCGAACCGACGCTCTTGCAGGCGTCGATCATGACTTCCATGGCCCGATTCACGTCGGAGCCGTAGCTGATCCCGACCGCGATCCCTCCGCGTAACTTCCCCTGCGAGGTGTAGTTGACGATCACATTCGAGGTGACCGAGCCGTTGGGCACGATGATCTCCTCGTTCCTGGGCGTCCTCAAACTGGTCGCGAACAGCCCGATCTCCTTGACCTGTCCGTCCTCGCCGGCGATCCGGACCCTGTCCTCGAGGGTGAAGGGACGAAACAGCAGCAGCATCACTCCCGAAGCGAAGTTGCCGAGGTTGCCTTGCAGGGCAAGGCCGACCGCCAGACCGGCGGCACCGAGGAGGGCGACGAGGCTCGTCGTCTGGACGCCGACCCTGCTGAGCGCCGCGATGACCGCAAAAGCGAGCACCGCGTACTGCGCCATCGAAGAGAGAAACCGGGCCAGCGCCTCGTCCATCTGGCCACGTCGGGCAGCCCGCAGACAGAGCGCATGAACCCACTTCGAGACGATCCAGCCGACGACGAAGATGGCGAGGGCGGTCGCCGCACCGACGATGAGCCCTTGGTAGGGCTGCAGCGCTTCGGGAAAGAGCTCAGACATGATGGTCACCTCTTCTCGGGGTATCCGATCGTCTTGAACAACCGCGTTGCTCCCAAGTCTAGAACACCGATCGGTGCCGGTGGGCCTACAGAGGCTCGTAGACCGGTGGACTGGTGTCAATCTTGAGGGCGCCGCAGTCGGCTCCGTCAGGTAGGAAGACCTTGTCGTAGCCGAATTCCGAAACCGACATCAGCTCCCACGTCGACGTCATGACCAGGAAGTCCTTGGGCCGTGGCAGCCAGCAGTCGTGGTCTTGAATGCGGCGAAAGACATTGTCGGGAATCTCGATTTTCCGGTCACTTCCGGGGATCGGGTATTCGAACGGGTTGTCGAGCTCGAAGTCGGCCTCGTCCCAGAGTCGCAGCTTCCAGGTCGGAATGGAGACGATCCAGCCGTCCTTGGTCTCCTGCGAGCCGTCTTCCTCTGTGACTGTGTGCTGGCCGCGGACGGCAGTGACCTCCACATAGGAGAGCAGCACGACACTACCCAGGGCAGAGATCTCCTTGTGCTCGCCCGGGGCGACCTTGAGCTCTATCTGGCTCGCCATCCACTCGGTACCGACGCTCAGGAGAGCGTTGGGCTCGGCCGGAAAGGGAAGTCGGCCGTTGATGAGCGCCAACGTGTCGGCGCCGAACGTATAGACGGGGCCCAGCTCCTCGTTCTTGGGGAACATCTCCCCCGGCAGTGCCTGGAGACGATCGCAGGCGCCGCCTAGAATCAGGTGGTAGACGGCGCGCAGCTCTTTCATGAGCCTGTCCCGCAAATCCACGAGATACGGCTCGCGGGGCAGCTCGAAGTAGCTCAGCGAGGTGCCGGCGGCGGTAGGTCCGCCGGGGCTCATCCCGATGGACTCGACCCGCCAGTAGCCGCTCGAGTCCGCGTTGCCCTCGAGCCAGGCGCTCATCAGATCGGGCAGGTACTCGAGACCGTCGAGGCGACGCGCAGCGCAGACCGCCACCCGGGTTGCGTAGAAGAGGGTACAGGTGTCGATCTCATCCCACTTTCCGGCCAGCGCGTTGCGAATCGTCTCCTCGAGCCCCCACAGTTCCCCCAGGGTTCTCAAGCCGGCGCAGTCGAGCAGATACAGGGCGTCGTCAGTGGTGGGGCGAAACCCAACGTGCTCTTCAATGTCGTCGAGGACGCCGCCGAGCACGAGCTCCGCAATCTCGTCGATTGGGACGAGTCCGGCCTCGCCTTCGGAGTTGGGAGTGCCGGTGACCGCCGGGCTGAACACGACGTCGTCATAGGCGCCGTCCGGGTGTGCAAGCGCTCCGGTGTCAGCCGTGTCGCCAGAGTCGAGCGGATCCCCGGTATCTCCACCGTCCCAGGTCGGGACCAGCTCACCGCCAGTGTCCCATGGGTTTCCCGAGCCGCTCACTCCTCTTCGCTCTCCTCCTCTTCCGCGCCCTGCTCGAGCCCGAAGACCTACGCGTAAGCTTCGACCTTGGCCGCCGGAGGTTCGATCGAGTCGACGATGTCCAGTGCCGAGCGGGTGACCGCGTTGGCGAGCTGCGAGCGATCGACCGCAGCCGCCTGGAGCTCCTGGTTGTAGCAGTCGAGAGCCTCGCCCTGCCCGAGGAGCGCCTCGACGATGACCGCCGGAGTGCGCAGCACGTTGCGTTGCACCCGCTTGATCACCCCGGCGACCTCGATGCCCTCGACCTCGTCGACGAGATCCGGGTCCTTGGTGTAAAAGGAACGTCGACCCTGGTGCCCCGGGAAGTCACAGTCGCCGTGCCTCTGCTCGATCTTGCGGATGAATGCCTTCGGCTCCTGTTTGTAGTTGAAGACGGTGCAGTAAGGGGCCAGAATTCGCGCCTTGACCTCCTCCACGCGATCCGCCTTGATGAACTTGGGTAGCATTTCGTCCAGGCTGGAGAGCTCCATCGACTCGATCGACTCGGGATAGCCGTTGCTGAAAGCGACCCGAACACTCGCCAGGTAGCTGACCGTGATGTACTCCTGTAGGAGCTGGCGGAAGACGAAGTTGAGTACCCGGCTGTGGTTGAGATTCGCCAGCTCTCGGACGATCGTCTCTTCCTCGCCTTCGGAGACTGTTTCGCTGGTCGTCGAGTTGATCTCGATCTCCCGCGAGTAGGAAGACTGTTCGATGTGCTTCGAGAGCGAACGATCGAGGGTGTCCAAGTACTCTTCCTCACTCGTCTCGGCGCTCTTCGTGCCGCTCGATTCGATGCTGCCGCCCACGTCGGCGCTCACCAAGCCGAAGAGGCTGACGCCGACCCCGATGCCGGCGTCCCCGGAGGTCGTGTTCGTCTGCGACGAGCTCGAGCCGTAGGACACTCCGGCCTCACTCTGCACCAGCTCCTCGAGCTCGTCGGCGCTCTCCTGCGAGAAGGAATCCAAGATGTTCTCGGAGGCCGTCCGGCTCTCCTCGGAGTCGCGGTAGGTGCGGATCGAGATCTTGGTCTTCTCCCCAGGCAGCAGGGAGAAGGTGTTGAGGGTCTTGCCCGCGCCGTAGTCGGCCAGGTACGAGCAGACCCTGTACTCCTCGACCAGGTAGAGGCGGGGAAGAGGCTCTTCGGGTTGGGGAATGTACTGCAGAGTCGTGGCCCCGCCCAAGGTGTCGAGAGGAATCGGCCGGTAGCCGTCCACGACGAGCTCGGTCTCGCGTTTCAGGGACCCTCCCGAGATGCCCGCTGCCGGAGCGGTCGCCGCCGAAGCCGCGGCGGCCGTAGTGACCCTGCCTCCCGCGTCTGGAGACGCCGCTTTGCCCCTACCCAGACTCCCTGCGTCCACGCGGACCCTGGGATGAAGTGTCGGGATCTCGCGCTCCAAGATCTCGAACGTGTGCTCCTTCTTCTCCGGCGTCAACTGCCACCAGTGCGTCTCAGGCTCCTTGCGCCACTCGTCCAGGAACCAGCCATCCGGAACATCCAGGCGGATCCTTCCCAGGGCCGAGAAACAGGACTGCTGCGGCACGTTGTAGTCGAGCGTCGGAGCGGTGCCTTCCCCGAGATCGATGAGCGGTTTCGAGGGATCGCAGCTCGGCGTTCGCATCCTCCAGGCCCCCTTTCCATCTAGTCGTGCGGATTGTTCGGGCGAATCCAGGAGAAAGGTTCTCCCGGCCCACGACGGCGAGCACTTCTGCAAGTTCAATATGGCCTACAAGGTCAACGAGGGTCGTCCTCTCCGCGTGTTCACCGCGGCACGGCCGCACTACGGGCCGTTCAAGAGAGATCGCCTCGAGCGCCCTCGAATTACACCGCTAGGTTGGGCGTTGCTCCAAGCCTAATGCTCTGCTCGACGGGGGTCAATCGAGTGATGCATCGGCTCTGCTGATGAGACACCTCGTCGAGCATCGTCGACGGGGAGCACTTCTCCGCTAGCTGAGCGGGGACCTTGTCGAGCCCCTCCGAGATTGCGAGCCAGCGGGGATTTCACGGGTTCGCTGCGTCTGAGCCAGAGCACGACCAATTCGGTTGGCGGACCGGACATGACAGGTCGCGGTGCTAGAGTCTGACCCACGAGATGCCCGATTCTTGGCGAGACTGGCTCCGTGGTGGCGCCGATCTCAACCCGGCTCGTGGCCCAGCGCCCCGGGCCGCGGTTAACGCTTCCTCGGATGGACCAACCGTGAGCGGCACAAGGGAACCGCCAGTGGGGGCAGCTCCCAGCGGACCGCCGCCGGACGGCTTCCTCGTTGCTCCGCCCTCGGTCTCTCTGCCGAGAGGCGGTGGCGCCGTCCGCGGTATCGACGAGAAGCTGTCGGTCAATCCGGCAACGGGGACCGCATCCTTGAGTGTGCCGATCTTCGCCTCTGCGGGTCGGTCCGACTTCGGTCCGGAGCTCTCAGTCACCTACGACTCGGGATCGGGCAATGGCCCTTTTGGCCTGGGCTGGCAACTCCCGATTCCGGCCGTGACCAGGAAGACGGCGAACGGCCTTCCCCGCTACGAGGACGCCGTCGACTCAGACACCTTCATCCTCTCGGGAGCCGAAGATCTCGTTCCGGTTCTTGCGGAGTCGGAAGGTCGATGGGTCGAGGAGCTCCACGAAGAGGACGACTACCTCGTTCGCCGGTACCGCCCGCGCATCGAAGGACTGTTCGCTCGGATCGAACGTTGGCAGCACAAGACGACAGGCGAGTCGCACTGGCGCAGCACCTCGAGGGACAACGTCACGAGCCTCTACGGCGAAGATCCAGGCAGCAGAATCGCCGACCCGAAGGACTCGAGCCGAGTGTTTCAGTGGCTCCTCTCGGAGACCCGAGATGACAAAGGCAACATCATTCGGTACGAATACAAACCGGAGGACGACCAGAGCATCGAGTCCTCGCGCCCCGAGGAGAAGAACCGTCTCGCTTTCGACTCCGCTTTCTCCAACCGCTACTTGAAGCGCATCCTGTACGGCAACGAAACGCCGTTCCGAGCCGACGATTGGCTGTTCGAAGTCGTCTTCGACTACGGCGAACATCTCGAGTCCGAGAGAGAGGGCTCGGCGGCTTGGGCGGTCAGGCAAGATCCGTTCTCTACGTTCCGCGCCGGCTTCGACATTCGAACCTACCGGCTCTGCGAGCGCGTCTTGATGTTCCACCACTTCGAGGAACTAAGCGCTGATGGCGGCCCGGTACCACGGTTCGTTCGCTCGACGGACTTCGAGTATCGCCGGTCACCGGTCGCCACGTTTCTCACCGCCGCGAGCCAAACCGGTTACGCGTGGGACGAGGAAGCGGAGGGGTACCGATCGAAGTCCATGCCGCCGCTCACGTTCACCTACACGCAAGCCGTGGTCGACGAATCAGTGCGAACGCTCGACGCCGAGAGCCTCGAACATCTGCCGGTCGGCCTCGACGGCTCTCAGTACCAGTGGCTGGATCTCGACGGGGAAGGCGTGTCGGGAGTGCTGACGGAGCAGGCCGACGCGTGGATCTACAAGCGCAACCTCGGCGAAGGACGATTTGCCGCGGCCGAGGTGTTGCCGGCCCGCCCCTCGATAGCCAACCTGCAGGGGCGTCGGCAGCGGGTGATGGACCTGGCCGGTGACGGGAAACAGGATCTGGTGACTCTCGACCTCCCCCTGGCAGGCTTCTTCGAGAATCAGAGAGACGGTGACTGGTCACCTTTCAAGCCGTTGACGGCGGTGCCGCGCGTCCGCTGGGACGACCCCAACCTCCGGATGATCGATCTCAACGGCGACGGGCACGCCGATGTGCTCATCAGCGAGGACGAGGTGTTTACCTGGTACCCGTCGAAAGGCGAGGAGGGGTTCGGCGCCGCTCGCCAGGTCGGGAAGCCGGACGACGAAGAACACGGTCCGACACTCGTGTTCATCGACCTTTCCGAGTCGATCTACCTTGCGGACATGTCGGGTGACGGTTTGATCGATCTGGCCAGGATCCGCAACGGCGAGGTCTGCTACTGGCCCAATCTCGGGTACGGGCGTTTCGGAGCGAAGATCACCATGAGCTCGCCGCCCCTCGTCGATCATCCGGGCCAGTTCGATCACAGCCGAGTCCGGCTCGCGGACATCGATGGTTCGGGCACGACGGACTTCTTCTATCTCGGTCGCGACGAAGTTTCGTTCTGGTTCAATCAGGCGGGCAACAGCTGGAGCGCGGAGCACGAGCTCCCGGCCTTTCTCGACGCGGACGTGACGAATGCGCTGACGGTCGTCGACCTGCTGGGGCGCGGCACGGCCTGCCTCGTCTGGTCTTCGCCCCTGCCCGGCGACGTCGGCCAACCGCTGCGCTACCTGGACCTCATGAGCGGAGGGAAGCCGCACCTCTTGCAGACCGTCACCAACGACATGGGCAGCGAAACGCGGTTTCACTACGCAGCATCGACCGAGTTCTACCTGCAGGATCGAGCCGACGGCAGACCTTGGATCACACGCCTTCCCTTCCCGGTTCACGTGGTCGATCGAATCGAAGCCCACGAGAAGGTGACGGGTACACGACTGGTCACCGAGTACGCCTATCACCACGGCTACTTCGATGGCGAGGAGAGGGAGTTCCGGGGTTTCGGTCTCGTGGAGCAGTGGGATGCCGAGTCGTTCGGGAGCTTTCGGCAGACAGAGGGTCGTGACGGAGAAGAGAGGCACTACGTTCCGCCGGTCCACACCAAGACCTGGTTTCATACGGGAGCCTATCTCGACAGCAGGAGCATCTCGCGACAGTTTGTCGATGAGTACTACCACGGCGACGCCCAGGCGGTGCTCTTGCCCGACACCATCCTTCCCGACGTGCTGTCGGCCGACGAGGAGCGCGAAGCGACCCGCGCGCTCCGGGGGCGTCCGCTGCGGCAGGAGGTGTACGGCCAGGACGGCGAGGCGCAGCAGCCGCATCCGTACACGATCACCGAGAGTAACTACCAGCTCCTCCGGCTCCAGCCCAGGGTCGACCAACGGCATGCGGTCTTCCTCGCTTACCCCCGCGAAGCGCTCACCTACCACTACGAGCGGAATCCGCTGGACCCCCGCATCAGCCAGGCGCTGACGCTGGACGTCGACGCGTTCGGCAACGCCACTCGCACCGCTACCGTCGGCTACCCGCGACGGGTGCCGGCCTACGACGAACAAGGAGAGACCTTGGTCGCCGTGGATGAGGGCGACTTCATCAATCGCCCCGACGAGCCGGATGACTACATCGTCGGAGTCCCCAGCGAGACCCGGACGTACGAGATCACCGGTCTCGCTCCCTCAGCCGGAGCCTTGTTCTCCTGGCGAGAGCTCTTCGAAGCGACGCGCGAGGGTGGGTCCGAAGAGCTCGAGGAGATTCCCTACGAAGAGATCCCCACCGCCGGACTCAGGCAGAAGCGCCTGGTGGAGCGGCTGCGCACCCTCTACTATCGCCGCGACGGTACCGGAGCACTTCCGCTGCACGAGGTGGAGGCGCCGGCCCTACCCTACGAACGCTATGCCCTGGCCTTTACGGCAGGCCTTCTGGAGCATGTCTTCGAACACCGCGTCGACGAGCGTCTGTTGCGTGAGGAAGGCGGCTACGTCTTCGTTGACGGCGCCTGGTGGCTGCCCTCGGGCCGGCAGATCTTCGATTCAAGGCAGTTCTTCTTGCCAGTAGAAGTCGTCGACCCGTTCGGTCAGCGTGCGACGGTGTCGTACGACGCACACGCGCTGTTCGTTACGGAGACCGCGTCCTCGCTCTTCGCGGCCACCCCGCTCGAAGTGGTCATCGCCACGGTGGCGGAGCACGACTATCGGGTCCTGCAACCGCGTCTCGTGACCGATCCGAACGGCAATCGCTCGGCGGTTCGGTTCGATCCGTTGGGCATGGTCGCGGCCATCGCGGTGATGGGCAAGCAAGGCGAAGCCGATCCCGACCGAACGGGCGACACGCTCGGCGACCCCACTGTTCGCATGGAGTACGACTTGCACAACTGGGCGCTCCGCGGCCAGCCCGCAGCCGTCCATACCTACGCTCGCGAGCAGCACGGCGCGGACAATCCGCGTTGGCAGGAGAGTCACACCTACTCGGACGGCCTCGGTCGGGTCGTGATGACGAAGGTCCAGGCCGAGCCTGGGCCGATCCCGTGTCTCGGCATCCCTCACACCGTCGAGGAGCGCTGGGTAGGAACCGGCCGCACCGTCTTCGACAACAAGGGCCAGCCGGTCGAGCAGTACGAACCGTTCTTCTCCGACACTCACCGCTACGAGACCGATGGCTCCCTCGTCGCCTGCGGTGTGACACCCATCCTCCGCTACGACCCGCTCGGCCGCCTCGTCCACACCGACAATCCGGACGGGACGTTCACCCGTGTCGAGTTCGATCCATGGCGGCAGCGGACATTCGACGAGAACGACACGGTACTGGAGAGTGACTGGGTCGCCGACCCGACGCGGGGAGCTCCTGACCCTGACGGGCCGGAGCCTCGCGACCCCGCGCCGCGCGCCGCTTTCCTCGCGGCCCAGCACGCAGGGACACCCACCGTCGCTCATCTCGACACGCTCGGGCGCCCCTTTCTCTCCATCGCCGACAACGGAGCGGGCGGGCAGTACGAGACAAGTCTGGAGCTGGACTTCGAAGGCAACCCACTCGCCCTCAGCGACGCCCGTGGCAATGCAGCGATGCGCCATACCGTCGAAAGGACCGGCGACGGCAGGCCGCTGCCGGTTACCTCATTCGACCTGCTGGGTCGGGCGCTCTACCAGAACAGCATGGACGCTGGCCCACGCCGGACGTTGATCAACGCGCTGGGTGCGCCCTTCCGGAACTGGGACGCGCACGGCCGGCGGATCAGACAGACCTCGAAGCGCACCCGGACGCCGAGCGCCTCAATCTACGGGGCCAGCTCTTCCGTCAGTACGACGGAGCCGGCGTCGCCACCCGCGAGGCCTTCGACTTCAAAGGCAATCCGCTCGCTACCAGCCGCCGGCTCGCCGTCGACCATCGGCGAATGGCGGACTGGTCGCCGCTGGCAGGATTGGAGGACGTGGACGCCATCGAAAGAACGGCTGAGGCGCAAATCGACCCCACCGAGCGGTTCACCACCGCGACCGAGTACGACGCGCTGAACCGCCCCACCCGCATCAGAATGCCGGCCACGGCGGATTTGCCGCCGAGCATCGCCCGCCCGGTCTACAACGAGGCGAACCTGCTCGGGGCGATGCATGTCCGGCTCCATGGCGCGAGCGCGGACGAAGAGACGACGTTCGTCCGCAATATCGACTACAACGCCCGCGGCCAGCGTGAGCTCATCGAGTACGGAAACGACGTCACCACGAGCTACACCTACGACGACGAGACCTTCCGATTGACTCTGCTGCGCTCGACGCGCCCGGCAGCTCCCTCGCTTCTGCAGGAGTTGCACTACACCTACGACCCGGTCGGCAACATCACCGAAGTCCGCGACGAGGCGCAGCAGACCGTGTTCTTCGAGAACAGTGTCGTCTCGCCGAGCGCCCGGTACGCCTACGATGCCCTCTACCGGCTCATCTTCTCTGCCGGCCGCGAGCACGCCCGCTCACCCTCGGCCCCCCAACCCGACGAACTCGAGATCCCGCGCTATCCGATCCGCCATCCCAATGACCTCAGAGCAGTTCATCGATATGAGGAGCGCTACGCCTACGACGGGGTCGGCAACATCCTCGAGATGACGCATCGGGCGATGAACGGCGCCGACCCGCAGTTGAACTGGACCCGCCGCTACCAGTACGAAACGGCGAGTAACCGCCTGCGCTCGACCAGCCTGCCCGGTGACGACCCGGTCGCCGAGCTCAACTCGGGCGGCACCTACAGCGCCCGTTACCCCCACGACTCCCACGGCAACATCACCTCGATGCCTCACTTGTCGGAGATGGCCTGGGACTTCAAGGACCGACTCGTCCGGGTCGACCTGGGGGGCGGCGGCACGGTCCACTTCGTCTACGACGCCGCCGGGCAGCGCGTACGCAAGGTGCACGAGCACAACGGCGCCCTCGTCGACGAACGTATCTACTTCGGCGGATACGAGCTGCTACGGCGCCGCGACGGCTCCGGCCCAACCCGGGAGCGGGAGACGTTGCACGTGATGGATGGCGAGCAGCGAATCGCTCTGGTCGAGACGCTCACGCTGGGAGACACCCGACCGGTGGGCGGGCCGACTCCGACCCTGCGCTATCAGCTCGCCAACCATCTGGGTTCGGCCTGCATGGAGTTGAGCGAAGACGCCGCGATCTTGTCGTACGAGGAGTTTCACCCGTTCGGCACGACCGCCTATCACTCGGCCCGCGGAATCGCTGAAGTGAGCCTCAAGCGCTACCGCCATATCGGCACAGAGCGAGACCAGGAGACGGCCCTCGACTTCTGCAGCGCCCGCTACTGCGCGGCATGGCTGGGTCGGTGGTGCAGTCCCGACCCCTTGGGCCTCGCCGACGGCGTCAATCGATACGCCGTGAGTCAAAACCGCCCAACAGTTCTGGTCGACCCGTCGGGGACTGAAGGCGAGACCGGCGAGCTGGAAGACGATCGCTTGCATCTGTCCGGAGAGAGACAGCTCACTCTGACGGACGAGCTGCCCTCTCCGGCCGACTTCCGGGCATCTTTGGGTCTCGACGATCCTGTCCGTGACACCAGTGTCGAGTCAGATGGGGAACCTGAGCCCGGCGGAGGTAGAGGCGTCGACGAACTGTTGCTCCGCGCCGTCGGCGCCCGAGATGATGCTGCGGCTCTCAGCGAATTCGAGGAGACCATCCTCGAAATCAATCTCGCGGCGTCGCTGCTCGAACCCGTCGAGGTCGATCTCGTGATCCGAGGGCTCGGAGACTCTCGACGAGGAACCGGTACGGCCGAGGATCCGGACAGCGATCGGAGCCCGCCTGGCACGATCGTGGTCAATCCCTACCCCGACCTGAATCTCCTTACGATCGTCCTCGCTTTTCTGGGCGTGATGACTGTGTCGATTCCGGACGTTCCAATCCGCAACGCCTATCTCCACAGCGCGGGCGCCTCGTTCGGCCGCACCGCGCAGACGGGCGGATCGCTGTCGCCAAGTGGGTCCGTCAGCGCGCATGGCGGCTTGGGCGTGAATCACTATAACTGGGGGGAGGTCACGGCCATTTACAACAGCGGGGATTGGACGGAGTGGCTGCCGAATGCTCAACTCGTGCCGCACGATGTGGTTTCGGGTGCCTTCACGATACCCGGGACCGTGAACTTTCCCAGCATTAGCCTCAGCTTGAGTTTCGACTTGTCACTCGCCGGTCAACCGGGTCGGGATTGGAGAGGCGCGCCACGAGGGGGTCACGGACCGAGATCCCACGACTTTCCCCAGTGAGCGATGTTGGAACGTAGCCAAGCAGAGAAGAAGAGGAGGGGGACATGACCTCAGGGCGGCAGACGATCAGTGGCACGGTGTCGGGGAGCGCGACGAGGACCGGCATCGCCGACCTTCGCGTCGAGGCCTGGGACAAGGACCTTCTCGTCGACGACCTCGTCGGCAGCGCAGTCACGGATCTCCACGGACGGTTCGAGATCACTTTCGACGAGTCTCACTACCGGGAGCTGTTCCTCGACCGCAAGCCGGACCTCTTCTTCAAGGTGTTCGCCGGCGATCGGCTCCTGGCGAGCACCGAGGACAGCGTCCTCTGGAACGTGGAAGCGGCCGATGAGGCGGTGGAGATCGTGGTCACGGGCCAAGCGCTAGAGCCCACTCCATTCCGCGTGGCGGGGCGCGTCCTCAAGCTCGATGCCAGTCCTGTCACGGAAGGGTCGGTGCAGGCGTTCCGGGTTCGCCTGCGCCAGCAGGACCTCCTCGGCGAGGTGGTCCCCGATGAAGCGGGCCGGTTCGAGATCACTGCGCCGAAGATCGCCGGACCCATCGATCTGCGCCTGCGCGTTACTGACAGCGACGGCAACGAGATCGCCGCCACGCCGGTGCGCTACGGCTACGACCCGGCCACGGCTCCTGATGTCGAAGTCGTCGTAGCCAGCGAGAAGGTCCGTCCTGACCCCGAGATGGTCAAGGGGCGGAGCGTCCTCGAGGAGGCCCTGGCCGACGCCCAACTCACCCTCGCCGACCTGGCGAGTGAGGACGTCCCTCACCTGGCCGCGACGACCGGCCTCGACGTCCAGCAGATCGTACGTCTGGGGCAGAGCGCGAAGCTGGCGCGACATACGGGCGTCGCGGAGGAGGTGTTCTACGCCTTCGCGAGCCAGGGTCTGTCGATGAACCTCGGAAGCCTGCTGGCTCAGGACCCGGCCGTGCTCCGCCGGGCTCTCGAAGAGTCCGGACGCAGCAACATCATCCCGGCCCTCGACGACGAAGCACTCGACGCAACGTTGGCACGGCTCAGCGATCAGTCGGTCGTCGAAGCCCTCCGGAGCGGGGCGATGCACGGTCGAGCGTCGCTCGGGCGGCTGCTGACGACAGCAAACCTGACCGAAGAAGCGCAACAGACATTCCTCCGACGCTACGTCCGCCACGAGGGTCCCCCCGAGGATTTTTGGCAAGCGCTGCGGGAGGATCCGTACTTCGACCGCACCGGCACGATCGAGCGACTTCAGCTGACCCTTCAGCTCGGCGCGCTAACGCAGAACCACACTCCCCTCGTCGAGGCTCTGCTGCGAGACGACAACGTCACGACCGTGCGCGACCTGGCGAGCTGGCGGGTGGAGGATTTCGAAGATCGCATCGAGCAGGCAGGTATTCCCGAGTTCGTCGTCGGCGAGACGGAAGCCGAGCGGCTGCGAGCCTACGCCACGACTCAAGCCCGGATCGTCGAGGCGGCGTTCCCCACCCAGGTCCTCATGCACCGGATGAACGAGCGTGATTTCGTTGGCGCCGCCCCAGTCCGTGATTACCTGCAGGCCCATCCCGACTTCGACTTCGGCAGCACGAGCGTACGGCGCTACCTCGTCGAGCACGACGAGGCCGATGACCTCGAGGTACCCGCTTCCGAGCTGGAGCTCGTCGGCCGTCTCTTCCCCTTGGCGCCCGAATTCGAGCGCTACGAGGTCCTGAGCGTCCTGCTCGCCGACGGTATCGGATCGGCCCGCCAGATCAGCGACATGGGCAGCGGCTTCACCCTGCGTTACGGCTCCCGCATGGGCGTACGGACGGCGCGTGAGATCCGCGCCCGGGCCGACCGACGCTCTGCGATGGCGCTCATCGCCCTCTCCCGGTACGGAGCCGCGTTCAACTCCATCCGGCCGTACGCCATCGCCGATGACCTCACGGACGAGTCCTTCGCCATGATCAGAGAGGAGCTCGGCGAGGGTGTTCCGGACCTGGAGACTCTCTTCGGCTCGCTCGGCCTGTGCGAATGCTCTCACTGTCGCTCGGTCTACAGCCCGGCCGCCTACCTCGTCGACATCCTTCATTTTCTCAAGAACCAGCCTGCCAAGGTGCGGGACCCGGGCAGCAGCGGCGCGCTGGAACCGGATGAGGACCGAACCATTCTCGATGTTCTCTATGAGACTTGGCGAGAAGCCCAAGGCCCCCGCGAAGAGGGACCCCATCTCCGGCGACCGGACCTTGGCGGTATCGAGCTGACCTGTGCGAATACCAACACGGTCCTTCCCTACGTCGATCTCGTCAACGAAGCGCTCGAGAACGCCGTCGTGCCGTTCGCCTTCGAGCTCGACACAGACGGCCACCCCGGCGCTCTCGCTGCCGGCGAGCTCTCCGCCTCGCTGCGTGGTGCCTTTGCAGGCGAGGGACTCCGGCTGACCGAGGGAGCTGCCATCGAACCCGATGAACCCAACGGCGAGCGATGGGTGATCCGGGACGACGGCTGGCGCTTCGTGCTGGGCCTGAAGGGCCGTCGACTCCATGTGCAGCCGCAGCCGCAGACCGACGGCACTAGCGAAGAGCTGCGCGCCGTTCCCGAACACGTCCATGCCGCCGCCTACCGTGCGTTGGCCGGCGACGTCTACTATCCGTGGAACCTACCGTTCAACCTTTTCGCCGAGGAGGTGCGGGCCTACCTGGAACACCTCGACGTCCCGCGCCACCGGCTCATGGAGGTTTTGCACCCCAGCGACCCGCTGACGGATCCGGCCGTGGCGGGCGAGTACCTCGGCCTGACCCCCCGCGAGTGGCGGGCCATTACCGGGGAAGACCCCCGGGCTCCCCGCGAATTCTGGGGTCTCGACGAAAGCTCCTGGCCGGGTGCTCTTCGCGAGGTCGAGGTTCTCCTGCAGCGAGCCGGCCTAGATTACGACGAGCTGCTCAAGGTGCTGAACACGGCGTTCGTCAACCCCGAGAAGGTCCGTTTCCTCGACCCGACGTGCAGTCTGGACGGTCTCGAGATCCGCGCCACAGTGGACGACGACGTGCTAGCGGAAACTCTCGTGCGGATTCATCGCTTTCTTCGGCTCCAGCGCAGGACCGACCTGTCCTTTGCCGAGCTCGACAAAGCCATCTCCGTCCTCGGAGCAGGCACGATGGACACCCCGTTTCCGCTGCGCCTTACGCATGTTCTCCGCCTCCGTACTGATCTGGACGTGCCGCTCGTCGAACTGTTGAGTTGGTTTGGCGCGATCGATACCACGGCTGGTGAGGGCGGACGCCCTTCGCTCTACGACCGGCTGTTCCTGAACGAGACCGTCATCGAACCCGAAGACGAGGCTTTCGACGCCTTCCGCGAAGCGCGCAACCCGGATCCCCGCTCAGGCCTGTCGATGGAAAGGCACACCGCTGCTGTTCAGGCCGCGCTGCGCATCGGCGCCGATGACTTGACCTTGCTGCGCGAGGCGCTGTTCCCAGCCGATGGCGGGAGGTTGAACCGGGAGCACCTCTCCCGGCTCCACCGTATCGTCTCGCTGGCGCGGGCTCTGGGGCTTGTTGTCCGAGATCTGCTGAGCGTCCGCGCGCTCGTTGCGGCCGAGCCCTTCGAACTCACCCGAACCGAGGACACGCTCCGTTTCGTCGAGACGGTTCGGGAGATTCAGGGCGCTGAATTCGGCATCGCCGAGCTGGACGATCTGCTACGGCACCTTCGCCGTCCCGGCGGCCACATCACGCCCGACGACGACCGCATCGCGCGCTGGCTGGAAGAGCTGCGCACGGGCCTGCGACAGATCTGGGCGGAGCATGCCCTCGTCCCCGATCCCACGGGCGAGCTAGCGGCCGAAAAGCTCCGCCTCCTTCAGCCGAGGCTCGACGGAGAGAGACGCCCGCTACGGGAAGAGGAGATCGGCCGTGCCATACGGATCGTCGACGGGAGCTCCGAAGCCCCGGTGCCTGATCAGGAAGCCTACCTCGAACGCTTCTTTGCCGATTTCCTCGATATCGCCGAAGCCAAGGCAAAGCTGCTGCATCCGGACACGCTGCCGGCCAGCGAGCGGCTGGACGAAACGGCAACGGCCCGCTTTGCCTATGTGGAGGAGCACCTGCTGGACTACTTGCGCCGCACCCAGGGTGAGCAGCTCGTTCGGCAAGGGCTGACCGACGAGCTGGGGTCGGAGCGAGCGACCACCGATCTGCTGCTCGACCGCGTGCCGGTGCCGGATACGACCGACCCGGCCCTCACGGCGTTTCTCGACGCCGCGCTCTACGAGCGAGAAGAGGCCATTACCAAGGAGGACCTGGCCGCAGCCGGCCTCGAAGCCGCCTACCGGACCTTCCTCTTGCTCGGCAAGATCACTGCGCTGACCGCCCGGATGGGGATCGATACCGAAGAGACGGCCTGGGTGCTGACCCACGGCGAGGCCCTCGGCTGGCTCGACCTTGGCACGTTGCCCGTGGATACGCCACCGCTCGAGCCTCCTCCCCCTTTGCGCGACGTGTGGCGCCAGCGCTTCGACGCCTGGCGACGCCTCACGAGAGCCTGCGCCTTGGAGCGCGCCTTGCCACCCGGCGAGCCGTCGCTATTCGCCGTGTTGGAGCGAGCCGCCGACCCGGCGGCCACGGAGGCTTTGCTGCTGGCAGCCCTCGCCGAGCGCACCGGTTGGAGCCTGAACGACCTCACCTACCTTGCTGGCCCGGGAGGATTCAACTTCGTCTTTCCCGAGACCTACCGCGACGAGCGAAGCTACGCTCGGCTCGAGGAAGGCCTCGACGTGATCCGGCGCATCAGAACCTCGGCCGAGCAGGTGTGGAGCTGGACCGCCGAAGAGATCACGGAGGGCCACGCCCGTAGCGTCAGGCAGGCGGTCAAGGCACACTACGAAGAGAGGCGCTGGCTCGAGGTAGCAACCTCGATCCAGGACCGCTTGCGCGAACGCAAGCGCGAGGCGCTGGTGGGCTACCTGATTGCCGATCGGGATGAGTTCGAGCGGCCGGAGGATCTGTACGGCCACTACCTCATCGACGTCGAGATGAGCGCTTGCATGCTGACCTCGCGCATCAAGCAGGCCATCAGCTCCGTGCAGCTCTTCGTGCAGCGCTGTCTGCTCAATCTCGAGGCCGAGGCGACGCTGACGCCGTCCGCGGTTCGCCAGTGGAAGTGGATGAAGCAGTACCGGGTGTGGGAAGCCAACCGCAAGGTCTTTCTCTACCCAGAAAACTGGGTCGAGCCCGAGTTGCGCGACAACAAGAGCCCTTTCTTCGCCGAGCTGGAGAAGGCGCTGCTTCAGAACGAAGTCAGGGACGAGACCGTCGAGACCGCGCTCCTCACCTATATCGAGCGGCTCGACACGGTCGCCCGACTGGAGATCAGCGGCCTCTATCATCAACAGGAGCTAGACGAGGCGGGCGACACGGCGCTGGACGTGCTCCACGTCTTCGGCCGCACCCGCGACGCGCCGCACATCTACTTCTATCGCCGCTGGCTCGACCAGACGCAATGGACGCCATGGGAGCGTGTCGACCTCGACATCCAGGGCGATCAGCTAGTACCGGTGGTGCGGAACCGGCGCCTCTATCTCTTCTGGCCGGTCTTTGCCGAGAAACCGCAAAAGGCACCGTCTATTCCTGCTCGAGATTCCAGCGAATCAGAAAAGCGACCGCACAAGCATTGGGAGATTCAGCTCGCGTGGAGTGAGCACAAGCAAGGGAAATGGCTGCCGAAGAGGGTATCGGATGCCTTCGTCGAAACGGAAGACATGGTCGACTTGCCTGACAGAGAGCGGTTCTTCTTCAAGTTCACGGAGTGGGCCACCCAGGACTGGCTCGTCTTCAACTGCCTTCACGACTACGGACAGGACGACGTCTTTCGGGACTATGGCTGGTTCGTCTGGGACGATTGTGCGGGACAGATCAAGGCGGCCTCCCACGTCCTCCGGCGCACTGGTGTCGGTCTTCCCGGCACTAGCGTCGAGAGGACGAAGTACGTCGAACAGGGTAGTCGTCCCCTGGTGCTGCCGGTCGCGGAGCTTGGCCGAGACGGTGCTGTCGTCACGAGCACCGGGTCTCTTTCAGAAGTGCTTCGCCGGACACCGCAGACCTATATGTTAACGGTACCGGCCCAGCACTACACTTTCGTCTCACAATCTCCGTTCTTCTACGAGGACGCCACGCGCACCTTCTGCGTGGCTCACCGAGACTACTTCGTCTACGAACTGGATCGGGACAAGATCGGCCCCGAGATCATCGATCGGGTGCGCAACGATTACTACAGGGGTGCGGCCTTCGATTTCGACAGGATACGCACGGCTGCCGAAGACGACAGGACAGAGTTCGATCCCCTTGGCGAGGTCTTACCTGGAGTCGGGGCCGGCGCCGGCGTGTCCATCTTGCCTAGCGTCGTAGCCGGTGGCGAGGCGCTTGCTGGCGACGGTTGGACAGCGTCGCAGGCCGATGCCGACAGCCTCGTCGTGGTGGCAACCGACAGTGCTCGGACAGAAGCCCTCGCGGCGGAGCTATGGCATGGGGCCTTGGATGGAGTGCTTCTCACAGCGACGCCGCGCAGCTCCCCCGGTCGCCATTGGGTGAGCAAGCTCTTTCGCTTCCACCCCTTCTACCACCCGTTCGTTTGCACTTTCATCCGGCACCTCAACCGCTACGGGATCGATGGCCTGCTCGACCCGCATCCCCAAGGAGAACAGCCCCGGCTGCGCCGTCAACAGATGCGCAACGACGACTTCGTCTTCGAGAGTGAGCGCTTCTACCACCCGACCACTGCCGTCGAGAGACCCTACCCGGTGGAGGACGTGGACTTCTCCTATGGTGGCAGCTACGCGCTTTACAACTGGGAGCTGTTCTTCCACGTGCCACTCCTGATCGCCACGCGCCTGTGTCGCGAGCACCGCTTCGAGGAAGGCCTGCGCTGGTTCCACTTCATCTTCGACCCGACGGCCACCGACACGGCCGCGCCGGATGATGACGAGGTGCCCGCACGCTTCTGGAAGATGCGGTGGTTCTATGACCATCCGATGGGGAGGTCCATCGAGGAGCTCATGCTGCTCCTGAGCGACCGTGAAGCCGACCGTCGGGAGCGCCGCGAGATCGAACGACAGGTTGCTGAGTGGCGGGACGACCCATTCAAGCCGCACCTCATCGCCCGCCTGCGCACGAGGGCGTACCAGCTGACAACCGTGATGAAGTACTGCGATTGCCTCATCGCCTGGGGCGACCAGCTGTTCCGTCGAGATTCCATCGAGAGTCTCAACGAGGCCACACAGCTCTACGTGCTCGCCGCCTCGATCCTGGGTCAGCGCCCACCACGCCTTCCCGCTCTCGACGTGCCGGCTAGGACTTTCGATGAGCTCGAGCCGGACTTGGACGACTTTTCGAACGCGCTCGTCCCACTCGAAAACACCCTGCCGCACACCGATGATGGTCGCCCTATCCGTTCCGATGACGATTCGGGAGACGTGCCGCCGCTTCCTTCGCTAGCGTTTTGCATCCCACAGAACGAGAAGCTCCTCGGGTATTGGGACACCGTCGAGGACCGTCTCTTCAAGATCCGCCATTGCATGAATATCGAAGGCGTCGTTCGTCAATTGCCGTTGTTCGAGCCGCCCATCGACCCGGCTTTGTTGGTGCGCGCCGCCGCCGCCGGTGTCGATCTCGCCAGCGCTCTCAGTGCCCTCGACGTCTCTCTGCCGCACTATCGCTTTCGGGTCGTGTCGCAGAAGGCGACCGAACTGTGCGGCGAGGTACGCTCGCTCGGCTCGTCCCTCCTCTCCGCTCTCGAGAAGCGGGATGCCGACGGGCTGGCTCTGCTTCGTTCGCAGCACGAGGTGGCCCTGCTGAAAGACGTCAGAACGGTTCGGGAAAAGCAGCTGATGGAGGCCGAAGAGACGATCGTTGGTCTCGAGAAGGCGAAGGCTGTTACCGAAGAACGTCGCGACTATTACCGAGACATCTTCATGATCAGCCCTCATGAACGGTCGAACTTGGACAACCTCGAGAGTGCCCATGTCTTCAATCAGATCTCTCAGGGCATCAATGCGGGAGTCGCTGCCGCTCACCTCATTCCTGACTTCGAGCTCGGCACGTCGGGGTGGGCTGGAAGTCCAGTTGCCACCGCGAAGACTGGAGGTACGTATTTCGGTTACGCCCTGAGAGCTGCCGTGGAAGGGGCACGTCTCGTCGCGGCCCAGCATTCGCACGATGCGACGATGGCCTCCATCGCGGGTCGATACCAGAGACGTTGGGAGGAGTGGAAGTTACAGGAACGCCTCGCGGACAAAGAGCTCGAACGAATAGACAAGCAGATCGCCGCTGCCGAGATACGTAGAGCCGTCGCTCAGAACGAGCTAGACAACCACACCAAGCAGATCGAGCAGGCAAGGGCCGTCGATGCCTTCATGCAGGACAAGTTCACCAACGAGGAGCTTTACGACTGGATGGTGTCGCAGCTCTCGGCGGTCTACTTCCAGAGCTATCAGCTCGCCTACGACCTCGCCCGCCGCGCCGAGAAGGCTTACCAGCACGAACTCGCTCTGCCTGAACAGAGCTTCATCGACTTTGGTTATTGGGACAGCTTGAAGAAGGGCCTCCTCGCCGGTGAGAGGCTTCACCGTGACCTCAAGCGCATGGAGGTCGCCTACCTAGACAACGACCGACGCCAATACGAGCTCAGCAAGCACATCTCACTTCGGATGCTCGACCCGATCGCGCTCATCAATCTCCGCGAGGAGGGTGAGTGCTTCATCAGTATCCCGCACGTTCTCTTCGATCTCGACTATCCAGGCCATTACTTACGCCGCATCAAGGCCGTCAGCCTCACGATCCCGTGCATCTCGGGGCCCTACAGCAATGTGAGCTGCACGCTCACGCTGATGAGCCACGAGGTCCGCACGGCCCCGGATCCCGCAGAACCGCCTCGGGAGCACATCGGCGCTATCGAGTCGATCGCGACGAGCAGCGCACAGAACGACGGTGGCCTGTTCGAGTTCAACTTCCGCGACGAGCGCTACCTGCCGTTCGAAGGCGCTGGCGCCGTCAGCCGCTGGCGCCTGCGGCTACCGAAGACCCTCCGACAGTTCGACTACGACACCATCTCAGATGTCATCTTCCATCTTCGATATACCGCGCGCGAGGGAGGCGATGCCGAGAGAGAGAGAGTCAGTGCCGATCTGGTGGCAGAACTGAACGCAGTTGTCCTCGAAGAGGGCTCGCGCACGGGGCTCTTCCAGATGTTCAGCGCCAAGCGAGATTTCTCCACGCAGTGGCACCGCTTCCTTCATCCAGCGGACGCGCGGGCTACGAGGCAGACCCTCGAACTTCATCTGACGAAGGAGCGCTTCCCCTTCCTGTTCAGAGACAGCGGGATCGAGATCGACGCCATGCACCTGTTCCTCAAGACGAAGGGAGACGTCTCGGACGGCCTCGAGATCGATCTCCGGAACGACCCCTCCGGCGCAGCTTTTCTCGACGATGAGGCATTTACTCCTCACCTGGCTGAGAATGGCAGTCCCGTCGAGGGCATCGCCTATCTTCCGCTACCAGGTCTCTCCGGTGAGGTCCCTTTGCTCTGGTTCATAGACGTGCACGAAGATCCTGGCGCCAGCCGCCTGCGCCATACCGTCACGATCGACGGCGTCGAGCATAGGCGGCTCGATCCGGACCTCATCGAGGATCTGATCATCGTCTGCCAGTACACCGTTTCGGCTCGCAGAGCACCTTCGGAGAGTTGAGGCCTCCGCCGCCGCTGCGTAACGCTTCCCGAGCTCCCGCCGCCCTCAGCCTCCCCGTGCCTGCGTGCCGAGGGCTTCCCACCTCCCACCCATCCGGGTGGCCTGACAGCGCTGTTCCAAGGGTTACCCTCAGGGTCGCTAGTTCCGGGCACGACGGTCACATTGCGACGTCGTCCACAACGGGGGAGGTATTGCGATGCAGTCGGATCATCGCCGGCGTCACCAGCCCTCGCCCACCACGCGGTCGCGTCGGGGGTTCTTGCGGCGCTGGTTCGCCGCCAACACTTTGCTTTCCGGCCTCTTCGCTCTCGCTTGGCTGCTGGCGAGAAGCGGCCCGCGACCGAGCCGGCTCGCTTATCCTTGTCAGCAGGCGGCCTTCACCACCGCGACCCTCGCCTTCGGCGCGCCGGTGGTAGCCGCCCTGCTCGCAGCTCGCAAGGTCTTGGTCTCCGGTTTGCGCTCTCCCGCTGGTCTCGTCGGTCTGGCGGTTGCCGGGCTCGTCGCCAGCCTCGGGAGCTGGGGCTACCTGTCGAGCGTGGAAGCCCAACCTGCGAAGCGGCTACCTGCGCTCGAGGTCCCGACGGACTACCGGGCTCAGGTCTTTCACGCCTTCGACTGTCCCGCCGAGCCGGTGACCGACCGCTTCCCCTGCGTCGACACTCTGCTGGAGCTCATGGGCCAACACGGACTCAAGTTCTACCGCTCGACCGTCGTCAGCGACGTCTCCGGCCCCGACGGGATCCTGGCCGCAGACGACGTCGTGATCGTCAAGATCAACTACCAGTGGAGCGAGCGCGGCGGTACCAACACCGACGTGCTGCTCGGCTTCATCCGCGCCCTCGTCGACCATCCGGACGGCTTCGACGGCGAGATCATCGTCGGCGAGAACGCGCAGTTCGCTTCGACCCAGAACTTCGACCGGTCCCAGAACAACGCCCAGGACATCTCGCAGTCGCCCCACGATGTCGTGACCTATTTCCAGGGCCTCGGCTATTCCGTGTCGCACTTCGACTGGACGCTCATGCGCGAGGTCGAAGTCGACGAGTACTCCGCCGGCGACGCCGCCGACGGCTACGTTCTCTACCCGTTCGACCCCGACCTCAACGCCAAGATCTCCTACCCCAAGTTCCGCAGCGAGGCGGGGACCGAGATCAGTCTGCGTCACGGCATCTGGGACGCGACGGCCCAAACCTACGACCGGCAGCGATTGAAGCTAGTCAATATCCCGGTGCTCAAATCGCACCATGCGGTCTACGGCGTCACCTCCGTGGTCAAGAACTACGTGGGCTTGGTCACGACGTCGCTGGGAACCAACTCGCACTCGGCCGTCGCCAACGGGCTGATGGGTGCCGTGCTCGGCGAGATTCAACCTGCCGACCTCAACCTCCTCGACGCCATCTGGGTCAACGCCAACCCATTCAGCGGCCCGGGCACGACCTACGGGGGCGCCACTCGCCGCGACGAGCTGGTGGCGAGCGTCGACCCGGTGGCGGCCGACATCTGGGCGACTCGCAACATCCTCATTCCCGCCTTCCTCACCAACGGCTACGAGCCACCCTGGCCGGTGCCGTCCGCCGACCCCGACGATCCGACGAGCAAGTACCGCATCTACCTCGACAACTCGATGGCCTATCTCCTGGCCGCCGGCTACGAGGTGACCAACGACTCCGCGCGTATCGACGCCTACAGCGTGCAGGTACCCCTGTTCGCCGACGGTTTCGAGTCCGGCGACACCAGCGCCTGGTCGACGACTGTCGAGTAGCAACGTCGCCCGTCCCCCAGCCTGTGAAGATGAGCGCGGAACCGGGCTGAGCCGAGGCGGCTCCTCGGCTGGCGCGGTCGACGCCGATAGAATCACCGTACCCCTCCGATGGTCTCGCCGCTCAGCCTTTACCTCTTCGTCGCTACGCTGCTGCTGCTCGCGGCCGGCGTCGGACGGCTCCGGCGCACGCCTCTGCGCGAGGCGCTCGATGACGGTTGCGCCGCCCTCGTCGGCGCCCTGGTGCCGATCGCGGCCGCGATCGGCCTGTTCGCCTCGGGGCAACCTCTCGACGCCTCGGAGCTCTGGCACCGAGCCGGCTCGCAGGCTCTGCTGGCAAGCCCCCTCGGCGCGACGTTGGCGCTTCGTTGCCGCGGCCGCGGCTCGGTTCCCCGGGCGCTGCTCGCCGCAGCCCTCGCGCAGGCCGGCGTGGTGCTCTGGCTGACGCTTAACCTCCGCGGTCCGAGGGGCGGCTGGAGCTTTCCGGACGTCGTGCTCGTCGCCTCCGCCGCCGGCATCGCGGTGGCGTCGGCGGCCTGTTTGGGCTGGTGGTCGAAGCGGAGGGCGCTCGGCGCCGCGGCCGCGACGGGTCGCTGAAATGGGCGCTCCGCCGACGAAACGCGGCTGGGCCGCTCGGCACGCCGCCCTCGAGCTCGCGACCCTGCTGCTGTTGCTCGTGTCGTCGGCGGGCTGCGGTGAAGGCACGTCGCGAGAGCACGGCTTCCTGGCGCTCACGGTTCGGGACGTCGACACCGGAGCGCCGACTTCGGCGCGGATCGAGCTGCTCGACGAGAACGGGCAGGCCGTCGTTCCCCACGACGCTTTGACCGTATTCTCCGACTGCGGGAGCGCACCGGTTCACGCCTGGATCCCGCGCTTCGCGACGCTCCAGGCTCGATGGAACGAGCACCGGGAGATCGCCAACCCGTACACCGGAACGACCCAGTTCTACGCCGACGGCTTAGTTGACGTTCGACTCCCCGCCGGCAGCTACTCGGTGCGGGCGACCAAGGGCGTCGAGTACCGGAGAGCGGGCGCTACCGTCGCCGTCGAGGAGGGGCAGACGACGCCGTTGGAGCTCGGCATCGAGCGCTGGATCGACCTCGCGGCCGAGGGGTGGTACGGCGCCGACGATCACCTCCACATCCCGCGGCCCCACCCGCGCTTCGATCCACGGCTCGCGACCTGGATGGAGGCCGAGGGTCTGCACGTCGCAAACCTCCTGCAGATGGGTCTGGCGCAGGACGTCCACATCACTCCGCAGCACGGCTTCGGACCGCGATCGGCCTACCAGCGAGGAGACACGTTGATCCTGTCGGGGCAGGAGAACCCACGCAGCCATGTACTCGGCCACGCAATCGTGCTCGGCGGTCGCCGGTTCATCGATCTCCCCTCTCACTATCTGCTCTACGACCGGGTGTGGGAGGAGGCGCACCGGCAGGGGGCGGTCAACGGCTACGCCCACTGGGGGCTGGCTGGCGCCGAAGAAGGCCTCGCCGTCTGGGGCCATGAGGCGCTGGTCGACTTCGTGGAAGTGCTGAACCTGGGTTTTCCGTTCTTCGACCGCTGGTACGAGGCGCTGGATCTCGGTATCCGGATCGGACCGACCGCCGGCACCGACTATCCTTGTCTGCCGAGCCTGCCGGGGCGAGAGCGCTTCTACGCCAGAGTCGATGGTCCGCTCGCCCCCGAACGCTGGCTCGACGCGGTCCGCAAGGGGAGGACGTTCGTGACCAACGGCCCGGCGATCGAGCTGCTGGTGGAGCGGATGGGACCGGGTGAAGAGCTGCTGCTGGCCGAGCCGCGCGAGGTGAAGGTGAGCGGCCGAGTCCGCTACGATCCCGATCGCGACGCCGTCGTCGCCCTCGAGCTCGTGCGAGGCGGTACGGTGGTGATGCGCGTCGACGGCACTGCCGCCACCGGGGAGATCGCCCTCGAAACGAGGCTGCCCATCGACCGGACGACCTGGCTCGCGCTGCGAGCCACCGGCGCGAAACGGGGCGAGACCGAGATCGACCTACGGAGTTTGCTCTCGAACATGCTGGTCCTCGAGCGCCGCTCGAGCGCGGACTTGCTGCGCGGGCTGCCCGAGGGGCTCGTGCCGCGCCCGACCGTCGCGCACAGCGGAGCGATCCGGGTGACCGTCAACGGCACCCCCCCGCTGGCCGAGCAACCGCGCGCGAAAGAGGTGGCGCGGATCTGGCTTGCCCGGCTCGACGAGCTGGAGCGCCGCCTCGGCGAGGACCGGATGAGAACCTGGGCGCAGTTTCCGGGGCGGGGCGACGGGATCAGCTTGCGGACGGCCCGGGCGAACCGGTTGGCGCTGCTTCAGGCGATCGAAGCGGCACGGCGGCACTACTCGACGAATTAGAGCTCTGACCGCTGACACGGGAACCTCGGTAAGAAAGGGGCCGGGGTCCCATTTCGACCGGTGCGAAATGGGCAGAACCGAGCTTCCCAGCCCTCGTGACACCACTTCCGAGAGTCGCGAAGGAGGCGACATTTCTACGGGTGACAAAAAAGGGGTTGCATTTTCGCCACATTTGTGGCATATTTCACCTCGCCGGTGTGACGAACTCCACTCCGGACAGCCCAAGGGGGGGCCAACCGCACTACGGCACAGAGCCACTACTCTTCAGGAGACATCCCATGATCCACTCCCTTCCCTTCCCCTTGCAGCTGCTCCTTTTTACCGCTGCCTGCTTCACATTGTCGACTCGCGCCTGCCGGTCGTCGTTCTGGGTCGGAGCCCGATCCAAGGCTCGGGCGGCGACGATCTTGCTGCTCCTCGCTCTGCTCCCGGGGTCGCTGCCGCTCTTCGGTGGGACACCGACGGTCAACGGCCTCTTCTTCGGCGACGGCGACCTGAACGACTATGCGTTCCTCTTGAGCGACACCGGTGGCGGCAGCAAAGGCAAGGTCTACTACGGACTTGACGGAAACACGGTGTACATCGCTCTGGTGGTGAACAAGAACGCCGCCAACGACGCGGTCTTTGGCAAGGGGAGCGGGCAGGGCGCCCCCGATGACGCCTATCTGGACGACGCTAACTGGAACAAGCACGAGTTTCTCATCCTCGAGGGGTCGGATCACGCGACCTTCGGGCTCGAGTGTGGTGCCACCGCCGACACCCCCGACTACAACTGGGGGCTGGACCTGCTGTACGACTTGGACGGTGATCTGGACCCGACCGAAGCCGATTGGCGCGGTGACCATAATGGGCCCGACAGCCCCGTCGCGCCGGCTGACCTCAGGCTACCTCCCGCCTTCACCGCCGACACCTCGCTCGCGTGGGACATGAACAACACCAATTGGGACGTCACCCTGGGAGGAACGCGCGCCATCGACGCTTGGAAGTCGCCCGATGGCCCGCTGCCCCTCTTTGGAGACGGCCGGTTGACCCCGGCGGGCGATAACTACGACATCAATGACGACTCGACCGTCGCCGGCAACTACAACACCGATTTCGACTGGGAATGGTCGCTGGTCTACGAGTTCAGCTTCGACCGCTCGGCCTGCACCGAGGGCATCACCATCAACCCCGGTACCTCCCACAACTCCCCGTCGAAGGACGGCGTGGAAGACACCACCTACCCCGACTGCTTGACCAATCCCGATCCTGACATCTGTCGCTCTCTCGTGTTCGACTGGGGCGATCTCCCGGACGGTCCCTACCCGACGCTCTTGGCATCGAACGGTCCGTTCCACGAAGTCACGTCGCCCGACAACGTCTACATGGGGACAGCGCCCGATAGCGAGCCCGACGGTCAGCCGGCGGTCGACGCTCTCGGCGACAACAACGATCTGAACGGCAATGACGAGGACGGCGTCACTTTTCTAACGCCCCTCGTGCCCGGGGTTTCGGCCAACATCGAGGTCGACGCACCGCTGGGTGGCTTCCTCACCGCTTGGATCGACTTCAACTCGGACGGCGACTTCCTCGATGCCGATGAGCAGATCACGACGGCCGATCTGGCCCTGGCGGCGGGCGTCAACACCCTCAACATCGCATCGGTGCCGGCCAGCGCCACCGGCGTGATGGCGGCGCGCTTCCGGATCACCACGGCGGCAGGTCAGGGCGGAGACAGCCCGACCGGAGCGGCGACCACCGGTGAGATCGAGGACTACATGCTGGCCTGCATCGGCAGCACGGTGTGGAACGATCTCGACGGTGACGGGATCCACGAGCCGCTCGGTAACGACGGGTTGCCCGGTGGCGGCGACGACGAGCTCGGCGTACCCAACGTGGTCGTCAACCTGCTAAGCCCGGTCTTCCCGTTCACCCCGATCATCGACGGCAACTTCACCCCGGTGACGGCGACGACGGACGCCAACGGCAACTATGAATTCTGCGGTTTGCCGACCGTCGGTAACTCGGGCCTGCCGAACCCCGGCGAGTACCGGGTGCTGTTCAACCGGCCGGCATCGTTCATCGACTTCACGCTGACCAACCAGGGCGCCGACGACACCGTCGACAGCGACGCCGATCAGGATCTTCTCGGGGTCGGCCTCGAGGGGCTGGCGCCGCTCGACACGCTGCCTGCGATCTCGCTCGTCGCCAGCCAGGTCGACGACACGATCGACGCCGGCCTGCGAGCGGTCACGGTGGCGCTCATCACTTCCGCCGGGGCCTATACCGATGGCGGATCGATCGTCTTCGAGTTCTCGACCGGCTATGAAGCGCTTACCGGGAGCTTCGAAGTCCTGCGCTACGACCGTGAGCTCGGTGACTACGTGACGGTGACGGAGCTCCAGGTTCCGGCCCTGCAGGGCGCTCCTCAGGGCGGCGTCTACCGAGTAGTCGACGACCGGGCGCCCTTCGATTCCAGGTTGGACTACGTCATTGTCGAGCATCAAACCGACGGGCGGACTCAGGCTTACGGACCGTACGCGGTCGAAGTGAGTCCACGCGGCGCTCGCGCTCCCCTGACTGACCGCTTTGCCGCTCGCCCGCACCGGTCGCAACGCCTCGCTACCCGCTTGGTAACAGCCAGACAGCTCGCGAAGCCAGAGACGCGCCGCGACCCTGAGCTCCGCCTGCGGACGCGGAACAACCCCGAGCGCCGTCGCGACATCGCGAGCCTGCAGATCGAAGTGCAGCAGAGCGGCCTCCACCGGCTCTCCGCAGCGGAGATCGCCGATGTTCTGGGCCTCGCCCAGGGCCAGGTTCGCTCGTTCCTGCGCTCGGGCCGGGTCGCCCTCGAGAACCAAGGTCGCGCCGTCGCGTGGCTGCCCAGCAACGACTCCGGTGACGGTCTCTACTTCTACGGGCAGGCGATCGACAGCCTCTACACGCTGAACAACGTCTACCAGCTGCAGCTGGGCCGCGCCGGCGAGCGGATGAGCGGCGGCGGAAGCGCGAGCCTCTTCGCCGGGTCGTCGAGCGGCACGTTCGTCTCGACCGAGCTCTTCGAAGAGGACCGGATTCCAGCGATCAGCTCGACGCTCGAGACCGAGGTCGATCACTGGTACTGGGACGGCATCAACGCCACCAGCTCCGACACCCTGCGTGATTTCGCGGTGACCGTGCCGGATGCCGCAGGCGGGTCGGCCGTTCTGCGGACGAGACTCACCGGGATCTCCAACGGTGCGGCGAATCGGGACCATCATGCGATCGTGCGGGTCAACGGTGCCGAGATCGGCACCGCCGCTTGGGGAGGCATGAGCCGCCACGAAGCCGAGATGACCTTCGACGGCGCCTTGCTGACACCGACTACGACAATCGAGATCGAGGGAATCCTCGACGAGGGCTCCAGCGAGTCGATCTTCTTCATCGACGGTTTCGACCTCGAGTACGAGCGCTCTTACCGGGCGGTCGACGATCGCCTGCGATGCGTGGGCTCCGGCAGCTCGGAGGTTACGGTCCGCGGCTTTGCCACGGCGGATCTGATCGTCCTCGATCTGACCGATCCGGCGACACCCGCTCTCGTCAGCGGCCGCGTCGAGCTCGGCAGTGACGGCTACCAGGTCAGCTTCAGAGCTGCCGACGACGTGACGCCCTACTTGGTGACGACGGAGTCGGTTGCCTTCCGGCCCGCAGGTCTGCGGCGCGCCGTCCGCTCCGCCGCCCTCAAGGCCACCCATCACCGCTACGATCACGTGGTCATCGCCCCCGAGGCGTGGCGCTCCGAAGCCGACGATCTGGCCACCTACCGCACCAGCCGCGGTCTGCGCTCCCTCACGGTGAGCCTCGAGGAGGTCTACGACACCTTCAGTCACGGCATCGTGACCCCGTGGGCGATCCGCGACTTCCTCATCTACGCCCACGCCAACTGGTCGCAGGCGCCGGACTACGCGTTGCTCGCCGGCCGCGGCACCTTCGACCCGCGGGATCTCCTCGGCGGTGGTGACCACCGGCTCCCGGTGGTGCTGGTCGGTACCCCCTACGGTCTGATTTCTTCCGACAACGTGCTCGCCGACCTCACCGGCGACGACTCCGTGCCCGAAGTGGCGATCGGTCGCCTGCCGATCGTCGGCGCCGCCGAGCTCGCGACCTACCTCGCCAAGCTCGAGGCCTACGACTCGGCGAACGGCGACTGGCGAGACCGGGCGGTCCTGCTGGCGGACAACGAAGATGCCGCCGGTGACTTTCCGGCGCAGAGCGACAACGTCGCCGCGGTTCTCGGCAGCTACCGACACGAGTCGATCCACCTCTCGGAGATGACGCCGAGCGACGCTCGGGTGGCGTTGATGGCCGCCTGGAATCGCGGTGCTCAGCTCGTCAACTACGTCGGGCACGGCGGCGTCACCCAGGCGGCGGCCGAAGGCCTGCTGCGGGTCAGCGACATGGACGCCCTGTCCAACGGTGACCGCCTCCCGATCGTGTCGGCCCTGACCTGTGTGATCGGTCGCTCGGATGTCCCCAACGTGGAGTCGCTCGCCGAGGCGCTGGTGACCGATGCCGACGGCGGCGCCATCGCCGTGTGGGCACCGACCGGTCTTTCGCTCTCGGGCGCCGCGCAGGAGCTCAACCTGCTCTACGCGGCCGCCTTGGACAGCGCTCCGCCGGCCACGCCGTTGGGTCGCCTCATGGTCCAGGTTCTGACCGAGTTCGGCGCGAGCGGCGGAGCCGCCCAGATGCTCGACACCTACGGCGTCGTCGGAGACCCGGCGGTGCAGCTTCCCTAGACGCCGTCACCGGCAAAGGAGGGGTGTCTAGGGGACCGCGTTCCGGCGGTTGGCGGCGAGGTCTGCCGCCAACCGCCTGTCTGTTTCTTCCAAATCCTCGGTCCTCGACCGGTCCCGGTGCTGACCGAGACCGGTCGCGTACGGCTACCGCGCTGAACTCTCTGGGAGAGTCGCACCCTTGCTAGGATCGCACTTTGCCCCTCGGCGGCTCTCTAAATGCAAGCTCATCGGTCAGTCGAACCGGTTCTCGTGACGGGCGCCGCCGGCAAGACGGGGCGCGGGCTGATTCGCGCCCTCCTCCGCGCCGGACTCGCCGTCCGCGCCTTCGTCCGCAATGCCCGGCAGCAGCAGGTGCTCGAGGAGCTCGGCGCCGAGCAAACGGTGGAAGGAGACCTCCGCGACCGGGAGGCTGTTCTCGAGGCGGCGATCGGCGTTCGCTCGATCTACCACATCTGCCCCAACGTCCACCCCGACGAGATTGACATCGGCCGAGGAGTCGTCGCCGCCGCCCGTGAGGCCACCGTGGAGCATTTCGTGCTGCATTCGGTCCTCCATCCACAAACCGAGGCGATGCCGCATCATTGGGCCAAGCTGCGCGTCGAGGAGCTGCTGCTCGAGTCGGGGCTCCCCTTTACGATCCTGCAGCCGGCCCCCTACATGCAGAACATGCTCGGCCAATGGCAGCGCATCAGGCAGGAGAAGGTCTACTCGGTGCCCTACGCCCTGACGACGCGAGTCGCCATGGTCGACCTCGAGGACGTCGCTGAAGCCGCGGTCCGCGTCTTGAGCGAGCCCAGGCACGCCGGCTCCACGTACGAGCTGTGCGGCCCCGACCTCCTACATCCGCTCGAGATCGCGACAATTCTCGGCCGCCACCTGGGGATTGCCGTTGAAGCCGAGATCCTACCTGTCGAGACCTGGTCTCGAGAAGCGAAGTGCGCGCCGGGGTCCTACCGCTTCGAGACCCTCGTCAAGATGTTCCACTACTACGAGCGCTACGGCATGGTCGGCAGCCCCGGCGTCTTGGGGTGGCTTCTCGATCGACCGCCCACTCGCTTTTCCGAATTCGTGGAAAAGCACGTCTAGGCCCCCTTTTGGGCCCTGGGGCTCGCCCCTCTTCGGTGACAGGATACTCATTTCGAGGAATGAGTATCCTGCCACCGCACAGAAGACCGAACGGAAGCTAGATCGGCGGACCGACGATCTCGATCTCCACGGGCAGCTCGACGGGCACGCCGTCTGCCAAGAAGCTGACGACCACGGTGCGGGTCTCGCCGGTCTGCGGGGTGTCGAGCACTCCGAAGGCGTCCGGCTTGGAGAACCGCGCGCGGATGTGGTTGCCGGTGATGGTCGGCACATTCACGGGAACCGCGGCGTTGGTGGGATCGTTCTCGAAGAGGATGATGCTCGCCGGATCGATCGCTGCGAGATCGCCGTCTTGAATCTTCGCCGACACCGTGCCCGAGCTTCCCGGCCAGTTGGTGTTCCAGTGATCGGGCTGGATCTCGGTGGTGAAGTCGCCGGGGCCGATCACCTCACCGAAGTAGTGGCTCGGGTCCTTGTTGGTGACCGCATTGCCCTCGCCGTCCTCGGCGGCGGCGGTACCCACGTTGGCGTACTGACCCTCGATCGCCACCCCTGCTGCCGTGCACGTCGTGCTTTCACCGACGGCGAGCTCCGCAACCGGGCAGGTCACCTCGACCCCCTGGTCGTCGCTGACGAACAGGTTCACGAGGTCGACCCCGCCGTCGTTGGTGACGAAGTACTCCCAGCTCACCGGATCGCCGACCGGAATCGATGGGCCCGGCGGGGCGTCGGCGTCTTCACCATTGGTCGACTTCTCGATGGCGATCGACGCTTCGGCGACCACCACTCCGAGGTAGTGACTCGGATCGTCATCGGTCGCCGGGTTGCCGGTCGAGTCCTCGGCGATCGCCGTTCCCACGTTGGCGTACTGACCCTCGATCGCCACCCCCGTTCCGGTGCAGGTCGTGCTCGCACCGACCGGGAGCTCCGAATCGAGACAGGTCACCTCGACCCCCTGATCGTCGCTGACGGCCAAGTTGAACAGGTCGACGCCGCCATCGTTGGTGACGAAGTACTCCCAGTTGACCGCATCACCGACCGGAATCGACGGGCCCGGCGGGTCGTCGGCGTCTTCGCCGTTGGTCGACTTCTCGACGGTGAGCGACGCTTCGCCGCCGACCACTCCCAGGTAGTGGCTCGGATCGTCATCGGTCGCCGGGCTACCGGCCGGGTCGACCGCGGTGACCGTGCCCAGGTTGGCGTACTGGCCCTCGACCGAGACGCCGTTGCCCGTGCAGGTCATGCTTCCCATCGGAGGAAGCGTGGTCATCGGGCACGAGACCGTCACCCCCTGGTCGTCGCTCACCGCGACATCCGACAGCGTCTCCTCGCCGTTGTTGGTCACCACGTACTCCCAGCTCACCGCATCACCGACCGGAATCGACGGTCCCGGCGGGTCGTCGGCGTCTTCACCGTTGGTCGACTTCTCGACCGTGATCGACGGAAGTCCGGCGTTGGTCCCACGTTCGATCGACTGCATCTCGGCGGTCGAGCCGGTGAGCACCACCACCAGGATGATGCGCTCCGCCGACTTCACTCCCCCGATCATGAGACTGGCTCGCTGGCCGCCCCGGTCGAACGTCAGCATCTGGTCGCCGGCCGGCACGCCGGCCAGCGCGAACCGTCCTTCGGAATCCGTGACGCTCGACAGGCTCGTGCCCTCGACGAGGATCGTCACGCCACTGATCGGGGCTCTCGAGCCCATCGACCCCGCGCCGGTGCTGATCACTTGACCGGAGATCGCGGCCGTGCCCCCAGCCGGCGGAGCCGTGGGGCTACCACCGCTACCGCCACCACCGCCACAGGCGAGCAGAAGCGTGAGAACGGCGAGACATGAGACGGCAGGTCGGAAAAACGGTCTCCAGGTGGCCATGGGCACTTCCTCCTTTATCGACGAGCGTCAGGCAATCGGAGCTTGATCACAAGACGGCTGGAGGCGCAAGGTGATCTGAACTCCGGCCACGTCTCGTGGCACAACCGGGAAGGGACCGGTCGACGCGACTCGACACCCTCTAGCAGCGCTGGTCGGGAGTCGATCTCGTTCTATGATGGCCGGGTGAACTTCCAAGAGTTTCGCGCCGACTGTGCGCGGGAACTGCGGGACGACCATGAGCGAGGCGCCACCCAGCTCGCACGGCTGGCACTCGCCCATCTGGCCGAGGCGGCGCAGGTCTGGTCCGGAGGCGAGGCGGAGGAGCTGTGCTCCCAGCTCGACGACTTCGCCCACGAGCTCCAGCTGGTGAGGCCCAGCATGGTGCCGATCGAGCACCTGGTCGGCCGCTGGCGCCACGAGGCCAAGGAGCTACCGACCTGCGAGCTGGCAGAAACGCGATCGGCGCTCGTCGAACGGGCCCAGGCGCTCGTGGCGGAGTCCCAAAAGGCAGTGGAAGAGGTCGGTCGGCGCGCCGCGGCACTCGTGCCGGAAGGGGCGACGATCCTCACTCACAGCCTGAGCTCGACCGTGCGCGAGGTGCTGGGTCAGCTCCCCGGCAAGGGAGTCACGGTGCTCTTCACCGAGGCTCGACCGCAACTCGAGGGACACCGCCTGGCGCGGTGGCTGTCCGCGCTCGAGATCGCCGGCGAGCTCTTCACCGACGCTCAGCTCGGCCACTTTGCCGAGCGCGCCGACCTCGCCCTCGTCGGCGCCGACTCCGTGTTCGCCGACGGCGCGGTGGTC
>CALZKB010000034.1:0-21898 GCA_945787575.1 Thermoanaerobaculia bacterium | reverse complement strand
TCAACAAGGTGGGCTCCTACCTTCTGGCGCTCGCGGCTCGTGATTGCGGCGTGCCCTTCTACGTCTGTTTCGAGAGCTTCAAGCGCACCTCCCGCAACGCCGAGGAGTTCGAGCTCGAAGAGATGGACCCGGCCGAGCTCTCGCCGCCCGACCTCCCCGGAATCCTGGTTCGCAACGTCTACTTCGACATCACGCCGGCACGCTTGGTGACCGCGTGGGTGGATGAGAACGGCGTGCACGAGGCCGGCTAGCCTGCCTCTGCCGCGGGCGCGGGCAGATCCGCCGCTCTACACCCGCTTCATCACGACGACGGTGATGTCGTCGTCCTGGGTTTCGCCACGGCCCCACTTCTCGCCCAGCTCGACGATCCTGGCGAGCAGATCGTCCGCCGAAGTCTCCCCATGCTCGCTGACGATGCGCTGCACCGCTTCGTAGCCCAACGGCTCGCCGCTCTCGTTGCGCAGTTCGGGCAAGCCGTCGGAGATGAGGACCAGCGAATCACCGCGCTTGAACTCGACCACCCGCAGCGAGTAGTCGCTCTCGGCCATCGCCCCGAGCGGCAGCCCCTCGACGAGAATCTCCTCCGCCTCGCCGCGGTCGGCGCGGAAGAGGAAGACGGGCGGCATCGCCGCCGACGAGATGGCGAAACCGCTGTCGGAGATGGAGAGGGCGTTGAGCGCCATCGTCATATTGACCGGGTTGACGGCGCGGATGACCTGGTTGGCCTGCTTGAGCAGAGTGTGCGGTGACTGCACGTCGAGCGCCTTGATCGCCGACTTGGTCATCGCCACCATCATGCCGGCGGGAATGCCGTGACCGGTAGCGTCTCCGGTGGCGACGTAGAGACCCCCATCCTCCTGGGGAAAGAAATCGTAGTAGTCGCCCCCCACCTCGGTCGCGGTCTTCATGTGCACCGCGATCTCGAGGTAAGGCACTTCGGGCAGCTGCTGAGGCAGCATGGAGAGCTGGATCGCCCGCGCCTGCTGCAGCTCTTCGGCCTTGCGCCGGTTCTCCGCCTCGGCCGTGTGCGCTTTCGACAGGCTCAGGTGGGTGTCGATGCGGGCGATCAGCTCGCTCTTCGAGAAGGGCTTGGTCAGATAGTCGTTGGCGCCGGACGCGAGCCCCAAGACCAGGTCGGAGACCTGGTTCTTGGCGGTGAGCAGAATCACCGGGAGCTCGTTGCCCGAGTAGCGGCGGCGGAGGCGCTCGCAGACCTCGAACCCGGTGAGCCGCGGCATCATCACGTCGAGAAGCACCAGATCGGGGAGGTAGTCGTCCGCGAACAGCGCGAGAGCGGCCTCGCCGTCCGCCGCTTCCGTCAGCTCGCACCCTTCGAGGCTGAGGATGTTGTGCAGCACCTGCAGGTTGATCGGATCATCGTCGACGGTGAGCACCCTGACACCGGCCAGCTTGGAGCGCTCGCTGCCGCCAGCCACGAGCGTCGGTACCGGAGGCCCAGGCTCCACACCGTTGGCTCCGCCGACTACCGACGCCACATCGACGGTGCCGGTAGCGCGATCCGCCAGAGTCTGGGCCATCTCGATCTTCACCGGACGCTCCTCGTGGACACGGTGAAGGAGAAGACGGAGCCGCGTCCCTCATTCGACTCGACCCGAATCACGCCGCCATGAAGCTCGATCAGCTGGCGGGTGATGGTCAACCCGAGACCGGTGCCGCCGTACTCGCGTGCCGTCGATGAGTCGGCCTGCTCGAACGACTCGAAGATCCGGGCTCGCTTGCCTTCGGGAATGCCGACGCCGGTGTCGGTCACCGAGACCTCTACCCAATCACCGGAGTGGCGAGCACCCACCGTGACACTCCCGGACGGGGTGAACTTGATGGCGTTGCCCACCAGGTTGTGCATCACCTGTTGCAGCCGGTTCTCGTCACCGTCGACCAGCGGCAGGTCGGATGGCACCTCGTTGACCAGCCGCAAATCCCTCTCCGCCACCAACGGTTGCGAGAGGGTGAGGACGATCTCGGCGATCTCCCGCATGCCGACCGCGCATCGGCGCAGCTCGAGCTCGTGACTCTTGAGCTTCGAAAAATCGAGGATGTCGTCGACCAGGCGCGACAGTCGCCGACCGCTGGAGGCGATCATGAACAGGTTCGACTGGGTGCTCTCGTGCAACGGACCCGTCGCGCCGTCGCTGAGCGACTCGGCGATTCCGATGATGCCGTTCAACGGGGTGCGCAGCTCGTGAGAAGTATTGGCGAGAAACTCGTCCTTCATCCGATCGATCTGTTGCAAGCGCTCGGCCAATAGCCGCTGGCTTTCCGCCTCCTCCTGGGCGTGGCGCAGCTCCTCCGCGTGGATTCTCGTGCGGTGGCGCCCGTAGCCGAGCACCGCACCGCCGGCAACCAGCACGTAGAGCACGTAGGCCCACCAGGTCTTCCACGGGGGCGGCACGACCACGACCTCGACCGAGTCTTCCATCTCGTTCCACAAGCCGTCGACGTTGGTTCCCTTCACTCGGAAGGCGTAGGTCCCGCCGTCGAGGTTGGTGTAGCTGGCGTACCGGCGGGTTCCCGAATAGACCCAGTCCTCGTCGAAGCCTTCGAGCTTGTAGGCGTAGCGGGTCTTGTCGGGATTGGTGTAGTCGAGGGCGGCGAACTCGAACGAAAAGAAGTCGTCCTTGTGGGAAAGCTCGATTCGATCGAGCTCCTGGACCGCGCGATCGAAGCGTTCGACGGCATCGAAGCGACGAAAGGCGGTGATCACGATCGACGGCCGGAAGCCGCTGTCCTTGGCCCGGCCCGGATAGAAGCTGGTCACTCCGTGCATGCCGCCGAAGAGCATCTCCCCATCCTCCGCGACGAAGAACGAACGGCCGTTGAACTCGTTGCCGCCGAGACCGTCGGAGGCGTCGTAGGTGCGGCAGCTACGCCTTCGCGGATTGAAGCGGCACAGACCTTGATTGGAGCTGACCCACAGGTAGCCTTCCTCGTCCGGCAACAGCGAGTAGATCGAGTCGGTCGGCAGCCCGTCGGCTCTGGTGAAATGGGTGCACCGGTCGCTCTCGATCGAGCAGTGGTCGAGACCGCCACCGTAGGTCGCCACCCAGATCCCGCCCTTACCGTCTTCGAGCAGATCCATGACGTTGTCGTTGGCGAGGCTCGCCGGATCATCCGGCCTGCGTGAGTAGGCGGTGAAGGTCTCGCTCTCCCGATCGAAGAGGGCAAAGCCGCCGGCGGTGCCCACCCAGAGATTGCCGTTGGGCGCCTCGTAGAGAAACCTGGCGAAGTTGTTGGGGAGGCTGGTCGGATCCTGCGGGTCGTTGACGAATCGCTCGAAGGTCCCGGACTCACGGTCGAAGCGGTTGAGTCCGACGTTGGTGCCCACCCAAAGCTGGCCGAGGCTGTCCTCGAAGAAGGCCGAGATGAAGTTGTTGCTGAGACTCATCGAGTCGTCGGGATCGAAGGCGTAGCTTCTTTCCACGACGCCAGCTCGCCGATCGATGAGAAAAACACCGGTCCCCTGGGTGCCGGCCCACAGATTGCCGCGGCGATCCTGGTAGACGGCGCGAACGGCTGTGCTCCCGATGTCGCGCGGGCTGCCGGGCAACAACGAATAGCGCTCGACGATCTTCTCTCTGCGTTCATTGAACTTGTGGAGGCCCCCGTCGAGCGTCCCCACCCACAGTGTCCCCTCGTGGTCTTCGAGTATCGAAAAGACCTTGCTGTCGGTCAGGCCATCGGGATCCGAAGGTGACAGCCTGAGCTGCTCGAACCGATGCTTGTGGCGGCTGAAGCTCGCCGCACCACCGTTGCCGGTGCCGAACCAGACGATGCCGGAGCGATCCTCGAAAATGGTCCCGACGATGTTGCTCGAAAGGCTCTGTGGATCCGCCGGGTCAAGGGTGAAATGGGTGAACTCGTCGTGCTCGCGGTCGTAGAGGTAGAGGCCGCCGCCGAGGGTGCCGACCCACAACCTCCCGTTACGGTCCTCGAACAGCACGCTGACCGGCCCCGTCACCGGATCGCTTGGATCAGCTCGATAATCGGCGACGTGACGGCGGGAGGAATCGAGTCGGCTGAGCCCGCCGTTGGTCACGACCCACAGATGACCTTCTCGATCCTCGAGGATCGGGCGCTGATTCGCCGGTATGAAGTCGCCCGCGATCCGGCGGGAACCGGAGTCGCCGACCCGGTAGGACTCGAAGCTCCCGCTCGCGCGGTCGAAGCGAGACAGCCCGCCACCGCCGGTCCCGACCCAGAGCTCGCCGCTCGAATCCTCGTAGAGGTCGGTCACCGTGTCGTTGGCGAGACTCGCCGGATCGTCCGGGTCGTTGGCAAGGCGCTCGAACCGCTCGTCCTCTCCGGCCACGGGCGGGAGGCGGCGAAAGAGGCCGCCGCCGAAGGTCCCGATCCAGACCGTGCCGCCAGAATCTTCGAGTACGATACTGATGCGGTCATCGGTCAGGCCCCCGTCGATGCCGGCGCGCGCGAACTTGTGCCGGGCGGCGCCGGTGGCGGGATCGAGGATGAAGAGACCGCCCCCGAAGGTTCCGATCCACAGGCGACCCTCTTCGTCCTTCCACAACGCTCGGTTGTTGATGATCGCCGGTTCCGGCGCTTCGGGATCGTCAGCAGCATCGAGCCGGAAGCGAGCGAGGGTCTCGGTGAACGGATCGTAGCGGTTGATGGCTCCGGCGGTCGCGGTGGTGACCCACAGGCTTCCGTCGCGGTCGGCCCAGAGACCGTTGACGAAGTTGTCCCAGAGCGAGTCCGGGTCTTCGGGGTCGGTCTTGTAGACCACGAAATCGTACCCGTCGTAGCGATTGAGACCGTCCTGGGTGCCGATCCACAGGTAGCCTTGACTGTCCTGGATGATGGCGTTCGCCGAGAACTGCGAGAGCCCGTCCTCGGGGGTGAGGCGATCGAACCGCAGCTCCCCGGCGCCGGCGCGCAAGGCGAGGCCGACGGCAGCGACCAGAACGGTCCCGACGACGCGCCGCGAGCGGAGTCTTCCTCCGCCCCCCGGGCCGCTGTCCATGCGCGGCAACGATGTCGTCGACATGATCTCACTCCACGCTACACTACACCCCGCCGGTGCCGGGTGAACGCGCACAGAACTACATACGTCGGCGCCTCCTTCGAGTTCTACGCCGTCGCCTCATCTGTACTGCCTGCAACCGTCGAGCTCGAGGATGCCTCCTCGTGGTTGAACCGCGGGTCAGCCGCCGCGTCCTCGCAAGGCGAGGTGGAGCGCTCCGCCGACAACCAGAGCTGCCATGACCCCCAGTGCTGTAGAGATGCCGGGATTCTTGACGGCCTGATCGACGTAGTACGGAAAGTATCGTGGGCTTCATCGAGAAGCACCGATAGGCGCCTCACAAGACCGAATCGACGCCCACTTTCTTGTGACACGAGGTCCTGTCACAGCCCACCGAGATTTCAGGGAACACTAGTGCGGGTACGGTTTATCTGAAACCCGGGAGTGTAGCGAACCGCGCACGATCGGTGGAAGGGAATTCCGGCCGCCCCTTCGACGCTTCTCAAGAATGGAAGTCCGAGTGTGCCTGAGCGGAGCTTCACGTCAACAACGGAGAGTCCCAATGTCCTGGATACCCGAGAGAGCCACTGGCCGGTCAGCCGGCCTCGCCCTAATCGTCGTTTCACTCTGGACGCTTGCCGCATGCAGTCCAGCCGAAGAGAAAGCGAGCGCGGCGAATCAGCTCGAGAGCTCCAGCATCGAGCAGCTGCCAGCCGAGAGAGTCGACGCCGAGAGACTCGCGGCCGAGCAGGCCGCCGCCGAGCTCGCCGAACGCGAGGCGGCCGTAGCCGAAGCCGAGGCCGCGGAACAGCAGCGGCGCGCCGACCTCGAGGCCGCCGAGCGCGAGCTGGCCGAGCGCCAGGCGGCCTTGGCCGAGCAGGAGCGCCGTGCGCGCGAGGAGCAAGCACGCCGCGCCGAAGAGCAACGCCTGGCCGCCGAGCGGGCCGCCGCCGAGGATCGCGCCCGGCGGCAGGCCGAGTACGAGCGGGAGCTCGCTGAACGCAGAGCCGAGCTCGAGCAGCAAGAGGCCGATCTCCGGGAAGCCGAGCGCCAGGCCGCCGAGGAACGCGAGTGGGACGCCCCGGACCCAGCGGACGAGCCCGTCGCCCCCGAGTACATCGAGGCGACGCTCCGCCCCGGGACCATTCTCCGGATCGAGATCACCAGGACCCTCACCAGCCAGAATAGCGTCGTCGGCGACAGGTTCAGCAGTCGGTTGGCCAAGGACATCTACACCGACGACGGCATCTTGGCCGTCCCCGCGGGCACCGAGATTCGCGGTGAGGTGATCGAAGTCACGCCGCTCAAGCGAATCGGTGGTCAGGCTTCGATCGGCGTCGCCTTTACCGAGCTCGTGCCGGCGGTTGGACCGGCGGTCGGCCTCAGGGCCTCATTCGTCGAGGTCGGCGTCGACCGCCGCGGCGAGAAGAAGAAGGTCATCGCCGGCGCCATCGCCGGTGCCATTCTCGGCCGCGTCATCGGCGGCAAGGGTGCCGGCGAGGTTCTCGCCGGCGCCGCGGTCGGCGCCGCCGCCGGTACCGCCGTCGTCGGCGCCAAGGCCGACGGCAAGGAGGCGGTCATCCCGGCCGGCGAGACCATCGGCCTGGTGCTCGAAGAGGTGGTGACGGTGACCACGGAGATGACCGGCGTAGTCGGCGGTCTGGACAGGTAGCGCGCGGCTCCCCGCCGTATCCGCCGCGCACTTCGCCGTGATCCCGGCGGAGACGCTCACTGCGGAAGGCTACGCGAAAGAGGTGGGCTCGACCGCGATCGATCTCAGGATCGTGAACGGGGCCGCACTCGTGACGTCCGTAGTTGACGGTTCGCCGGCCCGCCACCCCTCCGGGTGGTGTGCCCCATCAACGAGAGACGTACCCTGAAACGAGTCGGAAGCGAGGTGTCCCATGCCAGTAGCAAAGCTGAAGGAGCTCCTGGACCGGGAAGGGGTCAAATACGTGTCGATCTCCCACTCGACGGCTTACACCGCGCAAGAGATCGCCGCGTCCGCCCACATTCCAGGCAAGGAGCTCGCCAAGACCGTAATGGTGAAGCTCGACGACAAGATGGCGATGGCGGTGCTGCAAGCCACCGCTCGTGTGGAGCTCGAGCGCTTGCGCCAGCCATCGGGTGCGCAGAAGGTCGAGCTCGCCGGCGAGGAAGAGTTCGAACAGCTCTTCCCCGAGTGCCACACCGGGGCGATGCCGCCGTTCGGCAACCTCTATGGAATGGAGGTCTACGTCGATCGCGGTCTCGCCGAAGACGACGAGATCGCTTTCAACGCGGGCTCGCACGCCGAGCTGATCCGCATGACCTATAGCGACTTCCAGCGCCTGGTCGAGCCCAAAGTGGCCGAGTTCGCCGCGGTGCCCGCCAACGTCTGAAGCGCGGGATCCTCAGGCGTGCTCAAGCCGTGGCAAGCGAGCCGCCGGCGATGCGGTACGGGAAGAGTTCGGCCCGCATCACCCCTTCAGCCACCACCGGATCGTTCTCCATCAGCCGCCGCGCCTCGCCAGACGAGTCGGCTGCCAGAATGACGAGGCCTACGGTCCTCTCGCTCGCCGTCTGCGTCCGCCCGAAGAGCAGCGCTCTGCCACCTCGGGCGAGGTCCTCGAGGTACTCGACGTGGCGGTCGAGGATGGCACTCTCCTCGACGGTCGGTCCTTCCACGAGCATGGCCAGGCGCGTCGGCTTGAGCATGTAGAGAAACTCAGATCTCTCAGCCATTGCTGCGCTTCTTTTATCGTTCGGTTGGGGCAAGCCCCGGGGTCAGAGGGGAGGCGAGTCTAGCAGTCCGCGGCAGAAGTCATGGGGGTCGCGTTGCCGGCGCTTTTCGGGTGTGATGCCCGGCCCCGGGCTTCGCGCCTTGGGGGGCGGCGGGCGACGATCACGCGTGACGAGCCTTGATCACCACGAAGGTGATGTCGTCGGCGGGAGGCTCGCCGCCCGTCCATCGGTCGGCGGCGGCCGACAGCTCGGAGATCACCCCCTCCGGGTCTCGGGACGCGCAGGACTCGAACAGGTCGTTGACCCTGGGATAGCCCAGCGGGTCGTGATCGCCGTTGAGCAGTTCGGGAAAGCCGTCGGTCATCAACAGCAGGGTGTCTCCCGCACCGAGGGTCGTCTCCCACTGGCTGTAGGTGGACCGCGCCAGCCCGCCGAGCGGTAGGCCCTCGAGGGATACCTCTTCCAGGTCGCTGGTCTCGCCTCGGTAGAGAAGGGCGGGTGGCATGCCGGCGGCGGAGATCGTGAGCCGACCCTGTTCGTAGCGCACCAGCGACACCGCCATGTTCATCCGCCGCAAGTTCATCTGCTTGATGGCGTCGGCCGCCTCCTCGAGCAGCGCCGGTAGCTCCATCTCGCCGGCGCGGGCGGTGAAGAGTCCCTTGACGACGGTCACCATCGTGCCGGCTCGCGCGCCGTGGCCGGCGGCGTCGCCGATGGCGGCGGTCAGAGCGCCGTTACCGTCGGAGAAGAAGTCGTAGTAGTCACCGCCGACCTCGGTGGCGGTTCGCATGAAAACGGCGATGTCGAGCTCCGGGTGCTCCGGTAGCTTCCCCGGCAGCAGCGAGAGCTGGAAGGCCCGAGCCTCTTCCAGCTCCCGAGTCTGCCGCTCGTTCTCCGCCTCGAGCAGATGCCGATGGAGCTCTTGCTGTCGGCGCAAGCGCTCTTCACGAAGGAGGTGCTCCTGGTTCTCGCTGAGCTGCAGGGCCATGCGGTTCATCGTCTCGGCGAGCTGTCCGAACTCGTCCCGCGTGTGAACGGAGATCCGCGTCGTCAAGTCTCCGGAAGCCATCATCTCGGCGCCGCGCATCAGCCTGGTCAGCGTTCTCGTCATGCGCCCGGAGAGGAGCCAGATGCCGAGCATGGCGAGCACGACGATGCCGAGACCGTAGGAGAAGTTGCGAACCGCGGTCCTCTCGATCCCCTGAAGCTCCGTCTGGATCGGGCGGCCGATGCCGAAGGTCAGCCCGGTCTCGGCGTCGCGGGTCTCGGCGACGATCCACTCGTTGGTTGCGATGGCGGTCGGCGCAAGGTCGACGCTAGGCGTCTCGTCCACAGCGGCGGCGACGAAGGTCTCGGCCAGCGCCCGATCTTCCGGGTTGTCGGCGTAGACCCCGCCTTCCCGGTTGCGGACGTAGGTCACTTCTCCCTGGTCCTTGCTCGTGCCGCTGAGCACCAGCTCCAACACCGACGAGGGCACGATCCGGAGCTTGAGCACGGCCTGTCTGCGCCCGGGGTAGCGGAACTTCGAGGCGAGATCAGAGCCGAGCAGGTCGAGCGAGCGGGTCTCGGCGGCGGCGAGCGCTTCGACCTCCGTCGGTGACAGATCCGAATAGCGGCGAACACCCTTGGCCAAGGTCGCCAGCAGATCCTCGGCCGTGATGCCGGAATCCGAGCGCCGGCGCGAATACATCAGCAGTTTGTTGAGAGCCTGGGCGAGGGTCGCCGAGGGGTAGATCAGGACCGATTCTCGGTCGCCGTCCAGAGCCGTCAATTCCACGAGATCGACGAGATCCTCCATACCCTCGAGCTCTCGGGTGATCTCGACGTAGGCGGCCGCTGCACGGCTGACGGTCACCGGATCGGTCGCCAGCAGAGTGCCGAGATCGGGGGTGGCCAGCTCGCCGGCGAGAGTCTCCAGATCCGCGCTGACGGCGGCCATTCGGTCGCCCACTTCGTCGACGAGGCCCTGAGCCTCGGCCTGCACTGCCTCGCGGAAGGCGCGCTCCGAGGCCGAGTAGGAATAGAGAATGATGCCGGCGAGAGGGAAGACCGCGAGCAGCAGGAAAGCCAAGCTCAGCTGCGCTCGCACCTTCATCCCGGCTACCTATGCGGGGCCGGGTACGCCCGGCCCCCGCTGCTCATTCTTCGCCTTTCACGAGCCTGACGTTACCGCTGAAGCTCTCGACGCTCACCTCGGCGGATCCGCCGTTCAGCGAGAATTCGAGGATCTTGCCCGGCAGGAAGCCTTCGAGGCGCCGTGGCTGGGGTCCGAAGTCGTTGTCGATGTCGCCAGTCTGGGTCTCGATATCGAAAGTGGCCGATACCGTCGAAGGCAGTACGAGCACGATCTCGGAGCTGTAGGCCTCGACGCTGAGGTCGCCGTCCGCGCTCAGGTCACCACGATACTCGATCGAGCCGGACATCGACCCCAGGGAGACGCCGTCGGCGGCGGCGGCGGCGGTGACCTCGATGCCGCCACTCATGGTCTCGATCGCGATACTTCCGGTGGCACCGGTGACGATTACCGCTCCACTGACCGACTCGGCCTCGACCTCGGTTCCCGCGCCGGAGATGTGGATGTCGCCGCTCACGGTCTCCGCTTCGACCTGGGAAGGCGAGCCGACCACGGTGATGCCACCGTGGACCGTCTGAAGCTCGAGCTCGCCGTCCACGTTCTCGACGTCGATCGTGCCCTTGACGGTCTCGATCTGGACGTCCGCTCCCAATGGCACCGAGATCTCGAGATTCGCTTCGCCGTCTCGAAGATGACCCTCGTGTCGCCCCGGGTACTTGACTTCGATGTCGACCTCGTCTTCGTCGCTATCGATGTCCAGGCCTTCGAGGCCGCTTCCGAGCGTGCCGGTCACGTGCACCTCGTTGCGATCCCATCCCACGACCCGGATCGAGCCCAGGATCGCCTGGACCGAAACCTCCGGATGAGGACCGGTCACTCGGGTCTCATCGACCGTTGCAGCAGTCGCCGGGAGGGCGAGGAGAGCGAAAAGGGCGAGCAGCAGAGTTGCCGTGGTCTTCATGACGAGAGTCCTCCAGGTGAAAAGGCTAGACATTGCTCAGCCTCCTCAAGAGTTGGACCTCCTGCTGATACGCGTCCGCGAGCAGGAAGTTGAGCTTGGGGTTGTCCGGATCCTGTTGGAGCGCCGAACGGATCTCTTGGATCGCTTGGTCGATCAAATGCAGGTTCTCTTCGACAGCCTGAATCGACTCGGCCGGCAGACGGTCACGCTGGCGGTCGAGGGAAGCGAGCAGTGCCGCTCGATGCTGAACGACCTCCCGCTCCCAGCTGGCGAGTGTGACGTCGAGCGACGTCGCGGGCTCGGCGCGGGAGGCGATGGCTTCCTCGGGCGTCTGGCGCGGCAGCATCAACGCTGCGCCCACCGCCACGCCGATCACTGCCGCGGCGGCAAGCCACCGGGTGGAGCGCGTTCGGTGCCGGAATCGACCGATAGGGCTGCCAATGGGCGTGACCGCGTGATCGGCGACATCACCGGCGATCCGACCGGCGATGCTCGGCCACAGATCGCGGCCCGGCTCGACCGGCCCCAGCGTCTCGCGGGCCTCCTCAGCCAGCGCGATGAGGGCTTGGGCTTCCTCACTGCAGCGAATGCAGCGATCGAGGTGCCGGGTCACGTGCTCTCGCATCTCGGGGCCGATCTCGCCGTCGACGGTCGCTTCCAGCAGCGAAAGGATCTCTTCGCAAGTCATCGATCGAGCACCTTTCTGAGCTGTTGTCTGGCGTGGTGAAGATGAGCCTTCGATGTGCCCTCCGCGATTCCGACGAGCTCGGCGATCTCGCCATGGCGATAGCCCTCGACCTGCGATAGGAGGAAGACCAATCTGGCGGCCGAAGGCAGCGACGCGATAGCCCGCTCGATGTCGATGCGGCGATCCGGTCGCGGGGCGTCGCCCGCAGGCTCGGGCAGGCGTTCTTCGAGGGGAGCGAACCGATCGTGCCAACGACCTTGCGAACGCAGGTGACCGAGGACCGCGTTGACAGCCAGGCGGTAGAGCCAGGTCGAGAAGGCGCTGCCGCCGCGAAAGGAGCCGAGCTTCTGCCAGGCGCGAACGAACACACCCTGGGTCAGCTCTTCGGCGCTCGACGGCTCGCCGAGCATGCGCAGGCAAAGCCCGTAGACCTTTCCGACGTGCTCGCGGTAGAGGCTCTCGAAAGCGTCGACATCTCCCGCCCGAGCGCTCGAGACGAGACCGGCCTGGCTGGTTCTTGGCTGGCTCATGAAGGCGCTCGAGGAGGTGGCCTGACCGGCGCGGGCGAGGGGCATTGAGGCGATCACACCCTTTGGATGCCGGAGCGGCCCGAACAGTTTAGTCCGGCGTTTTGTCGATAGCCCGACGTGCATCCGGCCGCCTCGCCCACTTGCCCTCCGGGCCGAAGCTCCAAAAAACGAACAGACAGATGCGCTGCCGTTCGGGATAGCGCTCGGCGAGCACCACGCTGCCATGTTCGAGTGGCCACACGCGGTCGCCGATCGTCAGGAGGACAAGGAGAAGGAACGGAGTGAGGAGGGCGATCTTCTGGCGGCCGCTCAATCCGGCAACGCGGAGCGGCTCACCTCCCCCACGACGCACGGATGCCCTCACTCATCCCAGGAAGCATACTCCTCGCGCACGTGTGGCTGCGCGAGCCACCAGAGGAGGAAGACCGGGAAGACGAGCAGGATGGCCATGGCTACGCCGATCCCTAGGATGGCAGGACCCTGCCAACCACCGCCGGTGATCTGTGTAAGCTGCCCTCGATTCCGCAAGAGCCAAACAACGCCCGCCACCAGCGAAACCAGGTGCCAAGTGATCGACAGCCCGGCCCACACCCGACAGAGCTTGATGCCGGAGCGTCGCTCGCGCCTCAACCGGAGCGAACCGAAGACGAGCAGGATCCCGAGGGCGAGTCCGACGACACTGAAGAACGCGATCCACCCGGGCGGCGGGATCGAAGCGCGAACGAACTCGGCCACCTCGGGCTCGAGCAGCTGGCTCCAACTCTCGACCGGCCAGACCAGAGGCAGGAGCAGGTCGTCGAGTTTGTCGACGATCGTCAGCCCGCCCACGATGACGCCGAGGGTCGAGACGATTCGCGGCCAACGCGGTGGCTCCTGAACCGCGTTGCCTTCCGTATTGGGGTCACTCATCGGTCGACCTCCCAATGGCGCTCGGGGGTGGACGCCGGACTATGCCGGACGGGCCCGAGTTGTCCTCCTTAGCGCGCAGCCTCCCCGGCAAGGCGACCCTAGGTCAACACTCCGTGGGGTAGGGTCCCCGCGAGCCGTTCCCCGCGGCTCTCGTCCGCGGTCCGGCCGACCACCCTTTCGGGCGGCGGCAGGGTTCTCGAGAGTGAGAGAATAGACGGTGACCCGCTGCCGAACGTTAGGAGACCCGCATGAAGACGATTCGCAACAAGACCCACCGCCCCTTGAAAGTTCACCTATCCCAAGACCGGGTGCTCCATCTCGGCCCGGGCAAGGAGGGGCAGATCTCGACCCACGACGTCGACAGCAGGGGGGTTCAGCATCTCCTTGCCGAGAGCGAGATCGAGATCGTCGGTGAAGGCGAGAGCTTTGCACCGAGCGGGGAGGTCGACAACGTTCATGCCGATACTCACGGCCATCATCCCGATCTGACGGTCAAGAAACGCGGCGAGCGGTAGCGGTACGGCTCGGGGCGACGGGGATGCGAGGTTGCAGCCAAAGCTCTACTGGTACGTGCAAATTTCCGAGGACTTCGACGTTCGAGCGTGCGGTATGAAGGACTGACGGCGACGCGGGTCGTCGCGAGCGTCGTCTTCCGCCGGCCGGGGAACTTTCTCCTACCCGTGGCCGTAGTAAGGGGAACAGGGCAGCGGTTTGCCAGAACCGAGACCTCCCAAGCCGACCCGCAAGAGGACCCGGAGAGATGAGCGAGAACACGAAGCGAGAGACCGAAACCGGAGGTTCGGAGCAGGACGGCAGCATCGAAGCTGCTCCGCGAAAGAAGCGCAAGCTGGGACGATGGATCTCGGCGGGAGTCGGCACGGCGGTGCTGATCACGGCCGCGGTGATCTTCTTCAACGGAGGAGCCGGCAGCGCCAACGGTGCGGAGAAGAAGGACGAGGCGGCCGAAGAGGAAGAGGCCCCGGTCCCGGTGGAGGTCGTGGCCGCCGTCACCGACGCGGTGGCCGCCTACATCAGCGCCACCGCCAATCTCGTCGCCGAGAATGATGTCTCCGTGCTGTCCGAGGTCGAGGGCCGAGTCACCAGCCTGGGCGTCGACGAAGGGCACTACGTTCAGCGCGGACAGGTACTGGCTCGCCTCGACCCCAGCGACGAAGAGATCGCCGTCAAGAAGGCGGAGCTGAGAAATGCCAACGCCAAGATCGGTTTCGAGCGCGGCCAGGATCTGGTGACCAAGGAGTTGATCAGCCGCGAGGAGAACGACCAGCTGACCGTCGACTACCAGATCGCCAGCCAGGAGCTCGCCGAGGCCGAGTGGGCGCTCGCTCAGACGGTGATCCGGGCGCCGTTCGGCGGCCGAGTCACGCGGCGCGAGATTCAGCTCGGGCAGCACGTGCGCCCGGGAGACACGCTGTTCCAGATTACCGACTTCGATCCCCTGATCGCGCGCATCTATCTATCCGAGGGAGACATCGTAGGGCTCACCGAGGGCACCGAGGCCCGCATCCAGCTCAACGCCGATCCCGAGGTCGTGCTCGCGGGTCGCATCCGGCAGATCAGCCCGGTGGTCGACACCGCGACCGGCACCGTCAAGGTCACGGTCGAGGCCGTCGCTCCGCCACCCGAGGTCCGACCCGGCAGCTTCGTCTCCATTCACGTCGTCCGCGAGATCCACGAGGGGGCGTTGATGGTGCCGCGCGAAGCGGTCCTGCGTGAGCTGCAGTCGAGCCATGTCTTCGTCACCGACGGCTCGACTGCCAGCAAAAGGGCCGTCAGTCTCGGCATCGAGGAGAACGGCCGGGTCGAGGTGCTGTCGGGGCTCGAGCCCGGAGAAGAGGTCATCGTGGCCGGTCAGGGAGGGCTGCGCGAAGGGACGAAGATCCGCATCCTCGGCGAGGAGGCGGAGGATTCCGCGGCCGCCGACGACGAGGCGGCTACGGCCGGCTAGCGGAGGCCGCCATGCGCCTGATCGAGTTCTCTCTCACCCGTCGGGTGACCATCGCGATGGGGGCGGTCGCCCTCGTGCTCTTCGGCCTCGTCGCCTTCCAGCGGCTGTCGATCAATCTTCTGCCGGATCTCTCGTACCCCAGTCTCACGGTGGAGACGCGCTACTCCGGTGCCGCCCCGGCCGAGATCGAGAGCCTCGTCACCCGACCGATCGAAGAGGTCGTGGGCGTGGTTTCCGGCGTCCAGCGGCTGACCTCGGTGTCGCGCCCCGGGCTGTCGCAGGTCACTCTCGAGTTCGATTGGAAGCGCGACATGGACTTCGCCGCCCTCGACGTGCGCGAGAAGCTCGATCTCATCCGCCTGCCGCAGCAGGCGCAGAAGCCGGTCGTGCTGCGCTTCGACCCGGCGAACGACCCGATTCTGCGGGTCTACCTGACCGGCGGTGAAAGCCTCTACCAGCTGCGCTACGTCGGCGAGGAGATCGTCAAGAAGGATCTCGAGTCGACCGAGGGCGTCGCGGCGATCAAGGTCAACGGCGGCTACGAGGAAGAGATCCAGGTCCGCATCGACGAGGGCAAGCTCTCCCTCGTCGGGCTGACCATCCAGGATGTGAGCGCCAAGCTTCTGCAAGAGAACGTCAACCAGGCCGGCGGCAGCCTCTACGAGTCGGAGGCCCGCTATCTGGTCCGTGCGAACAACGAGTTCGAGGGCCTCGACGACATCATGCAGACGGTCCTTACCTCGCAAGAAGGACGGGTCGTGCGAGTGGCCGACGTCGCCGAGGTGCTGCGTGGCCACAAGCGACGCGAGGTGATCACTCGCTTCGGGGCCCTCGAGGCGGTGGAGCTCGCCATGTACAAGGAGGGGGATGCCAACACCGTACAGGTCGCCAAGGCGGTGCGGACCCGTCTGGAGAACATCGGTGAGGAGCTCCCCGACGGGATCGAAGTCGTCACCGGCGTCGATCAGTCGAAGTTCATCCAGGCGTCGATTCGCGAGGTGCTGTCGAACGCGGGGCTCGGCGGTCTGATCGCCATCGGTGTTCTGCTGCTCTTTCTCAAGGACCCACGCAGCACCCTGATCATCGGGATCTCGATACCGATCTCGATCGTCACCACCTTCTTCCTGATGTACCGAACCGGCACGACGCTCAACATCATGTCGCTCGGCGGGCTCGCCCTCGGCGTCGGCATGCTGGTCGACAACGCCATCGTCGTCCTCGAATCGGTATACAAGCACCGTGAGGCCGGCAAAGGAGCCTTCAAGGCGGCCCGGGACGGCGCTTCGGAAGTGGGTCGTGCCGTCATCGCTTCGACGCTCACGACCGTCGCCGTGTTCCTGCCGGTCGTCTTCCTCGAGGGCGTAGCAGCGCAGCTGTTCCGCGACATGGCGCTGACCGTGTCGTTCTCGCTCGTCGCCTCCCTCGCCATCGCGCTGACCTTGATCCCGATGCTCGCCGCCACCATCGGCGGAACCCGACTCGAGTCGGTGCCGTCGCCACCGGTCGCCGGCCGCAGAGTGGCCCGCTTCTTCTGGTGGACCTTCGTCCGGCTCCCCAGCCTCGTCCTGCGCTTCCTCCGGCTGGGCGGCCGTTGGATCGGTCGAGTGCTGGGCGCGGCCGGACGGCCGATCAGTCGCGGCTTCGACGGCGGCCTCGGCCTCGTCAGCGCCGGCTACCCACGGGTGCTGCGCTGGGCGCTCGGCCGCAAGGCGGTCGTCGTGATCGTCGCCTTCCTCGCCTTCGCCGGCGCCCTCGCCTTCGTGCCACGGCTCGGCTTCGACCTCATCCCCGCCTTCTCGCAGCGCGAGTTCAGCTTCCTCGTCGAGCTTCCCGAAGGGACCCCGCTCGAGGTGGTCGATCGCTACGTCGCCGACGTTCAGGAGCAGGTGCGCGACGACCCCCGGGTCAGGTCTCTGTCGAGCATCGCCGGAGGTCGCGGCCTGTCGCTGACCAACACCGGCACCGAGGGAGAGAACACGGCGCGCATACAAGTGCTCATGGCGGACGGCACGAACGCCGAAGACGAAGCGGCGGTCATCGACCGCCTTCGCGACCGCCTCGACGAGAATCCTCAAGTCGCCTACAAGTTCGAGCGCCCCACCTACTTCAGCTTCCGGACTCCCATCGAGGTGGAGATCTACGGCGACCGGCTCGAGGACCTGCACGCTGTCGCCGGAACGGTCCGCGACGAACTGGCGGGGATTCCCGGCCTCGTCGACGTCAAGTCGTCGGCCGAGCTCGGCAACCCGGAGCTTCAGGTTCGGTTCGATCGCGATCAGTTCGCGCAGCTCGACCTCGCCATCGGCGAAGTCGCGGACACGATTCGCAACAAGGTGCAGGGTGAGGTGGCGACTCGGCTCACCGAGGGCGACCGCGAGATCGACATCGTCGTGCGCTCGGTGGAAGTCGGCTCGGCGACGGTCGCCGACATCGAGAACTTCATCATCGCGCAGCGGCACGGGATTCCGGTCTACCTGAAGTCGATCGCGGAGGTGGAAGTGGTAGCAGGTCCGAGCGAGATCCGCCGCATCGGGCAGAAACGAGCCGCGGTGATCTCGGCCAACCTCTCCAACCGCGACATGGGTGCCGCCGCCACCGACGTGCGGCGGACACTGGCCGGGCAGGTCTTGCCCGCCTCGACGACCGCGACCTTGAGCGGCCAGGAAGAAGAGCGCGAACAGTCCCTGCGCTCGCTGATGCTGGCCATGGGGCTAGCGATCTTCCTCGTCTACCTCGTCATGGCTTCGCAGTTCGAGTCGTTCCTGCATCCGTTCGTGATCATCTTTACCTTGCCGTTGGGCGCGATCGGCGTCGTCCTCGCTCTCGGCGTGACCGGCAACAGCGTCAACATCGTCGCCATGATCGGTGCCGTGATGCTGGCCGGGATCGTCGTCAATAACGCCATCGTCTTGATCGACGCCGTCAACCAGCGCCGGCGCTCCGGCATGACCAAGTATGACGCGCTGATGGCCGCCGGCCGCGATCGGTTGCGCCCGATCCTGATGACCTCCGCGACGACCGTGCTCGGTCTGCTGCCGATGGCGCTCGGCCTCGGTGAGGGGGCGGAGCTGCGGGCGCCCCTGGCGATCACCGTGATCGGCGGGCTGACCGTCGCGACGTTGCTCACCCTCGTCGTCATCCCCGTGGTCTACGCGGCGGTCGATCGCCGGGAGCTGTTGATCGAGAAGGTCGACAGCGAGGACCCGGCGGAGCCCGCGACCGAGGTCGACCTCGAAACGCAGGCGGCCGGTGCTCGATAACGCGGGTAGGAGGATCGCATGAGCTTGCTACGCCTGGCAGTGACGCGGCCGGTGACGACGGCGATGATTCTCGTCAGCATCCTCGTCCTCGGAGGCATCGCGGCGGCGAGGCTCCCGCTCGCCTACCTGCCGGAGATCGACATCCCGTTCATCGGCATCCAGATTCCCTACCCGAACTCCAATCCGCAGCAGGTCGAAAAGGAGATCATCCGGCCGGTCGAAGAGGTACTCGCCACGCTTACCGGTGTCAAGACCCTCAACGCCACCGCGACGGCCGACCAGGCCGAGTTTTTCCTCGAGTTCGACTGGGGGAACTCGCTCGACATCGTCCGCATGCAGGTCGGCGAGAAGATGGATCTGATCAAGCCCGATCTGCCCGCGGGGATCGGCGAGGTGATCATCTTCTCGTTCAACACCTCGGACATCCCGGTGGTGCAGGGCCGCATCTCGGCCGCGGGGGTCGACCTCGCGGAGAGCTACGAGCTGCTCGAGGCGCGAGTCGTCAACCGCCTGCGGCGGATCCCGGGCGTCGGCCGCGTCGACCTCGGCGGGGTGCTGCCCAACGAGATCTTCATCGACCTGATCCTCGACAAGGTGGCGGCCCACAACGTCGACGTGGGGGAGCTGATCGTCAAGCTCCAAGGCGCAACTTCGAACGTCGTCCTCGGCCGGGTGGCCGACGACGACCTGAGCTTCACGGCGCGCGCCGTCGGTGAATTCAGCTCGGTCCAAGAGATCGCCAATCTGGCGATCGACGAGCGCGGCCTGCGACTGGCCGACATCGCCGAGATCAACTACACGCAGCCACCGATCCAGTACGGCCGTCACCTCGACGGACGCTACGCCGTGGCGCTGGAGGTCTACAAGGAATCGACCGCCAACACCGTGGAGGTGGCCGAGGCCGTCTACGGCGTGCTCGAGGAGGTCGATTCCGATCCCCTCCTCCAGGGCATCAGCGTCTTCATCTGGGAGGACCAGGCCGAAGAGATCACCAACGGTATTCGGGGTCTGCTGATGGCGGGCACCATCGGCGGCCTGCTCGCCGTGCTGTGTCTCTACTTCTTCCTGCGACGACTCGACTCGACACTCATCGTGTCGCTGTCGATCCCGTTCTCGATCATCGCCGCATGCGGGCTGCTCTACTTCATGGGAGCCAACCTGAACATTCTGTCGATGATGGGCCTGATGCTCGCCGTCGGCATGCTCGTCGACAACGGCGTAGTGGTGCTCGAGTCGATCGACCGCCACCATCGCACGGAGAAGAACCGCAAGAAGTCGGCCCTCCAGGGCGCCAGACAGGTGGCGATCGCGGTCACCACCTCGACCCTGACCACCCTCATCGTCTTCCTGCCGCTCGTTCTCGGCGGCAAGACCGACCTGTCGATCTGGCTCAAGGAGATCGGCGTCTCGATCACCATCGCTCTCGGCTGTTCGCTGTTCACGGCGATGACCCTGATCCCGCTGATGTCGGCCCACTTCCTCGGCCGCAAGCGCTCCAAGCCGATCAAGGGGATCGCCAAGCTCGAAGACAAGTACGCCGCCCTCCTCGGCTGGACCCTCGACCACCGTTGGAAGACGTTCGGTGTCATGGTGCTGATCATGGCCGTCGGCGTGCTGCCCTTCGTCACCGGCATGGTGGAAGCCGCGATCTTTTCGGGCACCGTCAACGAGCGCCTCTTCCTCGAATACGACTTCGCCGACTTCGCCTACAAGTCGGAAGCCGAGAAGAGGGTCGACGCCGTCGAAGCGGCCCTCGGCCCGCACAAAGAGAGGCTCGGCATCGAGTCGGTCTACAGCTACTTCACCGAGAGCTACGCTGCCAGCATCCTCGTGCTCGAGCGCGCGAACCTGTCCGACGATCAGGTCAAGGAGCTGCGCAAGGAGATCCGCGAGGTACTGCCCACGCTCGCCGGCGTCACTCTGCGCTTCGACGAAGAAGCCGACACCGGCGGCACCTCCACCTTCTTCGCCGTCAAGTTCTTCGGTCAGGACAGCCTGGTCTTGGAGAGGCTCGCCGCCGAAGCGGCCCGCCGCCTGGATACCGTCGCCGGCGTCCAGGACGTGCGCACCCCGTTCAAGGAAGCGCAGCGCGAGATTCAAGTTTCGATCGACCGCGACAAGGCGCTGAAGCAAGGTCTCACCGCCCAGGACATGGCCAACATCTTCTCTTTCACCTTGGGCTCGATGCGACTTCCGCGCTTCAACGCGGGGGATCGTGAGGTCGACACTTGGCTGGCACTGCGCATCGAGGACCGCGAGAACCTCGAGGACCTGCGGCGAATCCAGGTCGGCGGTAGCGACGACCGGCCTGTCAGGCTGGGCGACGTCGCCAATTTCGCCATCGTCCAGCGGCCGCGCGAGATTCAGCGCGAGAACCGCAAAGTGATGATGGCGGTACGCGCGACCTACGAAGGCGAGGAGTGGGAGGAGTCGAAGGAGGAGATCGAGGGCCTGATGAACGCTTTCGCTCTCCCCGCGGGCTACTCCTGGAGCTGGAACGACCGGATCATCGAGCGCGAGGACCAGAACTCGCAGATGGGCGTCAACATGCTGCTCGCCCTGCTTCTCGTCTACATCGTGATGGCGTCGCTCTTCGAATCGCTGAGCCAACCGTTCGCCATCCTGATGTCGATCTGGTTCGCTCTACCGGGCGTCGCCTGGGCTTTGGCGATCACCGGCACTTCGTTCAACCTCATGTCGCAGATCGGCATCCTCATTCTCATGGGGATCGTCGTCAACAACGGAATCGTGCTGCTCGACCACGTCAAGCGCCAACGGGACAACGGCCTGTCCCAGCGTGACGCGTTCATGGAGGCCGGCCGCGAGCGACTACGACCGATCCTGATGACCGCTACGACCACCGTGATCGGCCTGCTGCCGCTCGCCATCCGCGGCCCCAGCGCCGGTGGGGTCTTCTACTATCCACTGGCCCGCACCGTTATGGGCGGCTTGCTCTCGTCGGTGGTCCTGACGCTCGTGATCCTGCCCTTCTGGAGCGTCTTCATCGAGTGGCTGGTCGCCTGGCTGCGCAACGTCTGGCGGCTGTCGCTGCCGCATACCGCCGGCAGCGAAGCGCCCGCCCGCGAGCCGCTGACCGAAGTCTGAGCCGGCGAAACCTCTACTCTCCCGTGAACCAACTCCACACCTGCGAGACGTGGCGGCGGCGCTCGGCGACCCACGTGCGTCCGGCGTTGCGACGCCCCTCCAGGTAGCCGAAGCTCAGGTCACCGGGCGCCCCGGCATGCGTCCGGCCGCGCCAGCTCGTGGCGGGATCTCCGGCGAAGGCCGATTGCGGATCCTCGGCGGCCTGCCGGTATGCCTGGCGAAAAGGAGTGCCCCGCGCAACCTCGGCGTAGATCGCGTCGGTGGCCGCCGTGGCGGGAAGAACCGCGCCGCGGCAGCGCTCGACGTCGATCGCCAACGAGCCGAGCACCGGCTGAATCGTCGTCAGGCAATCGACCGCGAGAACCACGCCTTCGAGAAAGGGCTCCTTGGTCAGCTGCAGGTCGCGGTGGTATCCGGCGCCGAGGCCACCGTAGACGTCTTCGATCTGCGCGGCGAGATGGCGGCAGCGCGCCGCCGCGCCCCGGATGATCTCGAGAGCGTCGGGGTTGCGCTTCTGCGGCATGATGCTCGAGCCGGTGGTGGTCTCGGGACCGAGCGCGACGAAGCCCATCGCCTCGCCCGAATAGGCGATGAGGTCGCGGGCCAGGCGGCCGAGATCGGTGAGGGCGGCGGCGGCGACTCGGAGCATCAGCGCCTCGCTGCGGCCGCGGTCGTTCTGTACCGC
>CALZKB010000033.1 GCA_945787575.1 Thermoanaerobaculia bacterium | reverse complement strand
TCGAGCTGGCGATGCCCGAGCTCGAGGAGGGCGAGCGCGAACAAGTCGCCCGCGGCGCCTTTCGTCAGATGACCTCGCAGGCGGCGGAGCTCCTCTCCTGGGATCGTTTCAGCCCTGAGCAGCTTTGTCAGCGCTGGACCCTCGAGGGATGGGAGCACGTCACCGTTGGCGAAACCGGACGAGCGACCTTCTTCATGACCGCTCACTTCGGCTACTGGGAGCTCCTCGGCCGCACGCTGGCTCTCTACCGCCCTCCGGTCGCGGCCCTCGCCCGGCCCCTCGACAACCCGCACCTCGAGCGCTTGGTGAACCGCTCTCGGTCCGGCTTCGGGCTGGAGATCATCACCAAGCATGGCGCGGCAAGGGCGCTCACCCGGGCGCTCGCTTCGGGCACCAACCTGATCGTTCTCGTCGACCAACGAGTCCGGCCGCGAGACGCCGTCACCGTTCCGTTCTTCGGCCAACCGGCGCTCACGACCAACCTGGTGGCTCGGCTCGTCGCCAAGACGGGAGCACCAGTCGTCCCGCTGTTCGTCTACCCGGCCGCCGGCGGCGCCTATCGCATCGTCGCGAGACCTCCGCTCGACCCCCACGTCTCTTCGAGCGATCCCATTCGCGACTTGACGTCGCGCTACATGGCGGCCGTGGAAGCCGAGATCCGTCGGGCTCCGGAGCTGTGGCTGTGGATGCACGACCGCTGGAGACAGCAGTGACGGCTTCGCGCACGGTCGTTCACGCGCCCAACTGGGTGGGTGACACGATCATGGCCTTGCCGGTGATCGACGCCCTTGCCGCCAGCGGGAGGACCGTCGACGTCGTGGCGCGGCCTCACCTGATTCCGCTCCTCGAGTTGGTTCCGAGCGTCGCCACCGCCAGTGCCGCCGGCACCGACCGCTCGACCCTTGAGGCGTTTGCCGGCGGAGCTTACGACGAGGCGGTGCTGCTACCCAACAGCTTCCGCTCCGCCTGGCTCGCCCGGCGGGCGGACATCCCGCGACGCTGGGGGTATCCCGGCGGCTTCCGTCGATGGTTGCTCGAGCCGGCCGTGGCGCGGTCGGACCGTCGCCACCATCAGGTCGAGGATTACGCGCCTCTTCTCGTCGCGATGGACGTGGCGCCACCCGCCGACTGGGTGCCTCGACTCCCGCTCACCGAGGAACGCCGAGCGCGCGGTATCGAGCTGCTCGCCCGCGCCGGCATCGATCCCGACCGCGGGCCGATCGTCGGCCTCTTCCCGGGAGCCGAGTTCGGCGTCTCCAAGCGCTGGCCCCGGGAGCAGTTCGAGGAGACGGCGCGTCGGCTGCGAAGGGAAGACCCCGGGGTCCAGCTCACGATCCTCGCCGGCCCCAAGGAGGTCTGGCTGGCGGTGCGCCTGCACGAGGAGACCGGCAAGCTCCATCCCGTGGTGGGTCCCGACCTCGATCTCGCCGACCTCGTCGCCGTCCTTGCCCACCATCGCGTGCTCGTAACCAACGACTCCGGTCCGATGCACCTGGCGGCCGCGGTGGGCGTCCGCTGCGCCGCGCTCTTCGGACCGACCGACCCCGGCCGAACCGCTCCGGCCGGAGAGGGGCACGTGGTGATCACCCGGAATCGCTGGTGCTCGCCGTGCTTCCGGCGGCGTTGCCCGCTCTTCCACCACAAGTGCATGAAGGAGATCGGGGCAGAGGAGGTCGTGAAGGCGGTAGGAAGCCTCTTCTGAGAAGCCGCTCGAGCTCCCTATTCGAGCTCGAAGAGCGGGTCGCCGCCTTCGACCGCCTGCCCGGCCTCGACGTGGATCTTGCTGATGACGCCGTCACGCTCGGCTTGAATCTCGTTCTCCATCTTCATCGCTTCGAGCACGACGATTCCCTGGCCAGCGGTCACCTCGGCGCCTTCTTCGACCATCACCGCCGTGACTTTGCCCGGCATGTTGGCGTCGACTCGCCGCCGTTGACCGTCCTCCTCGCCGGCGTGAGCGGCCTCCGCCAGTGCGGTCAGAGGATCCTGCACCTGCACCGTCTCGACGCCGCCGGAGCTCGTCACCTCGTAGCGATCCTCACCGAGACTTCGCACCGCCACCTCGAACTGCTCTCCCGCGACCAGCAGGCTCCGCACGCCGCTCATCGCTTCGGCCGAGAGGATGACGTAGGACTGATCACCGATCTGGACGTTGAACTCACCCCCGCGACGCTCGATCTTGACCTTCATCTCGCCGTCGGAGTGCTTGACGATCAGTTCCATCCACTTCCTCTCAGAGAGTCTCGTCGGCCGGCCTCGCGCCAGTGATCGCGCTGCCCCTGCAGCTTGGCTTCCGCGGCCTTGCGGCCGCCCCGCTCGAGATGTTCGAGCGCCGCCGTCATGATCGCCAGCTTGCGCAGGTGGGGCGGTGGCGTCAGGCTCAGCTCTCCGGCGGCGAGCTTCCGGTCGAGCATGTCGTTATCGAGCCGGCCGGCACGAAAGTCCTCGTCGGCAAGGAGGGCCTGGAACAGCGGTGCCGTCGTGCGAATGCCGTCGACGCGCAGCTCCGCCAGCGCCCGGCCGAGCCGATCCATCGCTTCCTCGCGATCCGCGCCGTATGCGATCAGCTTGGCGATCATCGGGTCGTAGTGGATGGTGACCTCCCCACCCTCGTAGACCCCGCAGTCGTTGCGAACTCCCGGCCCTTCGGGCAGCCTCAGGCGCACGATCTTGCCGGGCGACGGTGCGAACCCTCGCCACGGATCCTCCGCATACAGGCGAACTTCGATCGCGTGCCCTCGCGGCTCGATTGCGGCAAGTCGCTCGTCGAGCGGCTCCCCTTCGGCGATACCGATCTGGGACCTCACGATGTCGACACCGGTGACCAGCTCGGTGATCGGGTGCTCGACCTGCAGCCGGGTGTTCATCTCGAGAAAGTAGAAGTTGCCGTCGGCATCGAGGAGGAACTCGACGGTCCCGGCGTTCGAGTAGCCGACGGCCTGCGCCGCCTTCACCGCCGCCTCACCCATCCGTTGCCGGAGATCCGGTCCCACGACCGGAGACGGCGCCTCCTCGACGACTTTCTGATGCCGGCGCTGAAGCGAGCACTCGCGCTCGCCGAGGGAGACGACGTTGCCATGCTCGTCGGCCAGGATCTGGATCTCGACGTGGCGCGGTCGCTCGACGAACTTCTCGAGATAGACGGCGTCGTCTCCGAAGCTCGCCGCCGCTTCCGAGCGCGCCGCTCGGTAGGCCGCCGACAGCTCCGCCGGCGACTCCACCCGCCGCATCCCCTTGCCCCCTCCACCGGCCGACGCCTTGATCATCACGGGATAGCCGATCTCTTCGGCGAACGCAGCCGCTTCCTCCTGGGAGGGCAAGGGATCGTCGCCCCCTGGCACCACCGGAACCCCGGCGTTCCTCATCAGTCGACGGCTTTCGATCTTCGAGCCCATGGCGGCCATCGCCGACGGCGGTGGGCCGATGAACTTGACGCCTCCGTCGGCGCACCGCTGCGCGAAGTCGGCGTTCTCGGCGAGGAAGCCGTAGCCCGGGTGGATGGCGTCCGCTCCGATCTCCCGAGCGAGCTCGACGATCGCCTCCGCTCGGAGGTAGCTCTCGGTCGACGGCGCGCCACCGATCCGGTAGGCCTCGTCGGCCAACAGCACCGGAAGGGCGGCCCGGTCGGGGTCCGAGTAGATGACGGCGGAGCGCTTTCCCAGCTCGCGCAACGCGCGGAGGATGCGCACCGCGATCTCGCCTCGGTTGGCGATCAACACCTTATCGAACGGCTTGTGCCTCTCAGCCATTGGTCTTCCCTGCGCCACGATCCGTCGGCGGCGATGTTAGCAAGCATCCCCCCGGCGCGGGCTCGTTCTCCTAAGAAGAAACTGCGGCAATCCACGGCGGGCGACCGATGCCAGGAGCACCACCGCGAAGAGCGCCGCGGCGAGCGAGGCGAACCAGGGCCGGCGATCGATCTGGATCTTTACCACGTGGCTGCCCGCCGGGACCTCGACACCGATCCGATGCAGGTTGGCGGCGGCAAGCGCCGTCGGCTCGCCATCGATCGTCGCCCGATAGATCGGCAGGTGAGTTCGCTGGACTACGAGCACCGCCGGGTTGGATGCTTCGACCTCGATCTCCAATCGATCGCCCCGCTGAGCGAGAAGTCGCGCGCTTCCCGACTCGCCCGAGAGCGGCTCGTGCTCGCCCGCCAGCACGACCTGCCGGCGCGCGTCGAAGGTGGGGTGCAGCATCGGGCCCAGCGCCTCGTTGAGGTTCGCCGAGCCGCGCATCTGGCCGACCAGCTCGAGGGTCCCCGCCGCGGCCGGCAGGCGGTAGATGTAGAGCGATCCTCCCCCCGTCGGTCGGGTCTTCGTCAGCTCGACGCGCCCCAGTGCGGACTCATCCAGCTCGCGCTTGATGATCAGGTAGTTCACTCCGGTCGCCTCGAGAACCCGGATTCGGAACAGGTCGGAATCGAAGCCGACCAACGATTGCGCCGTCGCCCGGGTGAGGAAGGAATCGAGCCCCTCGGGTGACAGGTTGAGCTCGTAGAGAAGCCCGCCGCGAATGCCGGACCAGGGTGAGAGGTCTCTGTGCATCTCTCGCTCGCGCCAGATCAGGCTGGTATTGGGGTAGGAGCCCGCCGGGATCGTCGTCGGTCCAAACAGATCGTTCTTCTCCGCGTAGACCACTCGCGAGCCGGCCGGGATCCAGTCGAGAAGCGCGGGCCGCTCGAGGTAGACCGACCGTTCGTCGGTCTCGAGCACCGGGCGCAGCAGGAACAGCTGCATCGCCACGTGCAGGGCGAGCAGCAGCGCGGCGGCCGCCCTCGGCGCTCGCCGCCCGAGGCGCACGGCGATCAGAAGCAGCACGATCAGGAGCAGATTGAGAAAGCTCGAGCCCGCCCAGCGCAGACGCTCCGCGGTGACGGCGGCCTCCGTGGCCCGCTCCGGAAAAAGCCCGAGCAACCGGCTGTCGACCGCTTCCGGGAAGGCGCTCATGACCCCCCAGATGACGAGCAGCAGGAGCGCCAGCGCGCCCAGGCTGCGAGCCAATCGGCGGCGACCCTCGGCCGCGAAGAGCGACTCGACCGCGATGCCGCACAGAACGGACGCTCCCAGGGTGATCAGGCTCCAGAACTTGGCAGGGATCCGCAGCAGCGAGGCGCCCGGAAGGTTCGTGAAGAAGACGACCACGGGGTTGACCTCGCCGAGCGCGATGAACAGGCTCACGCCGACGAGCCCCCACGCCCAGAGGAATGTGCGGTCGGCTCCGCGACGCGCCGCGGCCAGCAGCGCCAGCACCAGCATGCCCGGATAGAGCGTGAAGAAAAGCGGCACTTGGTCCGCGTGCAGGTGCTGCCCCCAATAGCTGAGGTTGGGAAGACCGAACGGAAATGGGATCAAGAACTCGACGGCGTCGAGAGGCCGCCAGCCGCCGGTGGTCGCCAAATCCACTCCGTAACCCCAGAATCCTCGAAAGGAGAAACTCAGGATCCGCAGTAGCTCGACCCACTGAGGGGCCGCGAGCACGGTGCCCAGCGCGATCGACGCTGCCGCCGCGATCCAGGGATAGCGCCGGCCGCGGTGCACAGCGACGATCCCGACGGTCGCCAACAGACTGATCGCCGCCGTGACCGGGTCGCCGCCGAGGATCATCAGCGCCCAGAGCACGGCGCCGGCGACGAAGGCGCGGCGACGGTGCTCCGGTTCCGAGAGCTCCAGTCCCGCCGCCAAAAAAGCTGGAGCCAGGGTGGCGACCGCCACCAGGTTGTAGAGATTCAGGGTCGACAGATAGAAGCCGCTCGTCGCGTAGATCGCGCCGGCGGCCCACGCCGCCTCCCGCCGCATTCGCAACACCCTGCCGAGCCAATAGCCGGCGAACGGCGCCAGCAGCCAGTGAAGCCAGAAGTGGACGTTCATCGCCCATAAGGTCTCGCCGACCAGAAACAGCAGATTGGTGGGATAGAGGGGCACCGTGTTCGGGTTGCCGAGGTGCGGCTGCCCGCCCGCACGGTAGACGTCGATCATCGGCAGTTGCCCTTCGCTCATCGCTTGAGCCTGGGCCCACTTCATCCCGTAATGGGTGTTGAGCACGTCGCGTTGGAAGAGCGTTCGACTGCCGGTCGCGAGCGGAAGCACGACGACCGACATCAGCGCCATCACCGGGAGAATCCAGGTCAGGACGAATCGGCTCGTCTCGGATTGATTGCGTAGAATGGACTTCATGCTTCTCGGTCTACTGAGCGCCTTGAGACCCCATCAGTGGGTCAAGAATGTCTTCGTCCTGGCGCCGCTGGTATTCGCCGGCGCGCTGTTCGATCGCCCCTCGCTCGTGCGTGCCTCCTGGGCGTTCGCCGCCTTCTGCCTGGCTTCCAGCGCGGTCTACATCATCAACGACATCCGGGATCGCGAAGAAGACCGTCGACATCCGCTCAAGCGCCACCGTCCCTTCGCGACCGGTACTGTATCGCCAGCCGCCGGCGTCGTCGTTGCAGCTGTGCTCGTCGGAGTTGCCTTGGCGGTCGCCTGGCCGCTCGGTTCGCGGGTCGCGGTGATCATCGCCATCTACTTCGCTCTCAACCTGCTCTACTCCAGTGGACTCAAACGGGTCGTGATCCTCGACGTGCTCATCATCAGCGTCGGCTTCGTCTTGCGGGTGGTCGGCGGCGGCGCGGCCGTCGAGGTCGAAGTGTCGGCGTGGCTGCTCCTGTGCACGATCTTCGTCTCGCTCCTGCTCGCCCTCTCGAAACGCCGGCACGAGCTGATCTTAATGGCCGAACAGGCAGGTGGGCAGCGCCAGGTGCTCGCCAAGTACAGCCCCACGTTCCTCGATCAAATGGTCAACGTCGTGACCGCCTCGAGCGTGCTCTCCTACGCGCTCTACGCCGTCGCCCCTGAAAACGTCGCGCGCTTTGGGGATCGACAGCTGATCTACACCATCCCCTTCATGCTCTTCGGCATTTTTCGCTATCTCTATCTCATCTACCAGAAGGCGGAACGGCGCAACCCGACGGAGCAGCTCCTTCGAGATGGCCCGTTCCTCGTCAACATAGCTCTCTGGGGCGGCGTGGTGATTTGGATCGTCTACGTCGGCTGACCCCAGCGAAGACTCCCGTGGGCGCATCTTCGGCGCTCGGCAGAGCTACCGGCTTGGTCGTCGTCCAAGCCCTGCTCCTCGCCGGTCTCGCCTGTGACTCGCGGCAGGTCGAAGAGCCACTCTCGGAAGTCGCCACGTGGTTGCAGGACTACCTGCGCATCGACACCACCGAGCCGCCGGGTAACGAAGACTCGGCGGTGGAGTATCTCGAGTCGCTCGTCGCCGGGACCGCGATCGAAACTCGGCGGCTCGACGTCGGCGACGGCCGATCGAGCTGGCTCGCCACGTTGCCGGCGGACGACGGAACGCAGACGCGAACCCTGCTGCTCCTTCATCACACCGACGTCGTGCCGGCCGGCGCCGACTGGGACGTCGAGCCGTTCGCCGGAATCGTGCGAGACGGCTCCATCTGGGGCCGCGGCGCCATCGACTCCAAGGGGCTGGGGATTGCGCACCTCGCCGCCCTCGTCGCGCTCGAGCGCTCCGGCTCGCCGCGGCATCGCGGTGTCGCGGTTCTCGCTACGGCCGGCGAGGAGTCGGGCGGGGAGATCGGCGCGGAGCGCTGGCTGGCGAAGCGCCCCGAGCTGTTCAGCGAGGTCGCGGCGGTGCTCAACGAAGGAGGCGTCAACCGAGGTTTCCAGGGGCGCCTGCACTGGTGGGGCATCGAGACGAGCCAAAAGCGCCCGCTCTGGCTGCGGGTCACGGCCGACCACTCCGAGTCGTTGATCATCGCCCTCGCGCGCCTCCTGGAGCAGCCTCTCGAGTGGCAGGTCACTCCCACCAACCGGCGCGTCTTCGCCGGGCTCGCGCCCTACTACAACGATCATTGGCGGGCGATTTTCACCGAGCTCGATCGCCACATCGAGCCGTCCGGTCCGCTCCTCTCGCTGCTGCCGGGGATGGCGAGCTACTTCATCGACTCGCTCCAGATCAACGAGCTCGAGCGTCTTCCGGACGGTTCGGCCCGCGCCTCGATCGACCTCCGCCTGCTGCCGGAGAGCGACGCCGCCCGCAAGCTCGAACAGGTGCGCAGCGCTCTCGGCCCCGAAGCCGCGGTCGAGATCCTCCTCGAAGCACCGCCGGTCGCCGCTAGTCCTTTCGACCACGAGATCGTCGAAGTTCTTCGCGAGGTGCTCGGAGGCAAGGCGCCGGTAGTGGAGCAGACGGTTTCGGGCGTCACCGATTCGCGCTTCTTCCGCCGTCGGGAGCTCCCCGCCTACGGCTTCTCCCCTTTCATCCTCGACTCGACGGTGACCGCCACCGTGCACGCCGCCAACGAGCGAATCCCCCTCGAGGCCTTCGAGAACGGCACTGAGCTGATGCGCGAGGTGGTCGAAAGCTGGGTGGCCCGACACTAGCCCTCGTTCTCTCGAGCGCTTTCGGGCGGAAGCGAATGCTTCGACGGTTGTTCGACCTCAGCAGCTCAGGAGCCAAAAGAGCTCTCGAAGGACGAGGGACTTTCCTACGGGCTTGGACCAGCCTGCTTAGAGCGATCTTGGGAGCACCTGCACCTTCCCGAACTGTCAAGGCGAAGAAGGGGTCTTTCCCAGACTGGGGTTGGGACGGGCTGGCCAGTCTGGGAAAGAGGGCTTCTTCGCCTGATTTCTTCGGACGCGCGACACAACCATCAGCCAACATTGCTACCCGGGGGCACGGGTCCCCCGGCGACGGGGTGGACGCGGGAGCATCGGGGTGGTGAAGCCGCCTGCCGGGTCGAAGGCGAGGGCCGGACCTCCGGTCACGGGGTCGCGCCGCCGCCGCTGAGCTCGGCCTCCTCTTCCCACCAGCTGGGGGGACCGTCGGCGACCGGGTAGCGAGCCCAGAAGGCGTCGATCGACAGCTTGAAGGCGAGCATCTCCGCTTCCAGGCTCTCGTACTGCTGAGCGGTCAGGGTCGCGGCGAGGTCGCGGCGCTCCGCCGGGTCGCGCTCCAGGTCGAACAGCTCGGTCGGTCCGTGCCCGAACTTGTAGACCGCCTTGCGGTCTCCGCGGCGCATTCCGAGGCAGTGGTTACGGTACCAGCAGGAGGTGATCACCCGCTCGTGGCCCGCCGTGGCGAGCAAGCTCTTGCCCGGAAGCAGCCCTTCCCAGTCGCCACCCAGGAGCTCGAGGACGGTCGGCAGGAAGTCGAGGTGGCTTCGCAATCCGCCGATCCGGCGCGGCTCTCCCACGAGCGCCGAACCGTGAAGCAGCCAGGGGGTCCAGACCACTTCTTCGTAGGGCACGGCGTCATGCTCGAAGAGCTGGTGCTCGCCAAACGCCTCGCCGTGATCCCCGATGATGACGAGCAGGGTGTTCTCGAGCGCGCCCGCGGCTTCGAGGCCCCGGTAGAGCTCGCCCACGAAGCGATCCTGGTGGCGCAGTGTGTCCCGATAGAGCTCCTCGTTCTCCGCGTCCCCCGGGTTCACGCCCGGGGTCTCGTAGGGATGATGAGGGGAGATCGTCAATAGGGTGAGGAAGAACGGCTCCGGGCGATCGCTCGCCGTCCACCGCAGCGCCGGCTCGATCATCGCGAACTCGTCGAGGCCGAAGTAACCCATCTTCTGAAACGGCGGCCGCTCGAGGGTCTCTTGATAGGCGCCGAACTGAAAGCCGAGGTTAGCCACCAGGCCGGGGCGGTTCTCGAAGCTGGCGAGCGCCGTCTGCAGGAACGCCGTGCGGTATCCCAAGTTGCCGAGGAGCGTCGGCAGGCAGGGGATCGGCAGGTTGCCCTCGAGCGACTCGACGATCTCGAGGTCGAGCCGGGGGGTCATTCCACACAGCAGCCCGACGAGCGCCTTCGAGGTATGGGATACGGTGCCGTAGGCCTGCTCGACGATCACGCTTTCGGCCGCGATCGCCTCCAGGTTCGGCGTCAGCCCGGCAGAGAAGTCCGTCCCCACCGCCTGCGCTCCGGTCGATTCCAGGAGGATGAGGACGATGTTGGGCCGGCTGCCGGTCCGTCGAGGTTCGAGACGGGGAGCGCGGTAGAGGCCATCGGGCGGGGTCATGAGCGGACCTACGCTCGCGCCCGGCTGCGAAGCGTCGATGGCGCTCGCGGCGAAAGCGAGGAGGTCGTTGCGCGAGATGTTGCGCAGCTGCGGTTCCTCGAGCGGTGACGCCGCCAATAGCACCAACCCGATCCCGATAGCCGCAGGGAAAAGGAACCTGTGCGGAGCGGGTCGCGCGGCCAACCGCGGAATCCGCGGCAGGGCGACCGCCAGGCCGAAGGCGACCGCCGCCACGGCGAGATCGCGCCAGAGGTCGCCGCCTCCCGTGACCATGAGCAGGTCGCGCAGCATGCGCAGGTTGGCGACCGCGTAGGCCGCCAGATCGAAGGGGATCCGGTAGCCGGTGTTGAGGAAGAAGTGATGGGCCAGGACCACGAACAGGTAGACGACGGCGTGGCTGGAGTGGAGCGATGTTCGCCACCAGCGCGAAGCGCGGCCGCGGCTGACGACGAGCCAGAAGCACTCGAAGATCAGCACGAACCCGAGATCGGGAAGGAAGAGCGCGAACCAGGCGAGGGGCGCGGGTGAGAGCTCGGAGAAGACGACCTTGTGAATTCGGAAGAAGACGAGGAGGGCGAGCAGAAACACGCCGTGGATCGCCACGACCGGCCACGGTCTCGAGATGCGCGACGGACCGGGCCGACTCGTCATGCGCGGCATCATATCGAAGGCTTCCGGCGCGGCCGTGAGACCGGCGAGCCGCTTCTGTGACGGATTCAAGGCGCCCCTTGTCGGGCGCAAGCCCGACGACGGACCCGCAGGCGAGGCCCCAACGACAACCGAGCTCACGGAGCGAGGTGAGGAGCAGCGACTAAGCTAGCTTACCTCCCATGCCAGACTCTCGCCCCGCTCCTCGCGCGCGCTACGACTTCCGGCGCCTCCTCGATGCCGACGTTTCGCTGACCAGCCTGAGCCTCGTTCGTGTGCTCTTTCACGGTGTGCTGCTGGTGGCGCTCGCGAGGCTCTACGGCTGGAGGTCGGTGGCGTTCGAGGGTTATCCACCGGTCCTCGTGCACTCGCTGTTCGCCGCCGCGTTCCTGTTGACCTCGGCGGTCCTCGTCGGCGTTGTCACCCGGGTCGCTCTCGTTCTCAACGCCTGCCTGTTGCGGTTGCTCTTCGGCCTCTGCCAGGATCCCTATCACCTCGACAAGATCTTCATCCACTTCGAGTTCCTCTTCGTCTTCGCGCCCCTTCCCCAGCGGTGGACCGTCGACGGGCGCCGCCGGTCGGTGGCGGCCGATCGAGCGCCCGGATGGTTCGTCGCGCTCCTCACCGTCGCCATCACCCTCGCCTACTGGGATTCGGTCTGGTTCAAGCTCCAGTCGGAGATCTGGCTCGGCGGCTCGGCCTTCTGGCTGGGTGCCGCCTTGCCGCACTTCTCGACCGGGATGCTGCCGGACTGGGCCGAGTCGGCGGTGCTGATGAAGACGCTCACCTATTCGGCCCTCGTCTACGAGCTGCTCTTTCCGCTGATCGTGGTTCGCGGCACGCGATCGCTCTGGCTCGCGCTCGGACTGGCGCTCCACGTCGGATCGGCGGTGTTCTTCCCGCTGCCGCTGTTTGGCCTCGCCTTTGCAACCCTGCTCCTGCTCTACCTGCCGGTCAACGGCCGCGCGAGGGTCGGGAGCGTGCCTCGCCGGCATTCTCGCTTGGCGACCTACGGTTCAGCGCTTCTGATCTCCGGTCTGGTCGCTAGCCAGGTGTGGCTCGCCGCCCAGCCGATCGGCCTAACCAATCCCCTCAGCGCGATCCTCGGAACCACCCGCCATCCTCTGTTTCTCGACTGGCACTTCCGCCTCTCGGGGCCGATTCTGCGATTCACCACCCGCGTCGGCGGGCGAGAGATCTCGATACCCTCCTTCTCCGAGGACGGTTACCCGGAGGTCTCCGGCCGATACTGGAAGCTGCTCGGCTTCTTCGCACGCGGCACCCGGGAAGGACCCGGTGCCCAGCTGCGCTACCTACGGGGTTGGTTCGCCTCACACGATCTCGAACCGGGTGTGGTCGATGTCTACTGCAAGAACGTCACCCTCAGCGAGCTGGCGCTCGACTTTGAGCTCGATGATCGAGAAGCGGCTACGCCTTGGCGTCTCGCCGGAACGATCGACGTCCGCGACGGGGCCGCCAGGCTTGCTGGACTCGCCGATTGCCGTCCCCCGCAGGTTCAGGGTCGGAAAGAGCACACGGCACCGGCGATGCGCTCGAGATCGAATTCGTCGAGATCGTAGAAGAGCGGAAGTCTCGCTAATCTCGCAGCGACGTCTTCCGCTACCGGGCAGTCGCCGGCACGAGCGCCGAAGCGCTCTCCCATCGGCGAGGAGTTCAGCGGTACGTAATGGAAGACCGACTGGATGCCGCGACTGCTGAGATGAGCGATGAATCGATCGCGGCTCGCCACATCGGGCAATAGCAGGTGAAAAAGATGGTGAGAAGTCTGGCAGTCTTCGGGAACGAACGGCAAGGTCACTCCGTGGTCGGGCGCCCAGTCCGCGAGTGCGGTGCGATAGGAGCTCCAGATCCACTCGCGCCGGGCCTGGACTTTCTCGGCAGCCTCGAGCTGCCCCAGCAGGAGGGCGGCGAGCAGGTCCGACGCCAGGTAGCTCGAACCGACGTCGACCCAGGTGTACTTGTCGACTTCGCCTCGAAAGAACCGGCTACGATCGGTGCCCTTCTCCCGCAGGATCTCCGCCCGGTCGATCAACGACGGATCGTTGAGCACCACCGCCCCGCCTTCTCCGGAGGTGAAGTTCTTGGTTTCGTGAAAGCTCAGGGTCGCGAGGCGCCCAAGGGTGCCCAGAGGCCGGCCTCGATAGTGCCCCAATAGACCGTGAGCGTTGTCTTCGATGACCGAGATCCCACTTTCGTCCGCGAGCTCACAGATCTCGTCCATCGCGCACGCCACCCCCGCGTAATGAACGGGCACGATTGCCCGGGTCCGCTCGCTCACGAGATCGGGCAGCAACCGCTCGTCGAGATTCAGCGTGTCCGGCCGACTGTCGCAGAAGATCGGTGTCGCCCCCCTCAGCGCGTAGGCGTTGGCTGTCGAGACGAACGTGAACGCGGGCAGGATCACCTCGTCGCCCGGTCCCAAGTCGAGCAGTAACGCCGTCATCTCGAGGGCGTGGGTGCAGGAGGAAGTCATCAGCACACTGGCGCCACCGAGGAAGCTGGACAGCTGCTCCTGGCACCTCTTGGTGAAATACCCATCACCGGAGATCTGCATGCGCCGGAACGAGTCGGCCACGTGCTCGAGCTCCCTGCCGACGAGACAGGGGCGGTTGAACGGGATCGGTGCGAGCTCTCGTCCGTCGGTCATCGATCGGCCTGGGCGCCGGATTCGACGCCCCAAATCCAGCGAGGGGCCTCCGGGCCCTTCAGAAAAAGCAGGTCGATGATCGAGACCTGCGGCTCGAACGGCTGGTGCAGCTGCTCGTAGGGAGGATAGTCGTAGTCCATGTAGGTCAGCTCGATCCCCGCGTCGACGAAAGCCGCCTCGTCGAGGTAATCGCGCGCCGACGGACCCGATAGGTAACTGTCGGCCTCTAGATGATCCAGGATTGCGAGCAGGCGCTCGGTCCGGTGCCCGGGAATGCCTAGCTGAGACGAACGAAGATATCGCGTGTCGGACACGCCGAGTTCGGCGGCCGCCCACTCGGTCAGCGGGATCGTCAGATCGACGAGCAGCTCCGGTCGCCCCTCGAAGAACCTCTCGAGCTCCGGCGCATAGCGAGCGAAGAAAGGCGCCTTCGAGTAGTTCTGCTCGATCGTGCGCCACTGCTTCCGGTTCCAGGCCCGGTCCCAGTTGATTTGCACCTCGTGAATCGGCAGACCGGTCGCGGGGGCATCGGACGCAAGCACCGGCACGGTCAACCAGAGTGGACCCGATCGAGTGGGGATCCGGTTGCGGTTGCGCCACCCGTGCTTGTCGAACTGGACGTCGTCGTAGAAGACGAAGATGTCGGCCTCGCGGATCTGGTGGAAGTAGCCCCGCCACGGAATGTAGGACGGCTGCAGAATGACGCACTTCATCGCGGTCTCACCGCCTCCTGGAGCTCTCGCAGGTCGCGAATCCGGACCGTGACGGCCCACAGCTCCGGGCGCAGGTCGCGCACGAGGGTCGGCGAGACGCTGGCGAAGCTACCCGGCCGCTCGATCCAGAAGAAGCGTCCGAGATCCGCCGCGAGCGCTGCCTCACCGTCGCGCAAGGGGTGGTCCCCCACCAATCCGAGCCGCGCGGGGGGGATCGCCAGGATCTCGGCGGCGTGTCGAACCCCCGCCGGATCCGGCTTCTCGGCGCCCATCTCGCGGGTGAAGACGACGCAGTCGAGAGCCGAGGTGATGCCGGCGGCCTCGAGCTTCTGACGTTGAGACTCCGGCGGATTGTCGGTCACCAGCGCCAGCTTGAGTCCTCTTGCCCGCAGAGCGGCCAGGGCGCCGCGGACGTCGGCGTAGAGGGGTGCGCTCTTCGGTGCCGCCGCGCGGTAGGTGTCGATCATCCGCTCTCTCAGCTCCGTCGACAGCCCCAGTCTGGAGATCATCGAGTCGAGGGTCACCGCCTGCTCGCCGTTCTCGATCGCCTCCCAGCCGGCTCGCCGGAAGATCTCGAGCGGCGGCAGCTCGTCGGCCATCGCCTGCCAGAGCAGCTCGAGCTTGCCGACGATCCACGCCTTCTGATCGAGGAGAGTGTCGTCGAGGTCGAACACCAAGCCGTCAAGGGCGAGCGAATCATCGGGTAGAAAGCGCTCGACCAACGGCCGGTACATCCGGACTCCCCTGCCTGTCGCCGGCCGTGCTGCGGGCGATCGGCCGGTGGCCGAATCGAGCAGGAACTGCATGAAATTCGCTCCCACCCCGAGAGGAAAGACGCCCGAGGTCCCGAAGCGCAGGTTCAGATCGGAGGCCAGGGGTCCCTCCGAGGTCAAGAGGAACTGCAGATTGAACAGTCCACGGCCTCCGGTGCGGGCGAGCTCCGCGGCGACGCGGCGCGCGTACTCCTCGACCTCTCCGCCGTCCCTGCCGGCGGCCACTACGCAGAAACCCCCGCTGGTGCGCACCCGCTCGCGCACGACCACCGGGGACAGCTCGCCATCGAAGCCGATGGCGAAGTCGAGCGACAGTTCGTCGAACTCCTCGTAAAACGGGGTCCACAGTCGGTCGCCGCGGTCATCTCGCCGCGCGGCGGCCAGCTCGTCGGCGGTCCGGACGACGACGTGGGATCGCCCTCCCCAGCTGGAGCGGCGCGGCCTGCCGAGCAGCGGAAGGTCCGCCTCGCCGGCCGAGGCCAAGCTCACGGTCGGCGGTCTCGGTACCGCGAGGCGGCCGAGCTCGTCGAGCAGAGCGGCGCGGTCGCCGAAGCGCTCGAAGACCTCGGGTGCGCTGACCGCCACCTTGAGCCCCAGCTCTCTCTCGAGCCTCGGAGAAGCGCCCGCGAGAATCGCCAGCTCGTGCTCGGTGGCGGGCATGATCAGCCGCACCTCGAGACGCCGGCAGGTCTCTCGCAGCGCTCGCATAAAGGCCTCGACATCGGCCAGATCGGGGAGGCGTACGACGTCGTCGGCCAACAGCCCCGTCAGCGGCTGGGCTCCGTTGTCGGCGAGGACGATCCGCACGTCCGGTACTCCCCCCAGAGCTCGAGCGATCCCGAGGCCCTGAAAGCCGCCGCCCGAGAGGATCAATACGGCAACCGCCGACGGCCGCCGCGCCGGGCTCGCAGTCACGGCCGGACGGCTTCCATGTAGATCGAGTTGGAGATCGCCGGCAGCTCGACCGCGACCTCGAACAGCCCTCGATAGACCTCGGGAGGGAGGTCGAGCGCTTTCAATTGACCGCTGGTGATCGGCTTTATGAGAATCCCCTCCTCGACCTCGATGTCGAGCTTGGCGGCGGTCACCAGCGACCTCAGACTCTCGAGGTCGAAGTAGCGCTGATGCCCCAGGGCGAGATCCTCGGAGCTCAGGCGGTAGACGTCGTCGAGCAGCCCCGCCTCGAAGCCGATCAGCCGGTGCAGCGAACGAGCGTTGGGGACCGCGATCGCGCAGACGCCCCCAGGGTTGAGGAAGGCTCGAAAACGTTCCACGATCGCCCTCGGCTCGTCGACGTGCTCGAGCACGAATCCCATTTCGATCAGGTCGAAGCGCGCCTCGGTGGAGAAACGCTCGAACCAAGACTCGACCAACTCCGTCTTGGAGAGATCGACGGCATCCGCGCGCAGCTCCTCGATAGCCGTCGCCGAGCCCTCGACGATCATGTAACGCTCGAGCCGCCCCGCGAGCGTCGCCTCGATCAGCCGACCACCGACGATCCGTTGGCCGATTCCGAGGCTCAGTGCCGAGCGGCAATCCCGGCGGGCCAGACAGCCGACGAGTCGCTCGGCGTACCAGGTGAGCGCACGGGCATTCTCGTCGAAGAAACGGAAGCCGGCGTGGTAGCTCGAACGCTGGCCGTCGAGATCGTGGGGATCGTGGCTCATGCCTCGCCCGTCTCCTCCGTCGTTTCCAGCCGGTGCACGGCTCGTACGACGTAGGGTGGTCGATGCTTGGTCTCCGCGAAGATCGCGCCGATGTAGAGGCCGAGGATGCCGCAGATGAAGATCAGCGTTCCGCTCAGAAACCAGATCGAGACCATCACGGATGCCCAGCCCAGGGCCACCTTGCTCGGATCGAGGAGCTTCTGTACCAGAAAGATCAAGCCAAGCAGGCCGGACAGGCTCGAGATCGCCAGACCGACGAAGAAGATCGTCCTGAGCGGCGCGGCCGAGAACGAGACGACCGCGTTGACGAACAGCCGCATCAAGTGGATCAACCCGTACGACGATCGCGAAGCGCGGACCTTCTTGACCACCGGCATACCGACCTGCTCGAAACCGACCCAAGCGTAGTTGCCGGCAAGGAACAGATTGCGGTCGCGCAGCCCCTGTAGGGCGTTCGCGTAACGGCGACTCAGAAGGCGCACGGTGCACGGGTTCTCAGGGATCGGCTGGTCCGAAACTCGGTTAAAGAGACCGTAGAAGAGCTTGCCGCTCCATCGCCGGAAGGAGCCTCCGGCACGCTCGTGCTGGAATCCGTAGACCATGTCGGCCGCCTTCCGATCGAGCTCCCTGTCGAAGTCGGCCAGCCATTCCGGCTCCTCCTCGAGATCGACGTCGATGAAGAAGATGCGCTCACCGGCCGAATGATCGAGCCCTGCCATGAAGGCCATGTGATGACCGAAATTCCGAGAGAGGTCGACGACCGTCACCCGCGGGTCCGAGCGGGCGACGGCGAGCGCCAGCGCCAGCGATTCGTCGGGCGACCCGTCGTTGACGAACACCAGCTCGAACGACCGTCCGAGCTTCTCGGCCGCGGCGACCGCGCGCCGATAGAACTCCTCGATATAGCGGCCGGAGCGGTAGAGCGTCGTTACGATCGAGAGTTCCACGGCCCTTTCCCTCATCACCTGCCTCCATCCCGTTCGGCGCGCAACCACCTCTCGGGCACGGTCATAATAGCCTTCCGGAGTCGGTGGCAAGGGCGAACGGCCGGCGGCGCGGGTACAGAAGACGGATGACGGTTTCGAAGCCCCAGCCGCAGAATGGCGGATCGACCCCGGCCCGAGGCCGCAGGGAGCTGGTGCTCGCCCTCATCCTGCTGGCGTTCTGGACGTTGCTGGTCTCGAACCAGCTCATCCCCCTCGCTCTCGACCGCTACTTTCACGTCGACGAGATCCAGGTCGCCTACAACGCCGCCTTGCTCGGCATCCACGACCTTCCGGACTATCTCAATTACTACTCCCCGTTCGTCGTCCCCTTGTCGTGGGTCGCCGGCGCCGGCGGAGACAGCTGGACGATCCTGCTCAAGATGCGGGCGCTCTTTCTGCCACTCTTCATCCTCGACCTGGTTCTGATCGCTCTCTTCGCTCCGCGCACGCGCGGCTGGTTGGCCGTGAGTGCCACTCTGGTGGCCGCGACCCTGGTCGAGCCGTTCTGGCGTCACGGCTTCGAGATTCGCCACGACGTGTTGATGCTCGCCGGCTCGCTCGGCCTCTTTGCGCTCGCCCAGCGAGCCGCGCGTGGGTCCGCCGGCAGCGGCGCGTTCTTCCTCGCCGGCCTGCTCGCCGGTTGGATGCAGATGAATTCCTTCAAGGCGTTGTTGGTCTGGCCGGCGGGGCTGGTGCTGATCGCGGCGGCGGCGTATTGGGGCCGCGCCCGCCCGAGATGGTTGGCGGCCGCCGGCTGGACGGTCGCGGGAATCGCGGCGGGAATTGGCGGCGGCATGGGTCTCCTCGCCGTCGGCGGCATCGGCGACGACTTCATCCAGCAGATGACCCAGCTCGGCCGCTCGGGCGCCGCCGCGAGCCGGTTCTCGCCATGGGGCCGCTTGCTGGAGCTGCTCTCCTCCGTTCCCCACTTGACCGCACTCGCGGCGGGATCGATCGTGCGGCTCGCCTGGGAGCCGCGCCGGAAAGGGTGGAGCGGCGAGGGGCCGTCGATCGTGACGGCGGTCTGGCTAGTGCTGATGCTCGTCGTGCTGCTTCTCAACCCGGTGCCCTACACCTACAACCTGGTTCATCTCATTCCGTTCCTCTTCCTCGCCGCCGTCGACGGGTTCGGCTCGTTATGGCGCCTCGCCGATCGCGGAGCGCGCTGGGCGCTAGCCGTGATCGCGGCGCTCTCCTGCATCGGCAGCTTCATCTACAACACCAGCGAAGGCCACATCGGCCGCGTGAGTGGCTCGGCACAACGCGCTCATATCGAGGCTGCCGAGGCACTCACGTCGCCCGAAGATCCGGTCCTCGACGCCGCCGGCCTGGTGCTCACGCGGAGGCCGCCAGGCCGCGATTGGATGCTCCACTCGCTGTTCATGCCTTCCTACCGACTCGGAGAGCGAACCTCCTTTCGTGAGCTGATGGCGGCCGAGGCGCCGCCGGTGCTGATCACCAACTACCGTTGGGGCTGGCTCGGCCGAGCCGACCGGAGCTTCATGGGCGAGCGCTACACGGCCATCAGCCGCAACCTCTATGTACTCGGTGGGCCGCTCGCCGAGAGCCACCGCGTGCATCGGAGCGGGCGCTACGTCGTCCTGTCGCCGGGCGGCGAGGCGATCGCCATCGACGGCTCCGAAGTTCCCTCGGGAACGACCGTGAGCCTCGAACGCGGGGAGCATTCGATCGCTTTGCCGAATTCCGGCGCCGTCATCGCCTGGATCGGACCGACTCTCGATCGCCTGCCGAGCGACCTGCCGTTGCTGCCCGGTGGCGACGTCTTCGTCAGCGACTAGGAGCCTCGTCGAAGACGCGGCCGCGAAGCGCGCGCGATGTAGTGGGTGTAGGGCACCCGCAGGAGATCGTGTCGGACCTCGTCTTCGACCTTTTCGAACTCACGGCCGAGGACCGCTCGGTAGCCCTCCGGGGTCCGAACCCGCCGCCCACGGTCCCGCTCGATCAGGAATCGGGCCATACGAGGCTGACGCTCAACGAGGACACAGTCAAAGGTCACGACCGACCCTCCAGGCGAAAGCAGTCGCGCCGCGCTCGCGAGTAGGCTCTCGGCTTCGGCGCCGTCCAGATGATGCAAGAGCGCCACCATCAGGACGCGATCGAACGGCCCTCCGACACTGACCGGGTCGAGCTCGGCAACGTCGCCGACCAAAAAGTGACCCCTGGCGCCGAATCGAGCGGCGGCACTCTCGATGTAGGAGGGGTTGATGTCGATCCCCGTGTAGCGCACTCCCTCTGGCAGGTGGGGGAGGATATCCCCGGCGCCACAGCCGAGGTCGAGAACGGAGTCTCCCGGCTGCGCGGCGATGTAGTCGCGGCTGAAGACAGCCCGCGAGCGCTCGGCGCCGAGCAAGCGCTGAAGCCCGCTGTAGATCGCCGGCAGAAGCAACAACCGCTTCAGGCCCGCATCCGAGTGGGCGCGGCCGGCATCACCGGACATTCGGGCGATTCCCCGCCGCCTCGCCTCCGCTTCGACGGGCGACCGCGATCAGGCTGGAACCGAACGGCAGAGCGCGGTCGCGATCGAGCCACCGGCGCTCGAGGGCGAGCGCCCAAGCCAAGAGAGGCGACAGCCGACTCGATCGGACATCGTGCTGAGCCACCGCTCGAGTCGCGCTCCACCCCTCCTGCCTGAACCGCGCCAGCCATACTCGCGAGAGCAGGATCGGCGGCGGCAACGGCACGAAGAAGTGCGAGACCCACTCGACCGTCAGGCCCGCTTTGGCCAACAGCCGAGTCAGACTCTGCCGGTCGTAGCGGCGAAAGTGGCCCGCTCGCTCGTCGTCCTCGGACCACAGCCAGCGGTGGGCGGGCACGGTGAGATAGGTCCTCCCTCCGGGCTCGAGCAGAGCGGTCGCCAGGGTCAGTAGTCCAAGGTCGTCTTCGACGTGCTCCACCACGTCGAAGAACGCGATCGCAGGCAGTGAGCCCGGTGCGAAGCCGGCACCCTCCAGCGAAGCTTGAATCACCGGGTCGAGTCCCCGGGCCCTGGCATTGGCGGAGCCTCTGGGGCCGGGCTCGATCACCACCACCGGTAGACCGGCCTCGTGGATCGCCATCGACACAAAGCCGTTGCCGGCACCGACATCGAAGAGCGGGCCCGGCGGTGGATGCCGATGGAGGGTATCGACGATCACGGCGTTGCGATGCAGGAACCAGAACGACCCCTCCTCGACTGCCAGACACTGCTCATTGCCGTCCTCGGGATAGGACAGCTCGACGCCCGTTCCGGAGCTCCAAACCCCATTGTCCAGGCGCTCGAGTGCGTTCGAGTAGGCGCGTGGGTCGACCGTCTGGGGCTCGGGAGAGGTCGCGGCAGGCATCGGTCTCGCGAGCATAGCGGAAGGCCCCGGTCGCCTCCCGCCTCTCTGAAGCGGTGGTACTAAGGCTGCTCGGGAGCGCCACCGGCTGCCGCCTGGTACAACCGCCAGAGGCCGCCGGAGGTCACGGCCGCCAGCTCCGGGAAGCGGCTCATTCGGGCATGGGCGTCCGGACCGCCCCCAACCAACACGAAATCGAAGTGCTCGAAATCGGTCGCTTGCAGGAGCTCCGGGTAGTTGTCGAGGTTGCGCGTCCAGACCACTCGATCCAAGTCGTCGTAGACCACGAGGCTCGTCGCGAAGTAGCCGAACGAGAAGCTCAGCTCCCCACGCTTCGCGACCTGAGCCCAGGCGAACTTCTGCCTGAACGGTCGAACCCAGAGATAGCGGCTCTCCTCGAGGTAGTTGAGGCCCAGAACCCGGCGCGGCGAGTCGGGCAGCGCCGTGAGCGCTTCGCTGAAGCCGGCCAGCTCCGTCTCCTCGAAGCCTCGCCACGCAACGGCGGTCGTCGCCACCAGAGCGACCAGCAACAGGCCGGCCACGGCCGCTCGGCCGATCTTGCCCAACGGCGGGCGACCGACCGCGAGCAAGGCGGTGATGAACAGATAGGGCAGCCATCGGCTGCTGAAGCGAATGGTGTTGACGTACTTGTCCGGCAACACCGCGTAGAGCACGACGAAGACGAGCGTGAGAGTCGCGAGGTAGCGATCGCAGCCGAGCCAGGGCTCCCGGCGATGGGCGACGAGGGCCAGCGCGATCCACAGCAGCGCGGCGATCACGACGATCAACTCCACCGGGTGCCGGACCCCGCCGAGCGCTCCGAGCACGATCGACCGCAAGTCGATGCGACTGAACTGCTGAAGGCCCCACTCGGCGCCGGTCGCGAAGCTCGACGAGCGCACCTGGATGAACCAGCCGGCGGCGGCCAAGGCGACCGGCGCCAACCCGACCAGGCGCCGGCCGAGCTCCTCGCGCCGGCGGCCGCTGAGCCAGGCCTCGAGCGGCAACCAGGCCACGGCGAGGGCGAACCAAAGCGCGTGAGAGAGGTAGAGGACGACCGCCAGACCGGCGAAGATCACCGGCTCTTTCCATGCCGCCTCGCCCTCGCCTGGGCGTCGGCGGCTGACCAAGAACCAGGCGACGAACGGCAGCCAGCCGAACTGGAAGTTCAGGAATCCCCAGTAGAAGAGCTGGTTGAAGACGAACGCGGTGGCCAGCGCCCTCGCCGCCAGCGGCCGCCCGAGGCCCGTCCCGAGGATCTGGATCGACACCGTTTGCAGCACGAGAAGCCCCAAGGCGGCAGCCCACGCCGCCGCCAGCGGGGGGAGCGCGACCCAGGCGACGGCCACCACTGCGTAGACCAGCCAGTAGGGGGTGCCCCACTGGATGGTGAGCCCGCTGGCGGGATCGTTCCAGGCACGCTCGAAGAGGCGCATCTGGCCCAGGTGCTGGGGCAGATCGGTACTGGGCACCAGGTCGATGCCGAGGAAGGGGACCACGGTGAGCGCCACGCAGCTGAACGCGAGCGCGACCTGAGCTACCATAGCCCGCCCCTCGAGAAAGCCCATGACCCGAATGATCCTCCCTCTCCTCGCCGGTCTCTGCGGCGCGCTCTTGATGGCGTTGGAGATCCTCGCCAGCCGGATTCTAGCCCCTTACTTCGGCAACAGCGTCTACGTCTGGGGCTCGATCATCAGCGTGTTCCTGGCTTCGATGTCGCTCGGCTACTTCTGGGGAGGGCGGCTCGCCGATCGTCATCCCTCGCTGGCCGCGCTCGGGCGATTGCTCCTGCTGAGCGCCCTCTGGCTTCTCGCGCTGCGGCTGTGGAGCGCCGAAGTGACGCGCGCCGTCGCTGACCTGACCGCCGCGTCTCCGGGCGGAACGCTGCTCGCGTGCACCTTGCTCTTCGGTGTCCCCGGCGTCCTCTTCGGCATGGTCTCCCCGTTCGTCATCCGGCTCGCCGCCGACGATCTCGCGCGCCTCGGCAAGACGAGCGGCCGGATCTACGCCGTCTCCACCGTCGGCTCTCTCGCCGGGACCTTGCTGTGCACATTCGTCGCGATTCCTCGTTTCCCGGTGACGCAGATCCTCGCCGCGTTGGCGCTCGGCGCGGGGGCCACGGCGGCGCTCTCCCTCGCCGACAAGATGCGGCGACCGTGGGAGCCCGCGCTCGCGATTCTCGTCGCCCTCGCGGTCTTCGCCGTCCGCGACGACGGCGGAGCTCGCTCCGAAGAGGTCGTCGCCGTCCGCGGCACCGCCTACCAGACGCTCGAGATCTTCGACCGCGCTGGAGCCCGTTACTTGCGCAGCGACCGGGTCACCCAGTCCGCCATCTGGCTGGACTCCGGCGAGATCGCCTCTCGCTACATCCACTACGCGGGCGCGGCGCTGCTGGCGACACCCCGGCTCCGACGCGTCCTTGCCATCGGCATGGGTGGCGGCCTCGTCTCTCGGGTCCTGCACCGAGCCGCCCCCGGCCTCGTCGTCGACTACGTCGAGCTCGATCCGGCGGTACCCGAAATGGCCGAGCAGTTCGGCTTTTGGCGACCCGACGACGGCGACCGCGTACACATCGGTGACGGCCGCCAGTTCTTGAATCGGAGCTCCCTCACCTGGGACCTCATCTACGTCGACGCCTATATCGGCCTCGCCGTCCCTTTTCATCTGACGACCCGGGAGTTCTTCGCGGTCGCCCGCGACCACCTCACCCCGCAAGGTTCCGTCGCCCTCAACTTGGCGGCGGGACTCGAAGATCCCTTCTCCCGCTCCCTTCTTCACACCCTCCGCGAGAGCTTCCGCACGACCCTCGTCTTCAAGGTCCGCGGAGCGGGGAACGTGCTGCTCGTCGCCAACGACTCGCCACAACCCTCGCGAGCCGAGCTCGAGGTACGAGCCGCGACGGCCGCCGCCGAGGATCTCCCCATGCCGTTGACCGAGATTGTCCGCGATCTGACCGACTGGCAGTACGAGACCGCCGACCTGATCGAGCTGCGTGACGATTTCGCGCCCGCCGAGCATCTCGTGACGCTCGGTGACCAGGACTTCGATCTCGCCCTACTCGCCAGTGCCGGCGAAGTGGACGAGCGCTGAGATCACCACGTCGATCTCGGCGTCGCTGAGCTCTGGGAACACCGGCAGGCACAGCACTTCGCGAGCGGCGGCCTCGGCCGCGGGCAGCGCCGGTGGCTCGCCGCGCCCGGCGAATGCCGGCTGGAGGTGCAGCGGCGTCGGATAGTGAACCGCCGAACCGACCCCTCGCTCCGCGAGCGACGCCTGCAGCGCATCCCGGCGCTCGCTCCGCACCGTGAACTGATGCACGACGCTCTCGACGTCGACCGGCTCGGCGAGGGCGTCGATCCCACCCACGCCGGCGAGAGCGGAACGGTAGCGGTCGGCGATCCGCCGACGGGTGGCGTTGTCCTCGTCGAGCAGCGGGAGTCGACAGTTGAGCACGGCCGCTTGGAGAGCGTCGAGCCGACTGTTGAGCCCGACCCGCTCGTGTCGGTAGCGACCTGTCGCGCCGTGGTTGGCGAGCAGCCGAACTCGGGCGGCGAGCTCCGGATCGTCGGTGGTCACGGCGCCACCGTCACCGAAACAGCCGAGGTTCTTCGACGGATAGAAGCTCCAGGTGGCCAGCCGGCCGAATCCGCCGACCCGCCGACTCTCGAACCGCGCCCCGTGGGCCTGCGCCGAGTCCTCGACGAGCCACAGGTCGTGCTCGGCACACAGCTCGAGCGACGCCCGCACGTCGAACGGGCAGCCGTAGAGGTGGACACCGACGACGCCGACGGTCTTCGGGGTGACCCTGCGCGCCGCGTCGGTGACGTCGAGGTTCAGCGTCGCCGGATCGACGTCGGCGAATACCGGGACTGCGCCCAGCCAGGCAACGGTCGCGGCGGTCGCGATGAAGGTGAAGCTCGGGACGATCACCTCGTCTCCAGGGCCGACCCCGAGCGCCTCGAGCGCCAGCACGAGGGCGTCGGTGCCGTTGGCGACTCCGACGCACGCCCGGACTTCGAGAAACGACGCGAAGGCTTCCTCGAACTCTTGGACTTCTTCTCCGCCGACGAATGCGGTGCGCTCCAGGAGGCGAGCCCAACGGTCGGCCAGCGGCCCTTCGATTCGGCGGGCGGCGCGTGCGAGATCGAACGCGGGAACCGTGAGCCGCTCGCTCACGGCGCCAACCGCCCGCGGGTCCACGGAGTCTCGAAGACGACGACCCGATCTCCACCGAGGGTTACGTTGTCGGGCACGACGAACTCCTTGACCGGTCGATAGCGAGGCTCGTTGGCTAACAGGATCGGGAACCACCGCGGGAAGATGACGAGGTAGTCGGGCCTCGCTTGCGCGAGGTAGGCTCGGACTCCGTCTCCTCGAGGTCTCCCCGCGGCGAGCGCGACCCGAGTGTACACGGCGAGCTCCGGTGTGACGATGCCCGCCAGATCGAGCACTCGATGCTCGGGAAGCATGAACTTGAGCGCTCCGACGTCGTTGACCGCGAGGATCGCCTCCGGCGGCAGTCGGGCGGCCAGCCAACGGGCCGCCGCCACGTCGCCGTCTTGGACATTGCGCACGTTCTGGCTGAATCGACCGGCCAGATCGACGAGATGCCCGAGCGACGGGATCGACATGACAAGCGCCAAGGCGGCGATCAGCACCCTGGCGGGGAGGGTCGGATTCCTGCCGAGCAGGGCGTCGAGCGCCGGAGGGCTCGCGAGGTTCGGCCTGACGAAGGGGAAGAGCGGGTAGAAGTAGCGGCCGAAGTTGCCGACCAGCGGCGCCTCGGTCGAACCGATGATCGAATAGGCGATCGGCAAGCCGACGCACCAGGCGGCGGGCAGGAAGCCGTGAGCCTGCGCCCGCTCCCTCGGAACGAACAGACCCACCACCCCAGCGGCCGCCAGCCACGTCAGGTAGGGCTGGGAGCGAAAGAGAATGCCGAAGACGGTGTGGAGATACTTCAGATCGGGCGTCGCGCGATGCCAGCCCGCACCTTTCGCGGCGAAGGTCGTCGGCAACGGCGAGCCGGAGATCCCCGAGTTGAACAGGACGACCGGCACGATGACGAGTGCCGCGACCGCGGCCCCCGGCCAGAGCGAGCGCCATGTGGCGCGCGGCCGGCGGTCGTGCGCGAGCCAGCGGTCGAACGTCGCGAGGCCGAGCAGCAGGGCGCCCTCTGGACGCGCCAACGCCGCCAACGCCAGAATCGGCAGCGAAGTGGCGATGCCGCTCGACTGCTGGCGATCTCTCAGGTGACGCCGGACGCCGAACACGCTGAGCAAGACGAAGAGCGGAATCTCGAGTCCGGACACGGCGGCCCAGACCAAGGGGCCGGTCGTCGCCGTCATCAACCCCGCAAAGGCCGCGAGCCCCCGGCCGGCGCCGAGATCCTCGGCGAGACCGACGACCGGCGCGATCGCCAACGCGAAGAGCGCGGCTCCGAGACCTTGAGCCCACAGCACCGGCGAGCCGGGCAGAAAGCCCAGCAGCGCGAGAAGGGCGGTCCACAGCGGCGCCGTCGAACCGGCCACCAGTCGGCCGCTCTCGTACGAGAGTCCATGCCCCGCGGCGAGGTTGCGGGCGAACTGAAGATGGATATAGCCGTCGTCGAGGGGGAGGCCGAAGTCGCCCACGAGGCGATACGCGGTGACGACGTAGGCGACACAGCCCACCGCGGCGAGCAAGGCGGGAACGAGAGTCTCTCGCCTGCCGGCCGCGGCAGCCGATCGGCGGGCCGCCGCGGTCATGCCGAGGCTCCGTCTGGCCGTCGCCAGGAGCTTCGCGGTCGGCGGCCGAAAGGCAAGTCTGGTCTGCTCTGTCGTTCGCCGTCGATGAGTCGCACCGGTCTCTCCTCGCCCCCGGCGCTACCGCCACGGGCTGCTACAGTATCGGACCGCGAGGCGAGCCGAGATCCGATCGTGTCCCACTATTCTCCGTTCGAACGCCGCCTCCGCCGCACCGCCCGGGTCGCCCTCTATTCGAGTGTCGTGATCGCGATCGCAGCGGTCGCGGCGCTGGTCGCGCGTCTGCGAGTTCCGCTCGGCCCCCTCGAGGAGGCGGCCCGCACGGTCGAGGAGTGGCGGGAGGTGCGGTCGGTCGACCTGCTCCGAAGCTACGTCCGCATCGACACCAGCGTCGTCGAAAGCGAGGGGGCTCGCTTCCTCGCCGACCAACTCGCGGCGATCGGCCTCGACCCGGTCGTCGAGGAGATCGGAGACGGTCACGCCAACGTGTGGGCGATCCTCGAGGGAGAGCGCCCGGAGGCGATCGTTCTGCACAACCATATCGACGTCTTTCACGCACCGAACGCCGAGCAGTGGGAATACCCTCCGTTCGAAGGCGTCATCGACCCGCCGTTTCTCTACGGCCGCGGCGTCTTCGACATGAAGAGTCTCGCGATCGCCCAGCTCGAAGCGATGCGCAGCCTCGTCGAGGGCAAGAAGCCGTCCAAGCGCTCGGTGATCTTCCTGGCGACTTCCGGGGAGGAGAAAGGCAGCTACTTCGGGACGCGCTGGATCCTGCGCTTTCGGCCGGAGCTCGTCTCCCGCTTCGCAGCGGTCCTGACCGAAGGCGGCATGGTCGAGCCGATCAGCGTCTCGGAGATCAAGTTCTGGGGCATCGAGGCGGCTCAGAAGCGCTACGCGGAAGGCGTCGCCTGTGCAGCCACGCGAGAACCACTGGAGAGCCTTTATGAGCTCCTCCGGAGCCGCCAGCGGAGACTCGGAGCGCCGAAGGTCGTGCCGGAGGTCGTTCGCTTCCTCGACGCCTATGCACCAACCCGTGAGGATGGAGCGCTCGTGAGGCGTCTCGACAGCGTCCTCGCCGGCACGATCACGCCGGCCGACTTCCGCGGCATGCCGCCCTACCTTCGATCGCTGTTTCTCGACGAAGTCGTCCCCTTCCGCGTCGAACAGCTCACCGACGGCAGCTTCCAAATGAAGCTGATCGCTCATCTCTTGCCGGGGAGCGATCTCGAGACCATCTTGGCCGAGATCCTGCCGCCGTGGGCGACCCACGAGCTGGACGTCCAGTTCGGCCCGGCGATCGGCGCCTCCGGCGGCAGCCCGATCGACGGCTGGATTTACAGAACTCTCGAGCATAAGCTCGTCGCGAAGTTCCCGAATGCGACCGTCGGTCCGTACTTTCTCTCCTGGAGCGCGACCGACGCGCGGTTCTTTCGAGAAGCGGGCATCCCCTCCTACGGCTTCTCGCCGTTCGTCATCTTCAACACCGAGTCCTTTCGAGCCGACGACACCAACGAGCGAATCAACTTGCCCGGCTATGTGGCCGGGCTCGAGCTGTACGTGGACACCGTCAGCGAACTGGCGTCGCGCTGACCTCCAGAAGTCCGGCGGGACGCTGAGAGCTCACGGGGAGCCCTACAGCTGACAGATATCGTCACCCAGCCTGACGCAGTGTGGCACTTTGCACGGCCCTACCTCAACCCTAACTTACTCAAAACAAATAACTTCCAACTCGGCACGACCTGTGCACAGGTGGGCTGTCGGAATGGACTCCGTCAACGACATCAAACCTTTTCGGGAGGAAGCAACTAATGATGAATGTTCTTAATCGCCGTCGCGGCCAGAAGGGCTTTACGCTCATCGAGCTGCTGATCGTGGTCGCCATCATCGGCATCATCGCCGCGATCTTGATTCCAAACTTGCTCGACGCGCTGCAGAAAGCCAAGCAGAAGCGCACGGTCGGCGACATGCGCAACGTTGGCGGCGCCTGGTTCTCCTGGCTCACCGACCAGGTCGGCGCAGCCTCCGCCGGCGCCACGACCTTCGACTTCTCCTTCGGGACCACTATCGACGCGACTACACTGCAGACGACACTGTTCCCAAGTAGCACGTTCTTCTACATCCAGACCGTGCCGCCGAAGGATGGCTGGGGTAACGACTATGAGTACCGTCTGAACTCCTCCCAGCTGCTCGGCAGCCAGGTCATGGGTATTCGCAGCCCGGGTCGCGACGACTCGTTCGAGGGCACCGACTACACGGTCGGTCCGTTCGTCACCACCGCCTACGACACGGATATCGTTTGGGCCGACGGCTTCTTCGTGGCCTACCCGGCGGGCGCCCAGGTCGGCAACTAGTCTCGACGGCGTCTTCTTGTCTGCGGCGTCGCCCGGTGGGGGCGACGCCGCGCTTTCGTCTAGCAGCAGGACTTCTGCCGGCGGCTGCCTTACACTCTCGTCGATGCAGTGGCTCGTCGCCCTCGGACTGACCGCATCCGCGATGGCGGCGGATCTCGACGCTCCCCCGACCGGCAGCCCCGGTCTTTCCTGCGAGATCGTCGAGGTCGTAGCCACCGGACGGCCGGGCCACAGTGCCAACCCGAACCCGGACTCGGCTCCCCACCTGCTCATTCGCGGTCTCGACCGCCTCTCTCGTTGGGCTCGATCGAGCGCCCACGATCTCGAGATCGTAGCTTTCGAAGCCGCAGCTTCGATCAATTCGGTGCCTGCGCGCGCGGCAGCCACGATCGAGCTGCGTCACCCGGCGGAGGAGAGCGTATCGGCCGGCGCCGAGATGCGGCGTGCCTTGGGGCCGGAGCTCGACCTCGAGCGCCCCGGAACCGCCTGCGAGCCACGCGAGTAGAATCCGGCTGTGCCACCCCTTTTCAAGGCGCTCTCGACGATCGCCCTCGGCCTGATCACCGGCAGCTACCTCAACGTCGTCGTTCATCGGATCCCTCGGGGGATCTCGACGGTCCGACCGCGCTCGGCCTGCCCGAACTGCGCAACGCCGATCCGGGCACTCGACAACATCCCGGTGCTGAGCTACCTCTGGCTGCGCGGACGATGCCGTCACTGCGGCCACCGGATCGGTTTGCGCTACCCGCTCGTCGAGCTCGGCACGGCAGGGTTGTTCTGGAGCTGCTTCGCGACCTTCGGCTGGTCGCTCCAAGCGGCGGTGGCAGCAGTCTTTTGCAGCCTGCTCTTCGCATTGGCGCTGATCGACCTCGAGCACCTTCTGCTGCCCGACCGCATCACGCTGCCGGCGGTCGCCCTCGGCTTGGCGCTGCAACCGTGGATCGCGGGCGTAACCTTCTTGGATGCCGTCCTCGGCACCCTCGTCGGCGCCGGCCTGCTCATTCTTCTCATCAACGTCTGGTACTGGATCCGTGAAGAGGAGGGCATGGGACTCGGAGACGTCAACCTGATAGCGATGATCGGTGCGTTCCTCGGTTGGAAAGGGGTGGCGTTGTCGCTTCTTGCCGGCGCCCTGGCCGGCGCTCTGTTCGGCGTCGCCATGATGGCGCTGCGACGCCTGGGCATGAGCTCGAAGCTGCCGTTCGGCACTTTCTTGGCGATCGGTGCACTCGTCGCCTTGTTCAGTCAGGGTCGGATCGTCGACGCCTACCTGCGGCTGCTGTGAAGAGGCCACCGAGGATCGGATTGGTCCGAGAGGTATCCATCCTCCTGCCGCTCGTCCTGCTGCTTCTCGTTCTCGTGTCGACGGTAACGTTGTTGGCCTATCGCGGCGCGATCGACGAGCTCGGCCGTGCGCCTGACGAAACCGGCGGAGCCCTCGCACGGGAGCTCGATCGTCAGCAGGCCCTGGTCCAGCGCCTTACCTGGGTCGTCGTTCCGGTCAACGTCGCACTCGTCCTCTTCATGCTCGTCTATCTCCGTCATCTCGTGACGCCGTTCGAAGCGCTGCTCGACCGCGCCAAGGGTGTCGCCGCCATCGAAGAGAGCGCGAGCACGGACGAGGTCGATTTTCTCGTTTCCACCTTCGAGCGCGCGATCGCGGCTCTCGCCAAGGGTGGCCAAGAGGAGCCCGACGAACGAGAGATCGCCGCGCTCCAGCGAGCGCTGGGATCGAGCCTCGACAGCGGCGTCCTTCTGATGGACGACTCCCGTCGCGTCCTCGCCGTCAACCCGGTCGGCGGCGAGCTGCTGCTGCTGCCGCCGCCCGCCGACGACCGACCGCAAATCGGAGAGTACTGCCGGGACTATCCGGAGCTCGTGGCCCTGCTCGAGGACGAGTCCACGGAGGGCGAAGGCGTTTCCCGCCGAGAGCTCGAGCTTCTCAAGCCCGACGGGACCCCCCTCACTCTCGGGCTGACGACCCATCGCTTGCGACGCGATGACGGAACGATTCGCGGTCGACTCGCGCTCTTCGTCGATCTCACCGAAGCGCGCCGCCGCTCCGACGAGCAGCAGAGGGCCTCGAGCCTGGCCCAGCTCGGTCGGATGTCGGCCGGGCTCGCCCACGAGCTGCGCAACAGCTTGGCGGCGCTGCGTGGCTACCTCACCCTGATCGAGCGCCACTCCGACGGCGACTCGATCGAGGACTACCTGGGCGAGATCCGCTCCGAGAGCGATCGGCTCCAACGGGTGGTCGAGGACTTCCTCTCCTTCGCCCGCCCCGAGGCGAAGCTCGAGACTTTCCCCCTCGTGGATCTCGCCGCTCATCTCGCCGGCGATCCGGCCCTCGACGGCCCGCCGGTCGAAGTGCGGAACGAGCTCGAGACCGGGTTGCGGATTCGGGCGGATCGCCAACTTCTCGAACGGGCGCTGCGCAACCTGCTGCGCAACGGCTCTCAGGCGAATCGCGAATCGGAGTCCGCCGAACCGCTCGAGCTCGCTCTCACCCGGACTGCCGACCACCTGACTATCCAGGTCGCCGACCGCGGTCCGGGACTGCCGGCCGGTGATGTCGAGCGGCTGTTCGAGCCGTTCGCCACCTCGCGTCCCGACGGCATCGGTCTCGGCCTGCCGCTGGCGCAACGCATCCTCGAGCTGCATGGCGGAACCTTGAACCTCCGGGGCCGCGAGGGAGGTGGCACGGTCGCCGTCGCCGCGCTTCCGCTTGGCATAATCGTTACTTAACGTAACATTCCGGGCCCCTGGCGAGACACTCATCGGGCCGGGCGGAAGTGCTCAACTCTTTTGGTTCGATCAGTTAGAGCGGTTCTCTCCAATTCGGCACGTCGCTTGCTCCTCAAGATAGGGTCGGCGCAGCTCGCGCCACCTCACGACGCGGACGGAGGAGGAAGGATGGTCGGCAGGATGCACCGAAGACACCGGGGATTCACGCTCGTCGAAGCGCTGGTGGTGGTCGCGGTCATAGGTCTCGGCTTGGCGATCGGCGGTCCGGCGCTGTGGGAGATCAGCAAGGAGATCCAGCTCAAGCAGGGCGGTCGCGAGGTGCTCTCCCTGATGCGCGGCGCCCGCTTCAAGGCGATCAGCGAAGGCCGCAACTACACGGTTCTGGCGCGCTTCAACCACCGCCTCCAGATCTTCGAAGGGGACGACCCGACCGACGCCTCGATGCTGCGCACCAACTATGTGCTGCCCGGGGGGCTTCAGTTTGCTGGACCCAACGCCGCGTACCCCGCCTTCGAGGGTTTCGACACCAACGGCGACGGAGCTTTCGTGATCTTTGCGCCGGACGGCTCGGCCGACAAATCCGGCGCGTTCCGGCTCGGTAACGAGTATCACTTCATCGAGCTGATGCTCGAACCCGCGAGCACCGCGAGGATGCGGCTTCTCAATTGGGAGGACGGCGCTTGGGAGGAGAACGCATGAACCGACGACACCCCGACGGGGCTGGTTTCTCACTGGTAGAGGCGGTCTTTTCCGCCGCCCTGATTCTCATCATCACGGTCGGCATCATGCCGCTGTTCACCAACTCGATCATCCAGAACGTGCACGGCAAGGAGTCGACCCAGTCGACGAACTACTCGCGATCGGGTGCCGAGCTTCTCTACCCGCTGCCGCTCGATCGTCCGATGGTGCGACCGGACCTGGGCGACACCGAGGTCGAGACCTGCCTGAGCTACGAAGACGGCTCCTGGGAGCCCTACAACTGTAGCGTGGATCCGAGCGGCGATCCCTCATGGGTACGGACCTCGGTCGTCCAGCAGTACAACATCAACGAAATCTACGACGGCGACACCAAGGCCGGCGATCCGACTTTCAAGAACCCGGTGACGGGATACGCCATCGGCAACGAGCAGCTGGACGCGTTCGTCCATATCCGACAGCTCATCGTGACGGCCGAGGGACAACGAGAGATCGACAGTCCGCTCGGCGCCGGTCGCCGGGTCGATCTCGTCGATCTGAGGGGGTTCTAGCCATGCGTGAACGCACGACCGCAGCGGGCTTCTCGCTGGTCGAACTGCTGGTGTCACTGCTGCTCGTCGCCCTGGTACTCGGCGGCGCCATGACGATGTTCAACTACACCAACAAGCTGTCGCGGGCACAGCTTCACCAGTCCGACCTCCAGCAGTCCGGCCGGGTCGCCCAGCGCGACCTGCTGCGCAATCTGCGCATGGCGGGACGCGGCGGCTTGGTCGGCTTCCACGTCCCGGGCACCGACCCCAACTCCGGGCCGGCCTCGATCACGCCCGCGATCGAAGTCCGCAACAACACGCCGAGCGGCAATCAGCGGCTCGCGGTCGGCGACAACAGCTCGCCGCTGGTCGTCGAGGACACCGACGTGCTCACCGTCCGCGGCCACTTCAACTCGCCGCCGCTGTTCGTCAACTCGACCGATCCGACGACCTTCACTTTCGATTCGGGCACCGGCGCCGGAGCGATCGTCGTCTCCAGCCACGTCAACGGCGACGTGATGCAGGACATGACCGCGATCGTCGAGGCCGTCAACGCCAACCGGACCGACGCCATTCTCCTCGTCAGCAACTTGTCGGACGAGATCTACGGCGTCGCCGAGCTGAACCCCGGGGGCTCGAACGTGCCGGATCCCTACGTTCCCGACCCGAACAACGAGATCACCATCACGATCGCCTTCACGACGGGCGGTACCTACGGGGCGGATTACTCTCTGCTCTCGGCGGACGGGGTGTTCCCCGACGGGGACCCTCTCAACCATCCCAACTGGCTACCGCCGAGAGCCTTGAGCGGCGTCGGCATGATCGCGCTGCTCGAGGAGTATCGCTACTACATCCGTGATCCGGAGGACGGCACCGCGCCGCGACTGTCGCGCGCTCGCTTCTTCCCGGGGACCGAGGTCGACCACCCAGTGGACGGCTTCGAAAACGACATCGCCGACAACATATACGACCTCCAGGTCGCCCTCGGATTCGACTCGAGCTTCGACGGCTCGAATACGACCAACGGCTTCTTCGCGTTCGATCCGGACAACACCGGAGCCGACGACATCATCTTCGACGCCGACGTCGAACCGACCGGCGACACCGCCACCGACGACTGGCTGTTCAATGCCGCCGGCGACACCACCGCTCTCGGAAGTCTCCCCTGGACGCCGCAGCCGGCAGCCGGCGGCAATCCGCCGATCTTCTCGGCGTCGCAGCCACGCCCCCGCCTCTACTACGCGCGGGTGACGAGCCTCGCGATGGCGGCCCGTCCCGACAGCGGTTATGCGGCGCCGGTCATCACCGCGATCGAGGATCACGCCTATCCGGGCGACTCCGCCGACCCCGTGAACAACATCGAGGGCCGAGCGCGTCGCCGCCTCCTGCTGACCACCATCGCCGATCTGAGGAACCTATGATGAACTCCCTGTCGAAGCGCCGACCGATCGTTCGCGAGCGCGGCAGCGCCTATCTCGTGAGCCTGCTGATCCTCGTCATCATGACCCTTCTGGGTCTGTCTCTCGCACTCATCACCAACACCGAAAGCCAGATCGGTTTCAACGAACGCGTCCTGGAGAGGACCTTCTATACCGGCGATTCCGGTATCGGCGTCGGCGCTGCGCGGGTGCTGGTGGCGAGTGACTACCTCTACGACCCCAATGACGACGACAACAACAGTTACATCCTCAACGAGGCTCCCGGTGCGCTCGCCACCCCGCTCACTCGCAGCCGGGTCTCGGTCGGCCCCCTGATGCCGCTCCAGCTTGCGCCCTGCAACCTCTGCGAGATCAACAACGCCGGCGCCTACCGTGACGTCTCCTATCAGCGCACCAACATCGCGTTGCCATCGACCGGCGAACGCCAGAACCTCGCGGACACCGTGACCCAACGCCGGGTCGCCGCCACCATCGACATTCAACCGTGGAAGGTGCCGGCCTCCTCGCTGTTTCCGCTCGACCGCCTCGACCGCGCGACTCTCGCCGAGAAGCTCGCCCTCTAGCCCGAACTACGGAGAACGATGATGATCCAGTCACTGAACTCTCGCTTCCTCCTCTCGGCGGTCGTGTTGATCGCCACGATCTCGGCAGCGCCAGCGAGCGCCGACGATCGCCGCCTGATCTCCGGTTTCGAGGAGATCCCCACCGTGTTCTTCCTGTTCGACACCTCGGGCTCCATGCATTGGAGTGCACAGTGCACCCAAGAGGACTTCGACGCCGGCGACTGCGACTACCTCTGCCCCAGCGGCAGCTGTTGGGTCCCGGGCGCCGGTGATCACCCGAGCTCCAAGCTCTATCAGGCCAAGGCAGCGATGTACGAGGTCATTGAGGAGACGAATGACCTCCACGTCGGCTTCGCGACCTTCAACCAGGACGAGGTCCGCCTGCTGCGCAAGCACTGGATCTACGAGGCGCTCGAGGATGGCCCGATGATCCCCGGTTGGGGCCCGTACCCACGAGGGCGGGACAACGGCCCACCGCTCGTCGCAGGCGACCTTCATACCTTTGGCGCCACCTTCGATTGCACGACCGGTAATGGCGACGACCGGCTCATCGGGTGCGCCCCCGCTACTCCGGCCGACCTCGCGATCCAGTGGGACCGGCAGCGGATGGAGGCATGGCCGAAGCACACGCCGGAGTTGAACTCGGGTAACGACGCGAGCCGGACCTTCTACGTTCACGCGGTCGGGGAGAACTACGAGATCCGGTTCACGGCGCTCGCGATCGCCTCCAACCACCTGAGCGACCCGGTCATCGAGTACCAGATCCGAAAACGCCACTGTCTGGACGCCGGCTGCGGGAGCTGGGATCAAGAAGAGACCGTGGACGTCGATTTCGGTTTTGTGACGGACTTCGACAATTGGGAGTTCCGGACCGATCGCGGCCCCTACCAGGCTGGCTTCTTCAGCCAGGGAACCGCCAGCGACGGACCGGCCACGAATACCTGCAGAAACTGGGATGCCAACACCGACACGCCCCAGGACATCTTCGATTCTCAGAACCTGCGCCAGGAGACGGTTGCCGACCCCGACTTCCCGGGCCTGCTCGATTTGGGCGACGTGGTGCCGATCGACTGGCGTAAGACCAACCAGCAGACCATCCTCGAGCGCCTCGCTCCGAACCTGGTGCTCACTCCCGCCGCGGATCCCGATTTCCGGGTCGCGACGTACTTCGAAGACGACCTCAATCCGACCAACAAACTCCTCCTCGACGATGCGCGGGAGAAGCCGATTCTCGCCTTCGGCTCGACCCCGATCGGAACCTCGGTCAAGTCGTTCTACGACTACATGGAGGGCGTTACCGGGTGGGTCAACGTCGCGGCCAACAACGATCCGAGTGCCGCCTGTCGGGAGACCTATCTCATCATCGTTACCGACGGCAATCAGAGCACCTGCGACAGCGACGACCCGTGCGCCACCGACGGCACCACGGAGCTGTTCAGCTCGCTCGGGGTCGAGACGTTCGTCGTCGCCTTCGGCGTCCCGCCCCACATCCCATATCTACCGCGCTGCTCCGGCGCGACCGACGAGGTCCCCAACGTCACCTGCTGCGAGGGCGGCGGCGAGCCGCTGTGTATTCCGAGCGACACCCCCGGGCTGCCTCCGGACGAGTGGCCGGTCGTGACCAACCCCGCCCGCCCCAATCGTTCGCTCCGCTGCATGGCCTCGACGGGCGGAACCGGTGACGAAGACTACGATCTCGACGGCGACATCGACAGCGAGAACGGACCCGGCGTCATCTACCCGCAGAACCAGCAGGAGCTGATCGACGCCCTGGTCTCGATTCTCGATCAGATCCGGCCGGCTCCCGCCGCGTTCGCGACCGCTTCGGTTCCCTCGGTTCAAGCGGAGGCCGCGGACAAGGTCTTCTTGAGCGACTTCACTCCCGTTGCCGAGCGCTCCAACTGGATCGGGCGAGTCAACGCCTTTCTCAAGCCGGTGCCGATCAACGAAGACAACGAGCCGGACACTTCCCGGATCTGCCCGCCCGACGATCTCGAAGATCCGACCGACGATCCGTCGGCGTGTCTCTTGTGGGAGGCCGGCGACGTCATCGTCAACAACCAGATCAACCCGGGGGACCCGATCGGCGATCTGGTCGGCCAACGGCGGGTCTACTACGCCGAGTTCGACGGCGGAGTGCCTCGCCGAAGGCACTTCTTCGAAGAGACCGTCGCCGGCTCCACGCCGCTCGCCCAGGAGTTCGATCTGTGGCGCGGCTTCGATCTCGATTTCGATCCGCTCGACTCCGCCACCCACGATCCCGCTCGCACCGCCGCCAACGCGGTCATCGATTTCACCCTGAGCGTCAAGACGACGCCGCTGAACGACGATTTCCCGGTGCCGATCGACTATGTGTTGACCGACATCTTCCACTCCGACCCGCTGTTCTTGACCGCTCCCGGCAACCTCCTCTACTTTCTCGACGACGTCGACGGCTATCGAGACTTCGCGATGGAGCACGCCTTCCGCCGGCGCATTCTTCTCTTCGGCGCCAACGGAGGCATGCTCCACGGCCTCGACGCCGGCGTCTGCCGGGAGGTTCCGCTGCGTAACGATCCGCGCCCGTGCATCTACGACAACGGCACCGGTTTCGAGTTGTTCGCCAGCATGCCGCGGAGCGCGATGCCCACCGTCCGCGAGTTGGCGGAGAGTCTTCCCCGCCATCGCTTCACCGTCGACGGTCGCACCCAGGCGACCGACGTTCGAATCGACCCGATCCACGACGGCGTCGACTCGTTGGCCAACCCACCGAACGCCGACGATCGCGAGTGGCGATCCGTGCTCATCGGCGGCCTGCGCGAAGGCGGGAACGTCCCGCCCGAGGACCGCGGCGATCTCTCCAGTCCGGCGGACTCGAATCCCGACGACGGCGAGTCGCCCACCGACCACCCGACCTCGGGCTACTACGCGCTCGACCTGACCCAGCCCGATCCGCTGCCGATTCCCCCCGCCGGTGAATCGCCGATTCCGTCGGCGAGCGACGTCCCCGACTGCCTGCGCACGGTGGACGGCATTACGCCGGCGGTCGCCGGCTGTGGACCGATCGCCTTCGCCTCGACCCTGTGGGAGTTCACCGATTCGATCGACGGCGTCCGGCTGGACGAGGACGACAACGGCTTCGTCGATCTCGCCTTCGCGTGGTCGAACCCCAATATCGGCCGGATCCAGATCTGTCTCACCGGCTGCGAAGGCCCCGATCCGACTCTCGAAGATCGCTACGTGATGATCATCGGTGGCGGCTTCGATCCCGACGCGCCCTACCAGCGCGGCAATTTCATCTACCTGATCGACGTCGAAACGGGCGAAGCGATCTACAAGCGGCCGGTGATGGGTGCGGTCGCGGCCGAGCCGGCCGCGGTCGACACCAACTTCGACGGCTACATCGACACCGTCTACTTCGGGACCTCGCTCGGTCTGCTCTACCGCATCACGCTCGACCCGCTCGACGTGGGCGGCTCCGATCCGAAATACCCCGAGGCCACGCTCGTCAACGTCACCGAGACCGCTCAGGACGCGACGGTGGTCAGTCGCAGCCTCCTCCGTATCACCGATCCGGACTTCGGTCCCTTCGTCATTCTCGAGACCACCGACCCCGCGACGATTCCTCCCGAGGTCCGTCCGATCTTCTTCCGGCCGTCGGTCATCTTCCTGTCGGAGTTCAACCGCTACGCAGTCGCTCTGGGCACCGGAAACCGGGAGAACATCTTCCAGCGACAGGATCCGACGGGTCGCTTCTTCACTTTCGTCGACAACGTGACTCCGGCCACCATCATGTCACCTGCGTACGTCCCCTTCTCCCCGGCAAGCGCCGCCCTGACCGCGCTGACGCCGACCTCCTCCACGCTCGGCGACACGAATCTCCTGAAGCCCGGTGAGGGGTGGTGGCTCGAGCTCGCCCTGGACGAGAGGCTCATCGCGGAGCCGTTCGCGCTCTCGGGCATTCTCTTCTTCTCGACTTTCATTCCCGATCCCGATGGCCCGGTCGTCATCGACGACGCGTCACTCTGCCGGGAGAAGGGCGTGAGCAACATCTACGGAGTCTTCACGACCAACGCCGACGGCCTGCTCTCGGACGATCCCGACATCAGCAGCGTGGACGATCTGGTGCGCTTCGTCACGGTCGAGGGCCTGGTATCGTCTCCGTTCACCGAGCAGTCTCAGACGAAGAACCCGCCGCCGGACGACGACACGGTCCAGGTCATCGACGCGTTGGACAGCAGGCTGAAGTTCATTCGCGACCGACTGAAGACTCAGTTCCCGGGCAACTGCACTTTCCCGCCCGGATACCGGATCGACGTCAAGACCCGGAACTCCGGGACCGGCATCGACTTCATCGCCCCCGTGCCCATCTGCGTGGTAGAAAAGAGCTTCCGCGATTTCTAGAGAGGGACGATCGATGCGACGTGCAGTGGGCCTTGCTCTTCTCTTCGGCGCGGCACTGGCTGTCGCGATCTCGGCCGACGTGATCGTCACCACCGACGGCACCGTCATCGAGACCGATGGTGGATGGGAGCGCCGCGGGCGGGTGATCGTCTTCACCCGCGCCGGCGGCGGCCTGGAGGCGCTGCGCGTCGACGACGTCGACTTCGAGGCGACCGAACGGCGCCGGCTGGCGGAGCCCGCGGCCCAAACTCAGCCGGCGTCGGCCCAACCCAAGAAGGCTCGTATCGTCATCACCGACAGCGACGTCGCTCACAGCCCGGCCTCCTCGGAGGAGGTAGCAACCGTCGACGCCCGCGCCGGGGGGACCGAGAGCGCCGACGGCACGCCCGCGGAAACGACCGCCGCGCCAACTACCTCGACCGGCGTGCGGGTGATCGCCTGGGACGACGACGAGCCAGCCGACGGAGAAGGACGTCGAGTCTTCGGCACTCTGCGCAACGACGGCAACTCGTTCGCCGCCGACATTTCGGTCGAGGTCAGCGTCTTCGACAACGACGGTGCCGTCGTCGGAACCCAGCGCACCGATCCCGTCCGCAAGTCGCTGCGGCCGGGGGAGAGCACGACCTTCAGTCTCCAGTTTCGTGACGCGTACTCCCTCGGCGCCGTCAAGACGACGGTCTCGAGCCTCGATCTCGATCTCGGGCAGTCACCTCCCCCCAGACCGGACGACTCGCCGCCAGACGGTTAGCAGCTAGCCTGCCTTTCTCACCCCGTGCCGGCTGCAACGGCGGATCTACCCGCGCCTGCTGCGTTGCGCTGCTAGTCTCGATACCTCGGAAACCCCTCGAGCTCGTGCTTCCGCACCCTTCGTTGGAGGGTACGGTAGCTCACGCCGAGAAGCTTGGCGGCGCGCCGCTTGTCGCCGTCGCTCGACCGCAGCGCCTCCTCGACCGCTCGTCGCTCGTCGTCCTCCGTGGCAACGACGAGACCCGCGAACTCTCCGGCTCTGAGAGTAGGACCCTCCGAGAGGATCAGTGCGCGCTCGAGGACGTTCGCCAGCTGACGCACGTTTCCCGGCCAGGGTTGGCCGGCCAGGAGGGCGACGGCGTCCGCTTCGAGCTCGGGCGCTTGGCGACCATGACGATCCGCCAGACGTCCGAGAAGATGCCGCGCCAGCGGGGCGACGTCGCCAGGTCGATCGCGCAGAGGCGGCAGCTCGATCGGAAAGACATCGAGGCGAAAGAAGAGGTCGGAGCGGAAGTTGCCCTCTTCCACCATCTTCTCGAGGTCTCGATTCGTCGCGGTCACCAGTCGCACGTCGGCCTCGAGCGTGGCTCGACCGCCGATGCGCTCGTAGTTGCGCTCCTCGATCACTCGCAACACCTTGCTCTGCACGGCGAGGCCGAGGTCGCCGATCTCGTCGAGGAACAGGGTCCCCCCTTCGGCCATCTCGAAACGGCCGGCTCGGCGACGGTGTGCCCCGGTAAACGAGCCCTTCTCGTGACCGAAAAGCTCGCTCTCGATCAACGACTCGGGAATCGCCGCGCAGTTCACCGCCACGAACGACCGGTCGGCACGTCCCGAAAGCTCGTGCAGCGCTCGCGCGAAGAGCTCCTTGCCGGTTCCGCTCTCACCCGTCAGCAGCACCGTGCTGTTCGTGGGCGCGACCCGTTCGAGCAGTCGCAGCGCAGCTCGAAGGTGGGGATGAGATCCGATGATCGTCGTTCCGCGGCCGGTCTCGAACCGGGCGCCGCGAACCGGATCGGCCAAGAGGGACTCGACGAGGTCGAAGAGATCCTCGACCTCGACGGGCTTCTCGAGGAAGTCGGTCGCTCCGAGCTTCATCGCCTCGACCGCCGTCCCGACGGTGCCGAAGGCGGTGAGCACCAAGACCGGCGTCGAGGCTCGCGCCTTGCGGGATGCGACGACGACGTCGAGTCCCGATCCGTCCGGCAGCTTGAGATCCGTCAGCACGAGGTCGAAGGGATCCCCCGCAAGGGTGGCGAATGCGGACTCGGCATCGGCAGCCGTGACGACCTCGTAGCCCTCGCCCGCCAGCGCGTGCTCGAACATCTTGCGCAGCGAGGCTCGGTCCTCTACGACCAGAATCCGCCCTTCACCCACGCGGTCATTCTATGATTCGCAGGCGGGATCCTCATTTCCGACGCCTTGTCCCCGACGATTCGATGGGCGCAAAGACACCCTGAACCGTATACTCCGCTGAGGATGCCCCTCGATCGACGACAGCTCTCGGAAGAGAAAGTGCCCGACTCCCTCCGCAATCAAAGCGCCTTCGACAGCCTCGCCCAAGATATTCGACGGCTGCAGGTCGAATACGCACGATTCCTCGGTGGGGAGCGCGACCAACCACCCCAAGCCCTTCGAGACGAGCTGGCGGCGCGGATCGCCAACCTGAGGTCGGCTCCCAAGCAGGCCACCGCAGACCGCTTTCGGCTGTCGACGCTCGCTGCCCAGCTGACGAGCTACAACGAGCTTTTCGACCGTCGGGTTCGCAACCAGCAGGCGAGGGTGCTCGCCGAGCGCAAGCCGATCGAAGCAGTCGTCGCCGGCAGCGAACGCGGCAGCAACGCCGTCCGCCGGCTCTACAGCGAGCTCTTCAAGAATGCTGAAGGGCACAATACCAGCATGGAGGGATTCCGAGAGTTCCTCGATACGAAGGTCACCGAAATCCGGAAGCGCACCGGCTGTTCGTCGGTGCAGTTCCGAGTGATCGAGACCGACGGGAGGCGCAGCTTGAAGGCCAAACCCGTCGGGCGCAACGCCAAGACCGTGACCTTCAAGCCCCAGCGCTCCCAGGAGACGCCGTGAAACCGATCGCCTGTCTTCTTCTCCTCGTATCGACCGTTTCGATCGCAGCCTCGGCCGACCTCCCTGCGAGCTCACTCGACCAAGCGCTCGCCGCCCTCGAGAAGCAGCTCGACGACCAGCCTCGCGATCCCGCGCTCTGGACCGACTACGCCAACGTTCTCGTCGTCGCGAATCGGGTCGA
>CALZKB010000032.1 GCA_945787575.1 Thermoanaerobaculia bacterium | reverse complement strand
CAGGAAGGCTTCGATCGCGGCGGCGGCGCTGGAGGCGGGCGCCGACCTCGTCAATGACGTGAGCGGCCTCGACGACCCAGAGATGGCGACGGTCGTGGCAGGCGCCGGCTGCCCGGTGATCGTCATGCACAGCCGCGGAGAGCTCGCGACGATGCAGCGCGACATCCGCTTCACCAACGTCGTGAGCGAGGTGTGTGAAGACCTCGAGGCGCGGGTTCAGCGGGCGATCTCGGCTGGAATCGACGTGCACCAGGTCATCGTCGACCCAGGTATCGGTTTCGGCAAGGCCGTCGCCCACAACCTCCGCTTGATCCGCGCCGTCCCTCGCCTGAAGCGGCTCGGTCACCCGGTGATGGTCGGGGCGAGCCGCAAGAGCTTCATCGGAGCCCTGACCACGGCCGACGTGAGTCGACGGCTGCCCGGGAGCCTGGCGGCCGCCGCCTGGAGCGCTCGGTACCGAGTCGAGCTGCTCAGGGTGCACGACGTGGGCGAGACTCGTCAGTTCCTCGACGTGTGGGCCGCCATCGATGCCGAGGAGAGCGCGTGAATCTAACGAGTTGGCGGGAGATCGTCGGCGGACGGGACATCATCGACATCCTGCTCGTCGCGATCATCATCTACTACCTGCTGATGCTGATCCGCGGCACCCGAGCCGTCCAGATCTTGCTCGGCATCCTCTTCGTCGGAGCCGTCTGGTACGTGGCCGGCCAGGCGCAGTTGCTGACACTCCAATCGCTGCTCTCGCGTTTCTTGACCCTCCTGCCGCTCGCCATCATCGTCTTGTTCCAGCAGGAGATCCGTCGCGCGCTCGCCAACTTCGGGCGCAACCCGCTCTGGGGTCTCAACACCCAGAGGAAGGTCCATTCGACGATCGAGGAGGTGGAGCTCGCCGCCAGTTCACTGGCGGCAAGCCACACCGGTGCTCTCATCGTCCTCCAACGCCTCGAAGGGCTGCGCGATTACATCGAGAACGGCATCGAGATCGACGCCAAAGCCTCCCATCAGTTGCTCGCCAACCTCTTTTCTCCGGACACCCCGCTCCACGACGGCGCCGTGATCATCCAGCAAGACCGGATCGCGGCGGCGAGCTGCTTCCTGCCGCTGTCGTCGCGCTCGAACCTCGGTCAGGAGCTCGGCACTCGCCATCGTGCCGCCGTCGGTATCACGGAAGAGACCGACTCCCTGGCGGTCGTCGTCTCTGAGGAGACCGGCGGCATCTCGATCGCCCTCGGCGGCCAGCTGCTCCGCGGGCTCGATGCCAAGGACCTCCGCAACAAGCTCTACCAGTACCTCATCCGCGACGTGAATCTGCAAGTCGGGAGACCCGAATGAGCGAAGCTGGAAGCCGATGGGGTCTGCGCCTACTGGCACTGGCGCTGGCGGCCCTAGCCTGGTGGGCCTTCAGCGGTGAGAAGCGGGAGCCGCTGTCCGAGAAGGTGATCGAAGCGACGGTGCGTTACGACCCACCCGACGCCTACCTGCTCCTGAAGCGAGTGGAGACCGTGCGGGTAGGCGCTCGCGGACCGCTGAGCAAGATCCGCAACCTGACGGCACCCTTCGTCGACGTCTTCATCAACCTTCCCGACGAGGAGGGACTCCACCAGATCGCGATCGGCGAGGACCAGGTTCTCCTGCCCGAGGGGCTGGAGCTGGTTTCGGTCGAGCCCAACGTCATCGAGGTGACGATGGACCGTCAGGTGACCAAGTTCGTCTTCGTGGAACCGGCGCTCGAAGGGGAGCCGGCGGCCGGCGCCAAGGTCCTGAGCTGGCGAGCGGTTCCCAACAGGACCTTCGTGGAGGGCCCCGCGTCGCGCCTGGAGGTGCTGGAACGGGTCTCCACCCTCCCCATCGACCTCACCGGCCACGCCCGGGATTTTTCGGAGGAAGTCGCGGTGAGACCACCCGATCCGCTGATCAGCATCCGCGAGCCACGTACGGTTCGCGTGGACGTGGAGCTCGCGATTCCCCATCTCGCACCCGATGAAGAGCTCGAGCCGCCTCTTCGGGACTGACGGGATTCGCGGCCCGGCCGGTGACTTTCCGTTAGATCAGGCGACGGTCACCACCCTCGGCCACGAGCTCGGAAGAGCCCTCCGCGAGGAGGGCCGGCAGCCGCTGGTCGTGCTCGGCGGCGACACTCGCGAAAGCACCCCCCGGCTCGCCGAGTGGATGGCGTCCGGACTTTCGGGCGCCGCCTCCGACATCCGCTTTCTGGGTACGGTACCGACTCCCACCGTCGCCTGGGCGTGCCGGAAGCTCGGCGCGACGGGAGTCGCGATCTCGGCGAGTCACAACCCGTGGCGCGACAACGGCATCAAGCTGATCGGCGAGGACGGCTTCAAGTGGTCTCACCCGCGGGAGGCGGCGCTCGAGAGCAGGCTCAGCGCGGAGCTCGGCCGCGGCAGAGCCGTGTCCGGCAAGGCCGCACTGGCCGTCGACGACGAGCTCGTCGCCGGCTATCGGCGCGCTCTCGTCGAGACGGCACCCGAGCCCAGGGCTCTCGCCGGAACACGGATCGCGATCGACAGCGCCAACGGCGCGGCAAGCGCGCTCGCACGCCCCCTGTTCGAGGCGCTGGGCGCCGAGGTGACGATCCTCTTCGACCAGCCGTCGGGTCGGAACATCAACCTCGACTGCGGCTCGACTCACCCTCGAGGGCTTTGCGACACGGTGGCCTCCGGATCGTTCGACCTCGGCGTCGCCTTCGACGGCGACGCCGATCGCGCTCTCTTCGTGAGCGAGCGCGGCGATCTCGTCGACGGCGATGCCATTCTCTACCTGTGGGCCAAGCGACTGCTCGCATCGGGAGCCCTCTCGCCGGCGGCGATCGTGGCGACCTCGATGAGCAATCTCGGCCTCGAGCGCGCGCTCGCCCGCGAGGGGATCGACGTCGTGCGCTGTGACGTCGGCGACCGCGCGGTGGTCGACACCCTCCGAGAGAGGCGGCTGGTGCTGGGCGGCGAACAGTCCGGTCACATCGTCCATCTCGGGTTGTCGACGACGGGTGACGGCCTGCTCACCGCGGCCCAGGTCGCCTTCTTCGTCGCCGCGGCGCCCCGGCCGTTTTCCGAGCTGCTCGCCGGCTTCGAGACCTTCCCGCAGGTTCTCAAGAATCTCGAGGTCCGGGCGAAGCCGCCTCTCGAGGGGTTGCCGAGCGTTCGAGCCGCGGTTGGGCGAGCCGAGGAGCAGCTCGGGAGCGACGGCCGAATCGTCTTGCGCTACAGCGGTACCGAGCCGCTGGCGCGAGTGATGATCGAAGGACCCGAGCAGCCGATGATCGAGCAGATGGCCGACGACATTCTCGCCGCGATCGCCGCCGAACTGGCAGAATCACAGACAGGATGACTCGGCTCTCCGTCAACATCGATCACGTCGCGACGCTTCGCGAGGCGCGGGGGGTCTCCTACCCGGATCCGTTGGAGGCGGCGCGCCTCGCCGAAGCGGCCGGTGCCCACGGCATCACCGTCCACCTACGCAGCGATCGTCGACACATCCAGGATCGCGACGTGGAAGCCCTGCACGAGGTGACGCGAGGCAAGCTCAACCTCGAGATGGCGGCCACCGACGAGATGCTCGAGATCGCCACCCACCTGCGACCCGACCAGGTCACCTTGGTGCCGGAACGCCCCGAGGAAGTGACCACCGAAGGCGGCCTCGATCTCGGCTCCCAGGGCGAGCGCACGCGGGAGGCGACGGCGCGCCTGAAGGAAGCCGGAATCGACACCTCGGTCTTCCTCGATCCCGATCCCCTGCAGATCGAACGACTCTCGGTACTGGGACCGTCGATCGCGGGCTTCGAGATCAACACCGACCGTTACACCCGGGCGCATCTTGCGGGCGACCAGTCCGCGACCGAGCGCGAGCTCGCGGCGGTCAGCCGCGCGGCAATGGACGGTCGCGATCTTGGACTCGCGGTCTACGCCGGCCACGGCCTGACCGTCGCGAGCGTCGGCGCCGTGGCCGCCCTCGAACCGGTCGAAGAGCTCAACATCGGTCACGCGATCGTGGCGCGCGCCGTCCTCGTCGGCATCGACGCCGCCGTGCGCGAGATGCTCGGCGCGATCGGCGCCTGAAGACGGCAGACCGCGTTTCTCCTCCCGGTCGGTGCGGGACCCGTGGCTCCAGTTCCTTGAGTCGTCGCTCCATGATGTCCGGCCCTGGCGGCGAGAGAGGGATGAGAGCCCAGGGGGCTTGAGCCGAGCCCTCTGAATCAACCAGGAACACATTGCCGTCCGGGGCGAAGGCGAATGAGCGCGCGTCGCCGATTCGCAGTCCGAGTACGCGCGACGTCCCCCTGGGGCTCATCCCTCTCTCGAAGGGGGCCGGACATCATGGAGCGGGAACTCAAAGAACTGGAGGCACGGGTCCCCGTCTACGGTCATCGGCGGCTAGGCTTCGACCGATTCCGTCTCTTCCTCGCGGCGGTATTCCTTGAGCTTGCGCTGCAGGGTCCGAAGTCCGATTCCGAGGGCCTTGGCGGTCTTCGCGCGGTGCCCGCCGAAGAGCTCGAGGGTCTCGAGAATGGCCTGCCGCTCGATTTCGACCATCGTACGCACCGGTCCATCGGCAGCCTGAATGCGGCCGGTGCCGGCCAGCGGCGCGATCATTCGAAGATCGGCAGGCAGCTCCGAACGGTCGATCACCGACCCCTGATGGAAGATGACGAGCGATTCCAGCAAGTTCTTCAGCTCGCGAACGTTGCCGGGCCAGGCGGCCGCCTGGAGGAGGTCGAGCGCCTCGTGGCTCAGACTCTTGGGCTCCCGCCCGTGCTCCTCGCAGAAACGCGCCAGGTAGTGCTCGGCCAGGAGAGGGATGTCTTCCGGGCGCTCGCGCAGCGGCGGAATCCTCAGCGTCACCACCTTGAGGCGATAGAACAGATCCTCGCGAAACCTCCCCTCCACGACCTCCTGCTCGAGATTGCGGTTGGTGGCGGCGATCAGCCGGAAGTCGACGTCGAGCAGCTCGCTGCCTCCCACCCGCATGATGCTGCGCTCCTCCAACACCCGCAACAGCTTGACCTGGAGCTCGGGATAGAGCTCGCTGATCTCGTCGAGAAACAGCGTCCCGCCATGGGCCAGCTCGAGCTTGCCGATCTTGCGGCCGGTGGCGCCGGTAAACGAGCCCTTCTCGTGGCCGAAGAGCTCACTCTCCAGAATGTCGGGAGGGATGGCACCGCAGTTGATCGCCAGGAATCGGTCGTCACGCCGCGGACTGACGCGATGCAGCGCATTGGCGACGAGCTCCTTGCCGGTTCCACTCTCGCCGACGACGAGTACCGTGGAGCGGGTCGGCCCGACCAGGTTCATCTGCTCGAAGAGTCTCTCCATGCCGGCCGACCGGCCGATGATCGAGTCGAAGCCGTAGCGCTTGTCGAGCATCTGACGCAGACTCGTGACCTCTTCCTTGAGCTGGCGGTTCTCCAGCAGATTGGTGACCCGCTTGCGAAGCTCGTAGAGATCGATCGGTTTGGTCAAGTAGTCGTCAGCGCCGACCTGCATCGCCTCGACCGCCGACTCGATCGAGCCGTAGCCGGTGACGAGGATCACACCGAGGTCGAGCTCCCGCTCGCGCACCGCCTGGAGGAAGGCGATGCCGTCCATCTCCGGCATCCGCAGATCACAGATGGCGACGACCGCACCGGGCGAGCGATCGAGGTGATCCAGCGCCTCGCGGGCATCGTCGAAGGTTCTCACTCCGACGCCGATCTTCTCGACCGCCTGCGCCATCGACTCGCGCGAGCCGGTCTCGTCATCGATCACCAGAATGGTCGGCAGCTCACTCATAGCCGAGCCATTTTGGCACATCGAAGACGCCGCCCATCCGCCACCTGGACGGTGGGCGCCGCCCGCGACGAGTCACCTGCTACTCGCTCTTGCGGTCGTCGGGATCGCCGTCGTCGCGCTCGCCCTCTTCCGGCTCGTTCTCGAAACGCTCGTCGACCCACTCTCCGGAGCTGTCGTCCGCGGTGCTGGCGACCGCTTCGTCGTCGGCCGCCCCACTCCCCGGCACCGGGGGCAGCGGCGCGGCGAGTTCCTCCGCCCGGCTCCAACTCTCGGAGGTGCCGAAACGGGTGAGGACCGCGGCGCCGATGCCGAAAACCCAAGCGGCGAACCAGACGACGCCCCCAAAGAAGAGGAACATACCGGCCATGAACCGCAGCGGCGCCAGTCCGAAGTTGAGCAAGTCACCCACGAAGGAGAGCGCCACGATCACTCCGAGTCCCAGCAGCACGACCCAGAAGGGACTTCCCAAGCTCCAGCCGAACTTGTCCTCGAACCAGCTCCCTACCCGACCGGCCGTGGCGACGAACCCGAGCCAGGCGATCACGACCAGCGCCAGCAAACCGAACGGAACGACGATCAGGAGCGGGATGCCGATGATCGAGATCGCCAGAAACACGCACAGAAGCACCAACGTCGGTAAGAAGAGCGCGACGGCCAACAGACCTACGAGGCCGGTCTTCCAAGGCTCCCGTTCGATCCGCCGCTCCATCCGCTCGATCGGCCCCTTGAAGATCAGGAGGGCGAGCCAAGCCAGACCGGCGAGGAAGAAGATCCAGATCAACTTCCAGCCGAGACCGCTCCACCATCCCCAGGGACTGAAATCGAAGTCGTGCGAACGGTGGCGATCCCACGCCCGCCAACCCGCCCACGGCGCCCAAGAGATGTCGGCATCGACGCGAACCCGCTCGACCTCGCCGTCGACGCGGGCGCCGTCGTCCTGGTAGACCTCGCCACCGACGCTGACCACGCTACCCCCGACATACGTTCCGTTCTCGAGTCGCACCGGCCCGCCGATGGCGGTCACGTCGCCGGTCACTTCACCTTCGATGGTGGCGCTCCCGCCGATCACCGTCGCATCACCTTCGACCCGACCCTCGACCTTGAGGAACCCGCCGAAGACGACGACTTCCTCGGCGACCTCGTCCTCGGCGATCGTCATGCTGCGGGCGACGGCGACCGCGGTGTCTCCGCTGTGGGATCGGCGCCGCCTGGGAGCCCTGGGGGGTGGCGGCGGTGGAGGCCCGGGCCGCTCGGCTCGCTCGCGTCGTGAGATGGCCGACGGGTCGGCCTCAACTTCGGCCTCCGCTTCTTCGAGCTCCTCCAGCTCCTCGCCCTTCGAGGCATCCTCGTCTCGCTCGACGGTCGCCTCGACGGCCGGGACGATATCGGCCGGCGAGACGGCGAGCAGTTCGGACTGCTCGCCGGAGTCGAGCGCCGCCGTCGCCAACACCGCCTCCGCCGCGACACCCAGCCGGACGCGGACCTCGTCCCTGCCGACCGGTACGCCGTCGAGGGCGATCCTCGCGCCCGAGATCTCGACCGTCCGCGGGCCGGACCCACCGGCCACAGGCTGCAGCAGGATACCGTCGGTCAACGGCAGCACGGTGAAGTGCTCCTCGAGCGAGGTTCTCAGGTCGAGAAGCTCCTCGATCGTCGCGGCCGACGCCGCGTTCAGCGCCACGAAGGCCAACACGATTACCACAAGGGAACGACTCCAGCTAGACATGACGGATACTCCTCTCGGGGGCGATTACCACGGTCAGCGCACGAGCCGCGATCGTGGTAGTGAGCGCGCAGATCACGAGAAACAACAAGATGGAGGGGCCTGAGAACAGCTGCGCCACGGCACGACTCGCGCGTGCGAGCCCGTCCGCGCCCACCAGAAGGCCGGCGAGAAGCCGACCGATCCCCACCGCCGCTCTCGAGGCCAGACCGACGGCCTGGCCGGATTGCCAAACTCCGCCGACGAGCCCAAGAGTGCTTGCGAGGGCGGCGAAACCGGTCACCAGCCAACTGACGAGGGCCGCTCGCCAGAGCCAGGCGTGACGCTGCCACCACACCGGCCGGCCGATCCGGTCGGCGGCACCGAGAACGCGATCAACGAAGCCCTCGGAGACTTGGACCGGAGGCAACGCCGCGAGCAAAGCACCCAAGGCGGCTTCGGCCTCGGGCGTCTCGAGGTGGCGCTCCGCTTCGAGCCACCGTTCGAGCTCTTGTCTGGGTTCTCGGCTCATTACAACTTGCCCTCAATCGACCCTACGCGGTCTACCTCCCGGAAGTTTCGGGGCGCCAGCCCGCATCAGAGAGCTGTTCGACGAGGGCCTTCCGGGCACGGTGAAGGTGCGTCTTGACGGTCCCGAGAGGCAGCTGCATGATGTCCGCGATCTCCTCGTAGGGCAGCCCCTGGATGAAGCGGAGCTCGACCGCACTCCGGTACTCCGGCCTCAGGTTCGCGATCGCCTCGGCGATCGCAATCCCGAGCGTCCGGCTGTGGAGCTTGGACGCCGGCGAGTCGAGATCTCCTCCAGGAAGACAATCTAGCAAATCCGGCTTGTCCGGATCGGCGGTCTCGAGCGGTACCGTCTCGATTCGCCGCCGCCGCAGGGCGTCGATCGCCGTGTTGTGGGCGATCTTGAAGAGCCAGCTCGAGAACTTTCGCTCGACCTGAAAGCTCGCGAGCGCTCTGAACGCCTTGAGAAACGCCTCCTGGGAGACGTCCTCCGCCCACGAGAGATCCCTCACGATCCGATAGACCAGACTCACCACCGGCTGTCGATAGCGCTCGAGCAGCTGCCGGTAGGCCTCTTGCGAGCCGCCTATCGCCTCGGTGACGAGCTGTTGGTCAGAAGGTCCCAATCGATTTCGACCTCAGGCCGACGTACGGCGCCCTCGGGCGCGGGGTTCTAGAGCGATGCCAGGGTCAGCAGCAACAGGCCCAACGCCATCCGATAGATGGCGAACAGCCGGAAACCTCGCCTCCTGAGCCAACGCAGCAACCAGTCGATCGCCAGATAGGCCGACACGGCGGCGCTCGCGAAACCGACCACCAGCGGCCACAATGAGCCCTCGATCACGGGCTGCCGCAAGAGGTCCCATCCATCCTTGGCGCCGACGATTAATCCTACCGGCACCGAGAGCAGAAACGAGAACCTGGCGCAGTCTCGTCGCGACATTCCGGCGAGCAGGCCGGCCGTCATTGTGACTCCGGAACGAGAGGTGCCCGGGATGACGGCGAACGCCTGAGCCAAACCGATCTGGAGCATCGCCGGCCATGACCACCTGCCGTCGGCGGACACCGGGTGACGATGACGGTCGGCATAGAGCAGCAGGAGGCCGAAGACCACCGAGGTGATCCCCAACGTGACCAAGCCCCGACCCTTGGTCGCGACGAATCCCCGTAGGAGCCAGCCGGCCAGCAACACCGGAACCGTCGCCGCGGCGATCTGCAGGACCAGCCGCGAGCGCGTGGTCCTCTTTCCGACCAGCACCTCGCCGAGGCCCGCCCCCAGGTTCCGGAGCTCGGTTCGAAGGTAGACGAGGATCGCCAAGAGAGAGCCTGAGTGAGCGGCGATGTCGAAGGCCAATCCCTGGTCGGGCCAGCCGATCGTCTTCGACGCCAGAATCAAGTGTGCGGACGAGCTCACCGGCAGGAACTCCGTGATCCCCTGGATGATGCCGAGGGCGATCGCTTGCAGGATGGTCATGATGGGGAGGGTCGAATCGCTCGGTTGGGGCGCCCGGATTGTACGGCACCCACGCCGATATACTCCCGCCCGTCCCGGCGGTTCGCCAATTCCGTCTCCGGCAGGCCCTCGTGGAGCATCCCTTGACGAACGACGACTCCCAGCTGACCCCGGACGACCTGCGAGCCCTCGCCGAGCGCGGCATCGACCGCAGCGAGGCGGAGCGGCAACTCGCCCTCCTGCGCGATCCCCCACCGCGGCTACGGCTGCTGCGCCCCTGTACGCTCGGCGACGGGATCGAGGAGATCCCGCCTGCTCGGCACGCCGAGCTGAACGCGCTCTGGGCCGAAGCCGCCGAAAGCGATCGGATCACGAAGTTCGTCCCCGCCTCCGGAGCGGCCACCCGGATGTTCCACGACCTGTCCGCCGACTCTCCAGAGAGGCCCAAAGCGCAGCGACGCCTGTTCGAGTCCCGAGAGCGCTTCGCCTTCTCACGGGAGCTCTCCGCCGCCGTCGTCGCGGCTGCTGGAGATCGCCACGATCACGCCGCCTGGAGCGATGCTCTCCTCGGCGACGAAGGACTGCGCTACGCCAGCCTCCCCAAGGCGCTGCTCGCATTTCACCGTTACGGCGACGGCTCGCGCACCGCCTTCGAGGAACAGCTCGTGGAAGCCGCCGGTATCGCCGGCGAAAGCGGTCCGATCCGGCTGCACTTCACAGTCTCGGCTGAGCATCTCTCCCTCTTCAAAGAGACGCTGCTCGCGGTGAAGGCCCGCCTCGACGATGGCTTGAGCAGCCGTTTCCAGGTCGGTTTCTCGACCCAAAGCCCGGCGACCGACACGGTCTGCGTGGACTCTTCGTCGAACCCGTTCCACACCGCCCGGGGCGAGCTTCTCCTCCGGCCGGCGGGGCACGGCGCGCTACTGGGCAACCTCGAGGCGCTCGGTGGCGATCTCGTCGTGATCAAGAACATCGACAACATCCAACCCGTGAGCAGACAGCCGGAAGTCCTCCATTGGAAGCGGCTCCTCGTCGGCCTGCTGATCGAACGTCGCCGGAGTTTGAAAGAGCTCGAGCGGGGGATCGACCGCGGCGAGGTCGACGGCGAGCAGGCCGCTCGGCAGCTGGCTCGGACCCTGGATCTGGAGCCCGCCGCCGATCTCGGAGAGGACGAGCTGCTCGCCTGGGCTCGCGCCTGTCTCGACCGCCCCTTGCGGGTCTGCGGGATGGTACGCAACGAGGGGGAGCCCGGCGGCGGCCCGTTCTGGGTCGCCGACTCGCGAGAGGACTCGACGACCTCCACCAGCCGTCAGATCGTCGAGTCGTCCCAGGTCGATTTCGACCTGCCCTCGCAAGCGGCGATCTGGTCGCGAGCGACTCACTTCAACCCTGTCGACCTCGTCTGCGCGATGCGGCGGGCCTACGGCAGCGCCTACGCGCTCGCCGACTATGTCGACCCCGCCACCGCGTTCGTCAGCAGCAAGAACCACGAGGGACGACCGCTTCGCAGCCTCGAGCGCCCCGGGCTATGGAACGGTTCGATGGCCCGCTGGAACACCATCTTCGTGGAGGTCCCCGGCTCGACCTTCGCACCGGTGAAGACCGTGTTCGACCTTCTGAGGCCGGAGCACCAGCCGGCTACTGCTTGACGACCTTGTCGACGAAGACGCTGTTCGAGATGGCGACCCGTCTGCCGTCCTGATCGAGCAGCACCTGAGTCGGCGTGATCGCCGTGAGAATCCCGGTCTCCTCGCCGATCTCCATCTCCTCGCCGATCTCGAACACCTTGCGGGCGTAGAAGCCGGCGATGATGTTGCGTGCGATCTCCCGGGTGCCCAATCCGAAGGAGAGCGCGAAAGCGAGAGCCAGTCCCGCCAGGACGCAGGTGGTGACCAAACGCACGATGTCGGTGTCGACCTGAAGCTGAGCGAGTGCCATGATGCCGGCGACGAACATGATGAGCGCCGACACGAGCTTGCCCAGAGTTCCTCCGAACTCGATTCCGGCGCCTTCCGCCGCCGAGGCGACGGCGCTGCCCGCCACCTGGCCGACAGTGCTGCCGATCAGCACGATGAGGATGCCCCCGAGCAGATTCGGCACATAGGCGAGGAATCCGCCGATCGCATCCGACAGAGCGGTCAGCCCCATGCTGTCGGCGGCCGCCTTGGCGAACAGAAAGAGCAGCAGATAATAGGCGGCCCGCGGCAGGAACTCGCTCATCATCTGCTTCAGCCCGATCCGCTGCAGCGCCTGGTCGATCCCCACCTTCGACAGCAGGCCGTCGAACTTGATGCGCTCAAGCAGGATCTTGAGGACCTTCTGGATGATCTTCGCGGTTACGATCGCAACGACGATCAGCACGAGACCGAGAATGACCTTGGGCGCGGCCTCTACGATCTGGCTCAGAAGGGTGCGGAAGGTCAGGATCAGCTGATCCTTGATTGCCAGGGTTTCGTTCATCGCTTGTCTCCTTGCCGCTTACGACTCGCACTCTCCTCCACCATCCCGAAGAGGGCACGAACCAGTTCGAGAAACACCGTGACGACGCCGCCGAACGACATTTCGGCAACATCGGAGCTCAGGCGGCGACGCTCGATCGTCCGGCGAATCCGCCCGAAGAAGCCCTTCCGAGGCAGCTCCTCGGTGAGCGTGTTGAGCTCGATCACCGGCACGCCGAGATCCTCGTCGTCGACCACGTCATCGCGAAAACGATCGTCGCTCATGCCCGCCGCTCCCGGTCGAGCGGCTCACCCCGACCCAGCCGATCGTAGAGCTCGCGGAACTCCTCGCGGGCTCGCTTGATGCGCATCTTGACGGCCGACAGGCCGATGGCTAGCTGGTCGGCGATCTCCTGATACGCCAAGCCGTCGAGGTCGCGCAGCAGCAGCGGAATCCGCAGGGTGTCGGACATCGAGTCGAGGACCTTCTCGATCCGCCTGCGCTGATCGAGGCTCTCGAGGTTCTTCTCGCCCAGTGCCTCGTGATAGAGGCCGGCTTCGATCTCCATCCCCGGCGCCTCGACGTCCACCATGTGCTTGCCATGCTTCTTCTGGTTGTAGTTGAGGCAGTGGTTGATCTTGATTCGCTGCAGCCAGGTCGAGAACTTCGAACGACCCTCGAAGCGTTTGAGGCCGAAAAACGCCTTGACGAAAACCTCTTGGGCGAGGTCGTCGGCATCGTTCGGAGCCCGGGTGAGATATCGGCAGTTGGCCAGAATCTTCGACGAGTGACGCTGGACGAGTATCTCGAACGGCCGCATGTCACCGGACGGCGCCGACCGCGCGAGCTCGACCAGCTCGTCGTCGGGACGTTCCTGGAGTGAGTGGGCGTCCATGTCCGTCGAGCGCCGGCGACTTGCGCTAGCTGTAGCTCCTGCCCTGATGGCGGATCCAGCCGGTCCCCCGGCGGCTTCCGTCAGGGTCGTGGTGAGTCCAGTGCACGACGCCGCCCTTCTCGTTCCACTCGTACTGACCCCGCAGCCGCACCTCGTCGCCTCGGTCCAAGGGAACCCGCGGCGCCAGGTCGATGTTGTGGGCGACGAGCACCGTCAAGCTCTCGTCGACGGCGACGATGAAGCGCTGGTGACGGTCGCCGTGGTCGTCGTCCGACAAGAGCTCGACGACTCGGCCGCTGAACTCCACCATCTGGCCGGAGATCCGGTTCTCGAAGGCACTCTCGACGGTCCCAGCCCCCAGGCCGGCCGATTCCCGAAGGGGAGCCCGCTCGTAGAGCCAGAAGAGGCCGGCGGCGATGCCGACGACCACGGTCAGCCAACGGCTGGGGTTCGAGAGATTCAGCGGTCCCGCCTTTCCCGCGATGGGTTGGAAAGCCTGGAGCCGGGGGCTGGCCCCAGGCTCCAAGCTCCGGAGTCTATCCGCTCGACCTGAGAGCGTCGCGAATCTCCTCGAGGAGCACGATGTCCTGCGAGGGCTCGGCTGGCGCTTCCTCTTCCTCGGTCTTCCATCGGTTGATGTTCTTGACCATCATGAAGATGGCGAACGCCACGATCAAGAAGGTGATGATGGTGTTGATGAAGATGCCGTAGTTCATGGTGACGGCTCCGGCTTCGGCCGCCGCCTCGAGCGTCAAGTAGGGTGCGGCCGTCGCCCCCTCTTTCAGCACCATGAACTGGTTGGCGAAGTCGACACCGCCCATGAACAGGCCGATGACCGGCATCAGCAGATCATCGACGAGCGACTTGACGATCGGTGCGAAAGCGCCGCCGATGACGATACCGATCGCCATGTCGAGCACGCTTCCCTTCATCGCGAATTCTTTGAATTCCTTGAGCATTCTGGTTCCTCCCAGCAAGTGAGCCCGGTTGATGGGCTCGGTTTCGACGCATCTGGGTACCGAGACCGCTCGCGGGCGTGGAAGTCACAATCGCAGTCACCGCCAGGGGGTCTGGAACGATGGGTCCATACCCTGGAAAAGCGGATTGTAGCGAACGTCTCGCGACGTGACTTTCCGCCGAGAGTCCGGTCACAGGAGACCAGAGAGGGAGTATCCTTGCGGTTCAACCGCATGCGGTCTAACCGCAGAAGTAGGAAGTAGACAGGAAGGAGAGATATCGATGTCCGAAACCTACCGATTCCGCGCCATTTGCTGCGCTCTTTTGCTCGTCGCCGTCTTCGGATGGACCGGGGCGATCGCCCAAGAGACCCCGGCTCCGGCCGAAACGGGGCCTGAACCAGCGTCCGCAATGACCTCCGAGAACCCGAGTGACGAGGCCGTCGAGGCGGCGTCCGAGGCGGTCGCTGCCGCCGCGGACGACCCAGCCGAAACGACAGCCGACGAGGCGCCCACTTCGATCGTCGGCGCCGTCGGCGGCGCCAGGCACTCCTGGTTCTGGGGATCTTCTGGCTCGTGGCGGTGCTGTTGGGCGCCGCGACGACCAAGCTTCTGGGCCTGACGACGATCGACGAGCGCGCCGCCCGAGACTGGGGGCTCGAGAAGTTCCTCGAAAGCGACAAGGGTGAGAAAGCGTCGATCAACGAGTTCGGAGGCAAGATCGTCAAGTGGGTGATTCTGCTCTTCGGCCTCGTCGCCTTCTTCGACGCCCTCGAGCTCAACATGGTCGCCGGGCCGCTCCAAGGCATCCTCACGACGGTCTTCTCCGCCATTCCGGCGCTGCTGACGGCGTCAGTGATTCTGCTCGGTTACTGGGTGGTGGCGTCGGTGTTGAAACTGGCCGCGACCCGCGGCCTCGCGGCGGTCGGCTTCGACTCCCGCGCCGAAAAGTACTTTCCGCCCCGCGAGGTCAAGGGGGAGATGGTGGCGGCGAGTGGCGTCGTCGGGCGACTGCTCTTCTACGTCGTCCTGCTCTTCGGAATCCCGCCGTTCCTGGATGCGCTCGGCCAGCAATCGCTCGTCGCGCCGCTTCGAGACATGCTGGCGAAAGCCTTCGGCTACGTCCCGAACATCATCGCCGCGCTCATCCTCGTCTTCATCGGCCGACTGGTCGCGACGATTGTCCGCGAGGTGGTCAGCAACTTCCTGGCCGCCGTCGGCGCCGACCGTTTCGCCGAGCGCGTCGGTTTCGGCAAGAGCGAGAACGTCAAGCCGCTCTCTGAGATCGCCGGCACCGTCGCCTTCTTCTTCATCCTCGTGCCGGTGCTGGTCGCGGCCGTCGACGCGCTCAAGATCGAAGCGATCGCGACCCCCGTGCGCAACACCCTCGAACAGCTGCTCGCGATGCTGCCGCTGCTCTTCGGAGGCGTCATCGTCGTCGCGATCGGCTATTACATCGCCAACACCGTACGCGGAATCGTCACTTCGTTCTTGAACGGTATCGGCTTCGACGCGCTCCCCTCCAAGTTCGGGCTGCACTTCCTGGAGCCCAAGGACGGAGGAGCCTCGCTCTCGACGATCGGCGGAACGATCGTCATGGCGTTGATCCTCCTGCTCACCGCGGAGCAGGCGCTGGCGACAGTCAACCTCGGTCGGCTGTCGGCACTCGTAGGCGACTTCATCCGATACCTTCCCAACCTCGCCGTCGGCCTCGTGGTCATCCTGGCCGCTCTGTCGATAGGCAACTACGTGGGCAAGCTCGTCGCTTCAGCTCTAGCCGGCAACGAGCATCAGGGCTTGATCTCGAACATCGCGCGCTACGCGATCATCTTCCTCGGCGCCAGCATGGGGCTGAGCCAGCTCGGCGTCGGTGAAGACGTCGTCCAGATGGTCGTGGGAGCCGTTGTCGGTGGCGCCGCGCTCGCCGTCGGTCTCGCCTTCGGGCTGGGCGGCAAGGAGCGCGCCCGCGAAGTCCTCGATCGCTCACGAGTCTCATAACTCATCTCAACGACTGGAGAATTCAATGTCATTAGTGGAAGTCCTGATGCAGCAGCTCGGCGGTGGAACCGCCAGCCAAATCGGTAGGCAGCTCGGCGTCGACGAAAGCCAAGCCTCGAAGGCGATCGCCGGAGCGCTTCCCATGCTCCTCGGCGGCCTCGCCCGCAACGCCCAGCAGAGCGGCGGCGCCGATGCCCTTCTCGGCGCGCTCGACCGCGACCACGACGGCAGCGTCCTCGACGACCTCGCCGGTTACGTTTCGGCCGGCGGAAGCGGTCATGGCGACGGAATCCTCGGGCACGTCTTCGGCGGCAACCGACAGACCGTCGAATCGGGCCTCGGTCAGATGACCGGTCTCGACCAGGGCAAGGCGGGACAGCTCCTCGCGATGCTCGCGCCGGTCGTGATGGGCGCTCTCGGCAAGCAACGCAGGCAAGAGGGCCTCGACGCTCGCGGCCTCGGCTCACTGCTGCGCCGCGAACAGGAGCAAGCACCCGCCGAAGCGGGACAAGCGATGGGGATGGTAGGTAAACTACTCGACCGCGATGGTGACGGCAGCTTCACCGACGACGTGGCCTCCCTCGGTGCCGGAATGCTCGGCAAGATGTTCGGAGGCAGGCGCTAGCTGCGATCTTCGCCACAGGGAACCTTCACTACACGAACGGAGAGGAATCCATGGGATTGATTTCATTCATCAAGGACGCCGGTGCAAAGCTCCTCGGTCAGGACGACGAGCAAGTCCAGCCGCCGGCTGAAGTAGAGGCCGACAAGGCCAACGACGCGATGCGAGCGATGAGCCTCATGCGTCACGTCAAGGCGCTCGGTTTCGACATCGAGGGACTTCAGATCCACGTCGACGGCGAGACCGTGCGCGTTGCCGGTAGCGTTGCCGACCAGGAGACGAAGGAGAAGATCGCGCTGGCCGTGGGTAACACGGCAGGCATCGGCACGGTCGACGATCGCCTCGAGGTGACCGGCCCGAAAGCGGTCTTCTACACCGTCGCCTCCGGCGACTCGCTCTCGAAGATCGCCCGTGAGCACTACGGCGACGCCAACAAGTATCAAGCCATCTTCGAAGCCAACCGCCCGATGCTCGAGCACCCCGACAAGATCTTTCCAGGTCAGGTTCTGCGGATCCCCGACGCCGGCTGACCGACCCGACAGCATCGTCTTTGGAGCGAGCTCGGCGTTACGCCGGGCTCGCTTCTTTGCTGGCGCTTCCGGTGCCCCTCTCCCCCCGTACCCTGTGCTACCATCCGCCGAGTTCGAAGACGCTGATCGAGTCGGGGGGAGGGACCTTGAAACTGCCTTCCATCAAGCTTGGACCCAAGCCCAAGACGTGGGACCTGATCGCCGCCGCGCTGATCGCGGTCGCCGTCGCCGTAGCGACCCTCAACTGGCTGGCCGCCCAGCGACTGGAGCCGGGAGTCTCGCTCTCGGGAGGCACGACCTTCGCCTTCGCCCTCGTGCAAGTGATCGTCACCTCCTCGAGCCTCATGGTGCTCGGCAAGACGGCCAAGGAAGGCACCCTCTGGGGCAACCTCGCCGCCGTGGGTGGCCTTTTCCTCGGACTCAGCGGCGTACTGCTAGCCGCAGCTCTCTGGGTCGCGGCCTGAGCCACTCGCTGCCTTCGGCCGCGGCTACCGCGCCGCAGATCCGGGAACGGCAGCGATCCGTAGGTGTGGCAAGAGGGCGACGCGATTCGCGTTCCGCCGAAACCTGGAGATGGGCAATGACTGAAATCGCGGTTACCGAGGATCGCTCGACCGGCACCCTGGTGCTCAAAGTCGTCCTCGGCGTCGCCGCCCTCGCCGCCGTCATCTATCTCGGCCGGCAGCTTGGCGGCTACATCCCTGCCTTCGCCCAGTGGGTCGACGGCCTCGGCGTCTGGGGGCCCGTCGTCTTCATCCTGGGCTACGCGGCGGCTACCGTGGCCTTCATTCCCGGCTCGCTGCTGACGCTGGCGGCGGGTGCGATCTTCGGGCTCGCAGAGGGCTCGATCATCGTCTTCATCGGAGCGACCTTGGGTGCGTCACTCGCCTTCCTCGTCGCCCGCTACCTCGCCCGCGGCGCCGTCGAGCGGCGCATCGCCGACAATCCGAAGTTCGCCGCCATCGACGGCGCGGTTGCCAAAGAGGGGTTCAAGATCGTCGCGCTGCTGCGCCTCGCGCCGGTCTTCCCCTTCAATCTCATGAACTACGGGCTCGGTCTCACCAAGGTCCGGTTCTGGCACTACGTGGCCGCGTCGATCGGAATGATCCCCGGGACGTTCCTCTACGTGTACTACGGCAAGGCTCTCGGGAGCCTGGCGGCGGTGGCCGGAGGCGCCGAAGTCGAACGTGGACTCGCCGGGTGGATCACTTTTGGTGTCGGTCTGTTGGCCGCCGTCGCCGTCGCCGTCTACGTCGGTCGCATCGCCAAACGCGCGCTGGAGCAGGAGGTCGAGAGTGTCTGAGCCCGAAACCACTCTGCTCGGGTCGAGCCCCCACGACCGCGAGCTGGTGGCCAACGTCCACCCGCCGGACTGGACGAATCCTCAGCCGGCCGAGCGCTACCACCTCGTCGTCGTGGGCGCCGGTACCGCCGGCCTCGTGAGCGCCGCGGGTGCCGCCGGTCTCGGCGCCAAGGTGGCGCTCGTCGAGCGCAATCTGATGGGCGGCGACTGCCTCAACGTCGGCTGTGTGCCATCGAAGGGGGTGATCCGCGCCGCCCGCGCCTGGCACGACGCCCGGACGGCGGCCGAGCGCTTCGGCGGACCGCCGGTCAACGGTGCGGGCGACTTCAATGTGGCGATGGAACGGATGCGTCAGCTCCGCGCCGGCATCAGCCACCACGACAGTGCCGCGCGCTTCCGCGATCTCGGGATCGACGTCTTCATCGGCGAGGGCCGATTCGTCGCCTCCGACGCCGTCGAGGTCGACGGCAAGCGGCTCCGCTTCCGCAAGGCGATCATCGCCACCGGAGCTCGGGCGGCCGCCCCACCGATCCCCGGCCTCGACGAAGTCGAGCACCTGACCAACGAGAACCTCTTCAACCTGACCGAAGCGCCGCGCTCGATCGGCATCATCGGCGCCGGTCCGATCGGCTGCGAGATGGCGCAGAGTCTCGCCCGCCTCGGCAGCGAGGTCCACCTGCTCGAGGCGATGGATCGGATTCTCACCGTCGAGGAGGAGGATTCGGCCGCCCTCGTCCGTCGACAGATGCTCGCCGACGGGGTCAAGATCTACTGCTGCGGCAAGAACACGAAGCTCTCTCGCAACGAGGACGGCTCGATCCACATGACCGTGGACGCCGACCTGGTGCACGGCGAACCCGAGCACTTCGATCTCGACGTCGAGAAGCTGCTCGTCTCCGTCGGCCGCCGTCCCAACACCGACGGGCTCGGTCTCGAGGCTGCCGGCGTCGAGTACTCGAAACACGGCGTCACCGTCGACGACCGGCTCCGCACGACGAACGGGCGCATCTTCGCGGTCGGCGATATCGCCAGCCGATACAAGTTCACTCATGCGGCCGACGCGCTCGCCAGGATCGCGATCCGGAACGCGCTGTTCTTCGGCCGCGCGAAGGCGAGCGATCTCGTGATCCCCTGGTGCACGTACACCAGCCCGGAGATCGCGCACGTCGGGATCTACCCCAGAGACGCCGAGGAAAGCGGGATCGAGCTCGAGACGTTCGAAGTGCCGATGGCGAGCGTCGACCGAGCGATCCTCGACGGCGAGGATGAGGGCTTCTTGCGTATCTACGTGAAGAAGGGATCGGACCGGATTCTTGGGGCCACGGTGGTGGCCGCGCACGCCGGAGACCTCATCGGCGAGGTGTCGCTCGCCATGACTCACGGCATCGGCCTCGGCAAGATCTCGGCCGCGATTCACCCCTATCCGACCCAGGCCGAGGTGATCAAGAAGGCGGGCGACGCCTGGAGCCGGACCCGCCTGACGCCGACGGCCCAAAAGCTGTTCGGGCTGTTCTTCAAGATCTTCCGCTAACCGAACTCGGCCGCCTCCCACCCACCCCGGGAGTCCGCGGGGACCCGGGCCCCCGGTTTCCTTTGAGTCTTCGATCCCGGATCGCCGGCCCTGGCGGCGAGAGAGCCGCTGGCCCCCTGGGCCGTCAGCACTATCTCGCCTTGGGCCTACCGATGGAGCAAGGAGTGAGCCCTCGCCGCTTCGTGCTCACGACCGTAGGCCCCGGCGAGAAAGGGATGAGGGCCCAGGGGTCTTGAGCCGAGCCCTCTGATTCACTCAGAATCACATTGCCGTCCGGGGCGACGGCGAATGAGCGCGCGTCGCCCACACGCAGTCCGAGTACGCGTGCCGTACCCCTGGGGCTCATCCCTTTCTCGACGAGGGCCCGATACCAGGGAGCGACGACTCAAAGGGAAGCGGGGCACGGACTGGGAGGGGGCCGGCCGTTTCGGCGGTAGACTAGACGGACGGTCAGGAGGGACCGTAACTCAGGCGAGGGTACGAAGATGAACTGGAACCAGACCGCGTCCGCGGCGCTTCTGATGAGCCTTCTGGCCATCCCCTCGGCCGCCGAGATGCGCGACTTCAGCTGCACGCCGTCCGCCGTCAAGGTCGACTTGCAGAAGATCGAGATCCTCTGCGCGGAGCCGATCGTCCTCAACGACCGCTCCCAGGATCGTTTCCGCGAAGTCCACCGTTTCGCCTACCCGATGGTCTCGCAGAACTTTCAGCCGCTGCTCGGCAGCCAGGGTAACCTCCTCGAGTATTTCTTGGACGTCGCCCAGAACGCCGTCATCCACCAGCGCCGCCTCCACGTCTGGTTCGAAGCCGACCTCGGCACCGCCTCGTCGTACGGCTGCGACCCGCTCGACTGCCGCGAGTTCTCCAGCCTGGCTCTCACCCGCGAACCCGCCGCGAGCGGCTCGGTCACCGACGAGCAGCCCTAGTCCGCTAGGAGCTGCGATCCACGAGACTGTACGCGGCCGGCACGATCACCAGCGTCAGCAACGTCGAGGTCAGCAGACCGCCGATCACGGTCCACGCCATCGGAGTGCGGAGCTCCGCCCCCTCTCCGAGCCCGATCGCCATCGGTAGCAGACCGAGGACCGTCGTCGCCGTAGTCATGAGGATCGGGCGCAGCCGCACCTTTCCGGCCTTCCTGAGCGCCGCCAGCTTCGTCTCGCCGTCGCGCCGCAGGGTGTTCGTGTAGTCGACGAGAATGATCGCGTTGTTGACGACGATGCCGGTCAGCAAGATGGCGCCGATGAGGACGACGATGCTCACCGCGATGCCACCGAGGAAGAGCGCGATCAGCACCCCGATGATCGAGAAAGGGATGCTGAAGAGTATGACCAGCGGATGGATGAGCGACTCGAACTGCGAGGCCATGACCAGGTAGACGAGAAAGATCGCCAGCAGGATCGCCATTCGCATGCTGTCGAAGGAGGTCTCCATCTCCTCCTGCTGCCCGCCCATCTGCCAATCGAAGCCGCTCGGCATCTTGAACTCGCTCATTGCGGCCTCGATCTCGCGGGTGACGGATCCGAGATCGCGGTCCACCAAGTTGGCGCTCACCAGAGCGATCCGGTTGCCTTCCGAACGGCGAATCTCGGCCGGCCCCTCCACGCGAGTCACCTCCGCCACCGCCGACAACGGCACCGCCGTCTTGCCGACCTGGTCGATGGTGAGCTCGAGGAGATCCTCGACGCTGTCGCGGTACTGCTCGTCTGCACGCAGCCGGATGTCGATGGTCCGATCCTCACGCTGAATGTCGGTGGCGATCGTCCCTTGCACCTTGGAGCGGACGGTGTCGGCCAGCTCGCTGAGACTCAGGCCGAGGCTCGCCAGCCGCTCACGATCGAAGCGGATTTGCAGCTCCGGATTGCCCCCTTCGGTCGACGACTTGACGTCGGCAAGCCCCCGGATCCCCTCGAGCCGAGCCACTGCATCGGCGGCCAGCCGCGCGAGCAGGTCCAGGTTGTAACCACGGATCTCGAGCTCGACCGGCGTCTTGAAGCTCAAGTACGACGGGCACCCGAAGCTGTACTCCAAGTCCTCCTGAGCGTCGAGCGGTTCGCGCACGCGAGCCATCAACGCTTCCTCCTTTTCGCGATCGAAGGGAGGCTCGACCCGCAACGTCAGCTGCGCGAGGTTCTCGCGCCGCTCTCCCGCCACTCCCCCCTGCTCGTTCGAGGTTCCCACCAACGCGTAGACCGACTCCACGCCGTCGAGGCCCCCGGCAAAGCGCTCGAGCGCTCGCATGCGCCGTTCGGTGACGTCGAGATGAGTGCCCGGCGGCAGCTCGATGTCGACGAAGAACTCTCCCTGCACCATTTCCGGCACCAGCTCGCTGCCGAGCCTGGGGTAGAGAAGAAGGCTCACCGCCAGCAGGACGGTAGCCAACGCGACGGCGACGAACGGCCGTGCGATCGCTCGGTCGAGGACCCGAACGTAGAGGTCGGCGAGCCTCGAGAATGCCCGTTCGAAGAGCATGAGCGGGATCGCCAGGAGTTTGTCGACGAGCCATTCCGCTCCATCGCGGAGAGCACGGATCAACCGTGCCACTCCGACTCCTGACCAGAAGAACGCTCGTGAAACGAGCCGTTGCACCGAGGCGACGGCACCGAAGAGCTTCGACTGAGGCGCCGCTTTGCCGCCGACCGGCTCCTCGTCCTCCGACGCCTCGAACGAGCGCGAAGCAAGCATCGGAATCACGGTGAGCGCGACGATCAACGAGATCACGAGGGAGAAGGTCACCGTCATCGCCTGGTCGCCGAAAAGCTGGCCGGCGACCCCCTCGACGAAGACGATCGGCAGAAACACACAGATGGTGGTCAGTGTCGAAGCGACGACCGCGCGGCCTACTTGGCTCGCACCGGTCACCGCCGCGTCGACGTCGTCGAGTCCCTTGTCTCGCTGTCTTTGCACCGACTCGAGAACGACGATGGCATTGTCCACCAGCAGACCGATGCCGAGGGTCAGGCCGCCGAGCGACATGATGTTGAGTGAGATGTCGGTCGAGTACATGAGGAAGAACGTCGCGACCACCGAGATCGGGATCGCCGCTCCGATGATGAACGTCGTCTTCCACGAGCGCAGGAAGAAATAGAGGACGAGCACAGCGAGCACTCCACCCATGGCGGCGGTCTTCAGCACCTCGTTGACCGACTGCCGGATGTAGCGCGCCTGGTCGGTGACGAGGGTCAACTGGAGACCCGGATCGATCTTGCGGAGCTCCTCTCCGAGCTGCTCGACGCCTGCGCGGACGGCATCCGACACGGTTACCGTGTTGGTGCCACCCTCTTTGTAGACGGCGACCTCGACGCTCTCGAGACCCCCGATCCGGGTGATGATCTCGCGCTCCTTGCTTCCGCTGACGACCCGGCCGACGTCGCGTAGCCGGACGATCGCCCCCTGGTCGCTGGTGATGACGATCTGCTCGAGGTCTTCCGCCCTCACGAGTTCCTGGATTGTTCGGACCAGATACTCGCTCTGCCCTTCGATCAATCGTCCCCCGGTCAAGTTGACGTTCTCCTGGGCGAGACGGGTGCGGACGAGATCCGCGGACAGGCCGAGATTGGCCATCCGACGCTCGTCGAGCTCGACCTGGATCTCCTCTTCCAGGCCGCCGCTGACGACGACGCCGGCAACTCCCTCGAGCCGTTCGAGCGCGCGCTTGATCTCCTCCTCCGCCAGCAGCCGGAGCCGAATCAGATCGTCCTCGCCGCTGACGCCGATGCGGACGATTGGATCGAGGGACGGGTCGTATCGCAGGAGCACCGGGCGATCGGCGTCGTCGGGCAGGTCTAGCTGATCGAGTCGCTCGCGGACGTCGAGGCCGGCGATGTCCATGTTCGTGCCCCAACCGAACTCGAGGGTGACCTCGCCGACGTCCGCGCGCGAGCTCGACGTGACTCGCTCCACCCCGTTGACGACACCGGCGGCGTTCTCGATCGGGCGCGTAATGAGGCTCTCGACCTCGATGGGCGCTGCCCCTTCGTAATCGGTGCGCACCGTGAGCGAAGGATAGGTGATGTCGGGAAGCAGGTCGGTGGCCAACCTGCCGAGCGCGACGAGGCCGAAGACCACAGCGGCCACGGCGAAGATGAAGACCGTGACCGGCCGGCGGGTCGAAAGCTCGATCAGCTTCACGCGCTGCTACCGGCCTTCGCCGTCCGAAGTGTCGGGCGCCGATTCGGAGGTCCCTTCGGCCTCCCCACCCTCGGCCGAACCGCCTTGACCGGAGCCGGAGCCGCTACCGGAGCTCTGCTTCATCTGGCGGACACGCTCCTCGATCTGCTCGTCGCTCATGCCGCCGTCCCGCATCCGCTGCCTCATCATCTCGAGGCGCTCGGGATCCGGCGCCGCCGAGCCGGCGGTGCGATTCCCGGGGCGCCCAGGGGAATCGGCTCCACCTCCGGCGGGCGGATCGTCGCCGGCAGCGTCTCGACCGTCCCTCCGAAACCCGGGCGCCTCGTCGCCGACGAGCTCGATCGGTGTCCCGTCGGACAGCGAGTCCTGGCCGACGCTGATCACCGCGTCGCCCTCGGACAGCCCCGCCACCACCTCGACGAAGTCTCCCTCGCGCACACCCAGAGTCACATCTCGGCGCGCGGCCGAGCCCTCTTCGGCGACGAAGACGGCGTCTCCGATGCTGTCGAGAGCCAGCGCCGACTTGGGGATCACCAGCGCCCCCACATGCGTCTCGGTCTGCAGGAAGACACTGGCGAACATCCCGGGCCGGAGCTTGCCCTTTCCTTCGACCTCCAGCGTCACCTTGATCGTGCCGGTAGCGGCGTCGACGACCGGCGAGAGTCTGAGGACCTGCGCCTCGAAGCGCTCGCCCGACCAGGCGTCGACCTCGAGATAGGCGGACTGGCCGACCGCCAGCCGCGACAGTTCGCGCTCGGGCACCTGGATCAGACACAGCAGCGGGTCGAAATCCGAGATCCGGAAGAGCGGCTGATTGACGTTGACCGTCTCCGCGAACTTCACGTAGCGCTCGACGATGAGGCCGCTGAAGGGTGCCCGAATGACGGTGTAGCCGATCTGGATCTCGTTGCCGCGAAACTCGGCTCGAGCCGACTCGAGGCGGTTGCGAGCCTGATCGAACTCCTCACCGCTGATCAGACTGGCCCGCTGCAGCTCCTCGGCGCGGGCGAACTCGGTCTCCGCCTCCTGTAGCGCGACCCGTGAGATCTCGAGACGGGCACGGATCTCGTCCTCGTCGAGCCGGGCTAGGACCTGCCCCTTTTGAACCGCTTGGTTCTCTTCGCCGCGAAGGTCGACGATCGGCCCTGCCGTACGGGCGACGAGATCGACTTCTTTCTCGGCTTCCAGCGTACCGTTGGTTTCGATATACGAGGCGATGTCCCGACGTTCGACCGCCGTGACCTCGATCGGTACCGCCGCGGCCGGGCGCTCTCCGCCGAAACCGGCGCCCGGAGGCCCACCGCCCGGTCTCCCCCCGCCCCGCCTGTCGCCCTCGCTCTCGCCGCCTCCCGAACAGGCCACGAGGAGCGCGCCGCACAAGAGCCACGGGACCGTGGCCGGCGAGACCGGGCGCAGTGTTGTCCTCTTCAGTGGCAGCATCGGATCGTCCCTTCCTCGGTAGACGGGAGGCTATAGCAGCTAGACGGCTCGCGCGATACGGCGCGCAAAGCCGGTGAGATCGTCGATCAAGGAATAGAGGGTCGGGATGATGATCAGGGTAAGGAAGGTGGAGGTGGTGAGCCCACCCATGATGACGAGTCCGATCGGCGCCCACGACCCGGCGCGCCCCTCGATCGGCCCGAAGACGGACGGCAGGAGGATCGGAGCGACGAGGGGCATCAAGCCGACGATGGTGGTGACCGCAGTGATGAGGATCGGTCGCAGTCGATCCTTGCCGCCCTGCAGAATCGCCGCTTCGCGATCGAGGCCCTGGCTGCGAAGTCGGTTGATGTGATCGATCAGGACGATCGCATTGTTGACGACCACGCCCATGAGGATCACCAGACCGAGCATCGCCATCGGGGTCAGCTGCTGGCCGAAGATCTTCAGGACCACGGCGACGCCGAGAAGCGCGAACGGTACCGAGAACATGATGGTGAATGGCTGAGCGAAGCTCTCGAAAAGGGCCGCCATCAGCATGTAGACGAGCAACAGGCCGAAGATCAGGGCGAAGTTGCCTTGGCTCTGGTCCCGCTGCTGATACCGATTCCAACGTCCGAAGCTCCATTCGTAGCCGGGAGGGAGCGGAAACTGCCGCATCAAATCGCCCACCTTCCCCATCGCCATGAACGCCGCGCTCGCTTCCGCGTTGGCGGTCACCCGCACTTTCGAGCGGTGGTTCTCGCGCTCGACCTGCTGGGGACCGGCCACCTGCTCGAAGTCGGCCAGAGCCGACAGCGGCAACGGCAGTCCGGCGCCGAAGACAGGCACGGTCTTGAGCTGATCGAGCGTCTCGCGTTCATCCTCGCGATACTGGACGATGATGTCGACCTCGCGGTCCGCCGACCGCAGATGACTGACCGCGCGACTGGAGAGGGAACTAGAGACCGTCGCCGCCACCGCGGCACTCGAGACGCCCGCCTGGCTCGCTCGGTCCCGCCGGACGAGAACGTGGATCTCCTCGTCTCCCGACTCGAGCGAAGTATCGATATCCTTGAGAATCGGCATCGTCTCCAGCTGCGCGGTGAGCCGAGCGCTCAACTGCTCGAGGACGCCCAAATCGTCGCCCGAGAGCTCGATCTCGATGCCACCCGAGCCGGAGCGATGACGGCTCTGAGCGATCCGTAGTCCCACACCGGCTCTCTTGGGAAGGAGCTCACGCACTCGATCCCTGATCTCCGCGGTCGTCGTCTTCGCCTCCGATTCGTCGGTCAAGTAGATCTCGACTCGACGATTGCCGCCCCAGCCGCCTCGCGAGCGTCCGGTGCCGCGATCGTAGGAGTGGGTGATGTCGGCGATCTCGAGCTCCTCGCGACGAGCGTCGAAGAGGTCGTAGAGCTCCTGGTAGAGCGCGCGGGTCTGCTCAAACGAGTACTGGCGTGGGGTGTCCACGGAGATGATGACCTGGCGCTCTTCGCCACCACTCGAGAACGACCGGTCGATGGTCCCGAACAAGTAGACCGCCCCGGCGAGCATGGCGACGATGGAAATGACGAACGGACCCCGATGGTGGAGGGTGAAGGCGAGAACCCGCGCGTAGTTGTCGCGCCAACGGCTGATCAAGCCCGGCGGCCGTGCCTCCTGCCGTTCGAGCAATAGCACGGCCGCCATCGGCACTACCGTCAACGCCACCAACAGCGACGCCGCGATCACCAGGCAGATGGTCGTCGCGATGTTCTTCATGTAGGTCTGCATGAAGCCGCTGCCACTCAAGAAGATGATCGGCAGGAACACGCACAGCGTCGTGGCGGTGGAGGCGAGGATCGGGAGTGCGACCTCGCTCGCCCCTTTGAGAGCCGCTTGGCGCGAGTCCTCGCCCAGCTCGTTGCGGTGGCGGAAGATCGACTCGATGACGACGATCGAGTTGTCGACGAGCATGCCGAGCGCCAGCATCAAGCCCGCTAGACTCACGACGTTCAAGGTGATGTCCGAAATCCCGCCCTGCCGCATCAGGTACATGGCGGCGAAGGTGGCGACGACCGAAACCGGCATCGCCAACGCGACGAGCAGGGTGGTCCGCACCCGTCGCAGGAAGGCGAAGACGGCGAGAACGGCGAGACCGGCGCCAAAGAGACCGGCGTTGCGCAGCTGCGCCAGTCCCTCGCGGACCTCGATCGACGCGTCGTGGTAGGGCCGCCAGGCCAGCCCTTCGGCCTGCGGCAGCTCGAGAACTTCGGCAACCTCCGCCTGAACGACGTCGACGACGTCGAGAACGTTGCTGGTCGACGTCTTGTTGATCCTCACCGTCAACGCCTCGGCGCCGTTGAGAAACGAGAAGTTGTCCTGCTTCGGAAAGGCGTAGCTGACCTCGGCGACGTCCTGGAGTCGCAGCCCCTGGTCGTTGATCGGCAGACGGCGTATCTCGTCGAGGCTGCGGAACTCCCCGACCGTGCGGACGAGAAGCTCGCGACCGCCGTCGGTGACGTCGCCCGCCGTCACGTCGCGGTTCTCGTCGCGGATGCGGCCGACGAGCTCCCGGACGCTGATCCGGTGGGCTCGCAGACGGTCGGGTTCGAGATCGATCTGGACGTTCGGGCTTTGCACGCCACGCATCGCGACCTGGGCGACCCCCTCGAGGCGCTCCAGCCGGCGCTGCAAGGTGTTCTCCGCAAAGTCGAAGAGACGGTCGCGCGGCCAGTCGGCGCTCAAGTGCGCGCTGATCACGGGGATGTCGCTACTCTGGAAGCGTCGGATCCAGATGCGCTCGAGGTCCGAAGGCAGAAGATGGCGGATTCGGTCGATCCGGTCGCGGACGTCGACCGCCGCCAGGTCCATATCGGTGCCGTCGATGAAAGTGAGGGAGACTCTCCCCGAGTCCGCACTGGCGGACGACGACATAGTGTCGATGCCGTTGATCGTGCCCAGCGAATCCTCGAGCGGCTGGACGATCAGACGGGCGACCTCCTCCGGGGACGAGGACGAGTAGCTGGCGTTGACGGAGATGCTCGATGACGAGAACGAGGGGAGGAACTCGAGGGGCAGCCGCGTCAGCGACATCCAGCCGAGCACCAGCACGCCCGCCACCGCCATCACCAGGGTGATGCGGCGCTGGACCGAGAAGCGGACGATGGGGTTGGTCTTGGCTTTCATCGCGAACCGAGATCGAGCTGGGCACAGACTCCCGTTATCTGGATGCGGGCAGAGCCGTGCGGGTTACGCCGGTGCAACACCAGCCGCCCCGGGGATCTTCCCTGGCCGTCCGGAAGACGCCCCGGCGGCACGGATCATATGGCGAAACGGTCCGGAGGTGGTCTCCTCAGTCGCCAGGATCGCTCACCAAGGCCGCTCGGACGTACTCGCGGTTCATCACGGCGATGAAATCGAGCGAGATCTCCTTGGGGCAGACCGCCTCGCACTCGCCGAAATTCGAGCAGGAGCCGAAGTAGTCCTCCATGGTCGCCACCATCGATCGCACCCGCTTCGTCCGCTCGGGTTTTCCCTGGGGCAGCAGCGCGAGCTGAGAGACCTTCGCTGCCGTGAACAGCTGCCCGGCGCCGTTGGGGCACTGCGCGACGCACGCGCCACAGCCGATGCAGGCGGCCGCGTCCATCGCACGATCCGCGACCGGTTTGCCGATCGGGATGAGGTTGGCGTCGGGAGCGCTGCCGGTATTGACGGAGATGTAGCCGCCCGCCTGCACGATGGCGTCGAGTGGAGCGCGATCGACGACCAGATCCTTGAGCACCGGAAAGGCGGCCGCCCTCCACGGCTCGATCCGGATGGTGTCGCCGTCCTCGAAGCTGCGCATGTGAAGCTGGCAGGTCGTCGTCGCTCGATTCGGACCGTGCGCCTGGCCGTTGATCATCAGACTGCAAGTCCCGCAGATCCCCTCGCGACAGTCGTGGTCGAAGGCGATCGGGTCGTCGCCCTCTCCCGCCAGCCGCTCGTTCAAGACGTCGAGCATCTCGAGGAAAGACATCTCGGACGAGACGTCGTCGACGGCGTAGTCGACGAGCGAGCCTTGTGTATCGCGGTTCTTCTGGCGCCACACGCGCAGTCGCATTTGCATTACTTGTAGCTCCTCTGGCTGAGCTCGACGTTCTCGAATTCAAGCTGTTCCTTGTGGAGGCGGGGCTCTTCCCCTTCCCCCGCCCACTCCCAGGCGGCCACGTAGGTGAACTGCTCGTCGTTGCGCAGCGCTTCCCCTTCGGCGCTTTGATACTCGGTTCGGAAGTGGGTTCCGCACGACTCCTCGCGCTCCAGAGCGTCGCGACACATGAGCTCGGCGAGCTCGAGGAAGTCGGCAACCCGGCCGGCTACCTCGAGCGACTGATTGAGCTCCGCACCATCGCCGACAACCTTGATCTCTCTCCAGAAACGCTCCTTGAGCTCAGGGAGCTTGGCGAGCGCCTCGAGCAGCCCCTCGCGGGTCCGGGACATTCCGCAGTGATCCCACGCCAGACGCCCGAGCTCGCGGTGGAACGACTCCGGGGTGCGCGAACCGTCGTTCGACAGCAGCTTCTCGATCCGCGCCTGGACTCCGCTCTCGGCTTCCCGGAACGCCTCGTGATCGGTCGGAAGCGGCTCTTCGCCCATGTGCCGCGCGAGGTAGTCGCCGATCGTGTACGGAAGGACGAAGTAGCCGTCCGCCAGCCCCTGCATCAGGGCGCTCGCTCCCAGCCGGTTGGCACCGTGGTCCGAGAAGTTCGCCTCCCCGATTACGAAGAGCCCGGGGAGATTCGACATCAGGTTGTAATCGACCCAGAGGCCGCCCATGCTGTAGTGCGGCGCAGGGTAGATCTTCATCGGCACTTCGTAGGGGTCGTCGCCGGTGATCCGCTCGTACATCTCGAAGAGGTTGCCGTAGCGATCCTCGATCGTGTCGCGTCCGAGCCGCCCGATGGCGTCCTCGAAATCCAGGTAGACGCCGAGGCCCGCGTGAGCGACGCCGTGGCCCGCGTCGCACACCTCCTTGGCGGCACGGGACGCGATGTCCCGCGGAACCAAGTTCCCGAAGGCGGGGTACTTGCGCTCCAGGTAGTAGTCGCGCTCGTCTTCGGGAATCTCGGAGGGCGGACGGTCGTCTCCCGGCTTCGCGGGGACCCAGATCCGGCCGTCGTTGCGCAACGACTCACTCATCAGCGTGAGCTTCGACTGGTACTCGCCGCTCACCGGGATACAGGTCGGATGAATCTGGGTATAGCACGGGTTCGCGAAGAACGCTCCCTTGCGGTGAGCCCGCCAGATGGCGGTCGTATTGCAGCCCTTGGCGTTGGTCGAGAGGAAGAAGACGTTGACGTAGCCGCCGGTCGCGAGCACGACGGCGTCCGCCGAGTGCGAGGCGATCTCTCCGGTGACCATGTCGCGAGTGATGATTCCCCTCGCCCTGCCATCCTCGACGACCACTTCGAGCATCTCGGTGCGCGGGAACATCTCCACCTTGCCCAGGGCGATCTGCCGCTGGAGAGCCTGGTAGGCCCCGAGCAGGAGCTGCTGACCGGTCTGCCCCCGCGCATAGAACGTGCGCGAGACCTGGGCGCCGCCGAACGAGCGGTTCGACAGGTGGCCGCCGTACTCTCGGGCGAACGGCACCCCCTGTGCCACGCACTGGTCCATGATGTTGACGCTGACCTCGGCCAGCCGATGGACGTTCCCCTCTCGCGAGCGAAAGTCACCACCCTTGACCGTGTCGTAGAACAGCCGGAAGACGCTATCGCCGTCGTTCTGGTAGTTCTTGGCCGCGTTGATCCCGCCCTGAGCGGAGATCGAGTGCGCCCGGCGGGCGCTGTCCTGGTAGCAGAAGCACTTCACGTTGTAGCCGAGCTCCGCCATCGTCGACGAGGCCGAAGCGCCGGCGAGGCCCGAGCCGACGACGATGATCTCGAATCGCCGTTTGTTGGCTGGATTCACGAGCTTCAGATCGAACTTGTGCTGGGTCCACATCTCGGCCAACGGTGCGGCCGGAATCTTGGCGTCCAGGGTCATCGGCTCATCTCCTCAGGCCACCAGCCCGGTCAGGACCGCAATCGGAAACGACACGTTCCCGATGAAGACGATGGCGGCAAACGCCCCCGCCAGCCTTCGTCGCCACGGGTTGATACTGGGGTGGTTCCAGCCCAGCGACTGGAACAGACTCCACAGCCCATGGTTGAGGTGGAGCGCCAGCGCAACCTGGGCGACGATGTAGAACAGGCTGATCGGCAGCACCTGGAAGCCCGCCACGACGTTGTGGTACGCGTCACCGGGGATGAAGTCCGAGTGCAGCGAGCCCCAGGTCAAGTGCATCAGGTGATAGACGACGAAGAGCGCGACGATCACCCCTCCCCACCGCATGGTGCGTGAGGCGTAGGTCAACTGCACCGACTCCAGTTTCGCGTAGTCGTGGGGGCGCGCCTTGCGGCTCATCCGGGTCAGCTGCCAGGCCGAGAGAATGTGGATCCCGACGGCGGCCAGCAGGCCGATCCGCGCGATCCAGAGAACCCCACCGTGGGGCACCGCTGGCGAGCCGACCTCGCGCAACCACTCGGCATACGCGTTGAGCTTTTCCGGTCCCTGGTAGATCTTCAGATTCCCCACCATGTGCCCCAGGACGAACCCGAAGAGCATCAATCCGGTGAGGGCCATCAGGACCTTCTTGCCGACCGCCGATCGATAAAGGTTCAACACGTCGGTTCCTCCCCGCCCAGGTTGGGGCCTCACCGTCAATCATAGGCCCCAACTACCGACTTGGTAAAGGGTAAAGGTGCCAGCCGTTTCGCCTGCCCCCTGCCTGGGTGCCGCCTTGGTAAAGGTACGCCTCAGTAGAGGTGCCTCAGTAGAGGTGCCAGCCGTTTGTCTCCAGCTGGTTTGTCTCCAGCTGCCACCGCCGCCTGCGACAACGGCGGTTGAGACATCGAGAGGGTCTCTTGGCAGATCTTGACGCTCGGCAGGACTGTGACATTTTTCACACACCATTATTACGGTGTGTGCTACGGTACAAATTGTCACAGCGGCTCGGACCCGTTCGGAACCAAACCGAGCCGCCCCAAAATCGGGTTCCTCGCCCAACTCGGGCGTCCCCCCAAGGTGGGCTCCGGCAAAGTGCAAGAGCCCACCATTTTTGTGCCTGCCGATCTCGGAGAGCGCCCTTGCCGGTCCAACTCGGTCGAGAGGCGGGGTCGGCTCTATCGAGTTCTTCGGCGGCGACGACGGCGCCGCCGCGGACCCTTGGGTCTGCGGCTCGACACTTCGTGGCTGACCCGCTCCCAGGCGGCGAAGTCGTCGCGCCCTTCGTCGGTGGCTTCGACCAGAATCTCGAACAGTCTGAGGGCATCGAGAAACGAGGTCCGGCGCGCCAGCTGGATCCTCTCCTGGACGCTCCACCGCCGCTCGCCCAGGCTGTGGAAAGTGTCGAGCGCCTGGAGAGTCGCCTGGGCCTTGAACTTCGCCACCGTGTGACGCGCAAAGAACGGCTCGGCCACCTCTTCGGTGAGCTGACGGAGCCGGCGTCGGAGGATCCGCCTGCCGCTCTCCTTCTCCACCTGGCGGCGACGCACCAGCACCGAGGGCAGCAGCAGCGTGCCGAGCAGGGTGGCGTCGGTCAGCGACCGACCGGCGCGGACGAGGACATCGATCGACGGCACGAGATTCTCGAACTCCTCGAGCCCGTGCTGACGCCCGGCGACGACGACGCTCGCTTCGGGGAGCACGATCTCGAGCAGTCCGAGGTCGTGCATCCACTGCATCGCGGGGCCGGCGGCGCCGCAACGCAGCAGTTGCACGATCTCCTCCGTGAGGCGCGCGGCCGAGGCCTTTCCGATCTCCCCCGCCAGCCCTTGAATCGCCAGCTGCGACTGCCGGTCAATCGTGAAATCGAGCCGCCCGGCCATCTCGCAGGCGCGCATCATTCGGACCGGGTCCTCGCGAAACCGCACCTCGGGATCGCCGATCGTGCGGATGACGCCCGCCTCCAGATCGTCGATGCCGCCGACATAGTCGATCACGCCGAGGCTGGAGATGTCGTAGAAGAGCGCGTTGACCGTGAAGTCCCGACGGAACGCGTCCTCGCGCGGCGTGCCGAAGACGTTGTCGCTCGTGATCAGGAGATCCCCAGGAGCCGAGGCCTGTTCGTCGGGATCCGGATCTCGCCGGAAGGTCGCCACTTCGATGACGGTCGGCCCGAAGAGAATGTGAGCGAGGCGAAACCGCCGGCCGATGATTCGGGAGTTGCGGAACAGGCGCCGGACCTGTCCCGGGCTGGCATTGGTAGCGATGTCGAAGTCCTTCGGCTGGCGCCTCAGCATGAGGTCGCGCACCGCGCCGCCCACGAGGTAGCCCTTGAAGCCACGCCCATCGAGGCGCTGCAGGACCTTGAGCGCTTCGGCGCCCATGTTCTTGCGCGAGATCGGGTGCTCGGCGCGGGAGAGGATTCGCGGTGCAGGAGGGTCCGACATCGCGCACAGAGTAGATCACACGCCGGTGCCATGTCCCCGTCTACCGTGAAGCGACCGAGAGGGGCTCGAGCTCGAGCCCGAACGAGAGAGCCGGCCGCCCTAGGGGCGGCCGGCCAAGGTCTGCTTCCGACCGCGTCGGAGGCTGCTAGTCCCTGCCGCGACCCCGGTGCCGCCGGCGTCCGGAATCGCTGTCCGAGTCCGCATCATCGCGATAGCGTCGGTACGCCCGATCGTCGAAGCGACGGTGTCGATCGACCTCGTACCGGTAGTCGCCGCGGCGAGAGTCGTAGCGGTGATCGTGACGGTGCCGGTCGTAACGGTGCCGGTCGTAGCGGTACCGGTCATGGTCGCGCCATCGATAGTCGTAGGGACGACGGTCGTAGCCGAATCTGCCGTAGTCGACGTAGCGCCAAGCGTTGAACGGATCGAAGCGGTAAGCCGCGAAATGACGTCGGACCAACGGGCACGCCCGATCGTGATAGCGGTAGGAATCACGGATGTAGCAGGCCGAGGTGCACGCGTAGCCGTCGAAGTGCAGAGGCGCTCGGGTCCGATAGAAGAAGACCGGGCGATAACCAGGCGCGAAGTAGCTCGGTGCATTGAAGCCGATCGAGAAGTCGAGCCCGCCGACGCGGAAGCCGGCCCCGGCGTGCCAGCGGACGCTGGCCTGGGCCGGCGTCGAGGCTCCCATCAGCGGGATCGCGAGAGCGGCGAGGGCGAGAATCAGAGCGGGTTTCTTCATGGCTTGCACCTCCTGTTCCCGCAAGGTTTCACGATGCGTGCCGGATCATCCAAATCACTGAGTACAAAACACTTACCTCAGACCTGGACGAACCGATGGTCGTCCGATCGTCCCCTTTGGGTGACATTCAGCGTACGAGCGCGGTCTCGATTCTGGTCTCGCTCTGGAGCGTGCGATGCACCGGACAGCGGTCCGCGATCTCGTGCAGACGATCGCGCTGGTCGGCGTCGAGCGAGCCGAACACCTCGAGCTCGACGTCGATACGATCGACCAGACCTTTCTCGGTCACGCAGTCGACGCAGTCCTCGGCGTGGATTCGCGAATGGCGAGCTCGGACCCGAACCGCCTGGAGCGGCCATCCCTTGCGGTCCGCGTACATGCGCAGGGTCATCGCCTTGCACGCGGCTAGCGCCGAGAGGAGCAGTTCGTAGGGCGAGGGTCCGAGGTCGTCACCGCCGGCCGAGGCGGGCTCGTCGGCGAGCCACCGATGATGCTCGCTGCGGATGTCGTGGGTGAACGAGGCCCCGCGACTCGACGTCACGACCTCGCCCTGCCCAACCCCGTCATGTCGGGCGTCGCCCTCTCCCGACTCCAACGCGGCTTCGACGACTGCGAGATCTCTATCCCCGACGAGGTAGCGGCTCGCCCAGGCGGCGATGATCTCGGCGACGAACCTGGAGTCGCCGTCCCGCTCGAGAAGCAAGTGGTCGGCACCATCGAGCGAGACGAAGCTCTTGGGATGTCGAGCCGCCTCGTAGATGCGGGCGGCGTGATCGATGCCGACGGTCCCGTCCACGGGCGAATGGAGGATCAACAGCGGCCTGCCGAGCGCACCGATCGCCGATTCGACGTCCTGGCGTCCCAGATCCTCGACCAGCTTGCGTCCGATCCGCACCGGCCGGCCACCGAGCTCGACCTCCACGGAGTCGGTCGCCTCGAGGTCTGGCTCGCTCGCGAGCAACTGCTTGCGCAGGTGATCGGTATCGCTGGGCGCCCCGATCGTCACCACCGCCCGCGATTCCTCGATCGCGGCGGCCGCCGCCAACACCGCCGCCCCGCCGAGGCTGTGACCGATCAACAGCTGCGGTCCCTCGAGGCGCGCGCGCAGGTAATCGGCCGCGGCCACGAGATCTCCGACGTTCGACCTGAAGTCGGTCTCCGCGAAGACACCTTCACTCTCGCCGAGGCCGGTGAAGTCGAAGCGGAGGACGCCGATGCCGCGGCCGGCCAGCGCACGACTGATCCGCACGACCGCCTTCAGATCCTTCGAGCAGGTGAAACAGTGCGCGAAGATCGCCAGGGCCCGGGGCATGTCGGCCGGCAGCTCGAGGCGGCCGGCGATCGTCTGTCCGCCGGCGCCGGCGAACTCGACCCGTTCGGTGGTGTTCATTTCGCCTCCTCTCTGATCGACCCTACTACGGCGCTCGCGCCGTTTCGCTTCTATCCTGAGCGGCGCGTCGGGGGGGGGGCGCACGGCCCCCGGGGCCTGGCGAGCTTCCGCGGCCGCGAGGGCGCGGCCCGAGCTAGGACGCGATCAGCTCGGCGCGCGAGAAGAAGAAACGCAGCTCGTCCCGGGCGTTGTCGGGCGAGTCGCTACCGTGAATGGCGTTCGACTCGATCGAAGCCGCGTAGAGCTTGCGGAGCGTCCCCCCTTCCGCTTCCTCCGGGTTGGTGGCGCCCATCACCCGCCGGAGGTGCGGAACCGCGTCCTCGCGCTCCAGCGCCAGCGGAATGATCGGTCCGCCGGTCATGAACTCGACGAGGCTGTCGTAGAACGGACGCTCACGATGAACTTCGTAGAAGGCCTTCGCCTGGTCGGTCGAGAGTCTCATCTTGCGGAGGGCGACGATCTCGAAACCCTCTCTCTCGAGGTGGGCGAGGATCTTCCCGGTATTGCCGTCCCGCACACAGTCGGGCTTCAGAATCGCGAGGGTTCTGGACATGTCGTGCTTGTCTCCTGTCGATGTCGAGGTCGGTCGAGGCTATCCGGCTTCGACGACCGCAAAATCTTCATCGGGCCCGTCGAGTGTGAAGACGGTGCCCACGGTTTCGAGTTGGTCTTCGGGGCCCAGCAACACCGCCGACCCTGCAGGGATGCCGAGCCCCCACTGGACGCCGTTCACCTCCATCAGAGTCCGGAGCCGTCGATCGTGGGCCGGGTCGAAGTTGGGCTCGACGACACCGCCCGGCAGCCAGCCGAAGGCGGGCACCGTCTTGCCCCCGAAGATCGAGCGGGCCGCCACACCGAATGCCTGGGCGGCGGCCGCGATGGCTACGACGACCGCGCCTTCACCGAGCCGGCGGGCGAGAGTCGTGAGCGCCGGCTCGCCCATGAACGTCTCCAGCAGGTGGTCGGTCACGCCGCCACCGATGTAGACCGCCGTGGCGGCTCCGAGTCGGTCCAGGTTCCTGGCGCGCCGGGCATCGCGCCGCCGGTAGATCGGCACGACGTCGACCGGCCGATCGAACCCCTCTTTGACGTAGGCCTCGAAGAGCTCGCCGTAGTCGGTGGAGCCACTGGCGGTCGGCAAGAACGCCACCGATCCGTCCGCCGCTTTGAGCATCCACGCCCGATCGGCCGCGACCGTCTCGCCGAAGGTGAACTCACCGCCACCGATCAGAACGAGCCAGCCGGAGCCGGCCAACCGTTGCAGCGACACTCGAGTCTCCCCGTCACCCGCCGAGCAGCTCGCCGGCCGTCTTGCCGAGATCGGCCGGCGATTCGACGACGTGGATTCCGGCCTCGCGCATCGCGACCATCTTGGCCTCGGCCGTGCCCTTGCCACCGGCCACGATCGCTCCGGCGTGTCCCATCCGGCGGCCGGGGGGCGCACTACGGCCGGCGATGAAGCCGACGACCGGCCTCTCGTAGTTCTCGGCCACCCACGACGCGGCCTCCTCCTCCGCGCTGCCGCCGATCTCGCCGATGACGATCACGGCCTCGGTGGCGTCGTCGGCGGCGAACGCCTCCAACGCGTCGATGAAGCTGGTGCCGTTGATCGGATCTCCCCCGATTCCCACGCAGGTCGTCTGCCCGAGCTCGAGATTGGTGAGCTGCCAGACAGCCTCGTAGGTCAAGGTGCCCGATCGCGAGATGACGCCGACCCGTCCCGGGCGGTGGATGTGTCCGGGCATGATCCCGATCTTGGCAACGCCCGGTGTGATGATCCCCGGACAGTTCGGCCCGACCAGCCGGGTCGGATGATCGCGCAGGAAAGCCTTGACCCGCAGCATGTCGGCTACCGGAATCCCCTCGGTGATGCAGACGACGAGCTCGATGCCGGCGGCGGCGGCTTCCATGATCGCGTCGGCGGCGAACGGCGGCGGCACGAAGATCATCGTGGCGTTGCATGCGGTCTGCTCGCGAGCTTCGCAGACGGAGTCGAAGACCGGGATGCCCTCGACCCGTTGACCGCCCTTGCCGGGGGTCACGCCAGCCACCACCTCGGTTCCGTACTCCCGGCAACCGAGCGCGTGGAAAGTTCCCTCGTTACCGGTGATCCCCTGCACGATGAGGCGCGTGTCCTCGTTCACCCAGATCGCCATCAGCCGTTCCCCCCGACCGCCGCCACGGCCTTTCGAGCGGCGTCGCCCATCTCCGAGGCGACGACGAAATCGAAGTCGGCGTCCCGCAGGATTTGGCGGCCCTGCTCGACGTTCGTCCCTTCGAGACGGACGACCACCGGCATGCCGATCTCACCGAGCTCGGCCAGCGCGTCGACCACGCCCGCCGCGATTCGATCGGTGCGGGCGATCCCACCGAAGATGTTGATCAGCACCGCCTTGACGTTGGGATCTCCGACGAGCAGTCGGAAGGCGTTCGACACCGCCTCCCGACTCGCCGAGCCCCCCACGTCCAGGAAATTCGCCGGCTCGCCGCCGAAGAGCTTGATGATGTCCATGGTCGCCATCGCAAGGCCGGCGCCGTTGACCATGCAGCCGATGTCACCGTCGAGCTTGATGTAGTTGAGACCCGACTTGCCGGCCTCGACCTCGAGCGGGTTCTCTTCGGACAGATCTCGCATCTCGCGAATCTCCGGGTGCCGGAAAAGCGCGTTGTCGTCGAAGGTCATCTTCGCGTCGAGTGCCAGCACGTCGCCGGAGCCGGTCACGAGCATCGGGTTGATCTCCGCGAGCGAGGCATCGACCTCGACGTAGGTCCTGGCCAGAGCCGCTACCAGCTTCTGTGCCTGGCGGGCGGTGCCTCCGGTCAGACCGAGCCGGCGGACCACATTGCGAGCCTGGAACGGTAGCAATCCGAGGTGCGGATCGAACGCCTCGCGCACGATCGCCTCGGGATTCTCGGCCGCGACCTCCTCGATGTTCATGCCGCCCGCCGCCGATGCCATGACGATCGGCCGTCCCGCCTCGCGATCGAGGGTCACCGCCAGGTAGTACTCCGAGGCGATGTCGACCGCTTCCTCGACGAGGATGGTGCGCACCTCCTGCCCCTCGGGTCCGGTCTGGGGGGTGACGAGCTGCATGCCGAGGATCTCGCTCGCCAGCTGCTGGGCCTCTTCCCCTGAGCGAGCCAGCTTGACGCCGCCGCCCTTGCCCCGCCCACCGGCGTGAATCTGCGCCTTCACGACGCAGCTTCCGCCGAACTCCTCGCATAGCTTCCTCGCTTCGCTCGGGTCGTCGGTGACCTTGCCGCGAGGAGTCGCCGCGCCAAAACGGCGCAAAATTTCCTTCGCTTGATACTCGTGGATCTTCAACTCGCCCTCCTGGATGCCTGGGGTGGATCCGGTGATCACGGTGCCCGGGGACTCCGGGATCGCGGCCACAACCGGCCCGCGAGAGCGACGAGTCTACCAGAGGAGGGACTGCCCGATCAGGGGATCTGGAGGACGAGGACCGTGAGGTCGTCGTCGAGGCGACGCCGGCCGACGAAGGTGCCGAGATCGCCGAGTACGCCGTCTCGTAGCCCGCTGACGCTGCTCGCGGCGTGCCGCGCGAGGCTCGCCTCGAGTCGCTCGAAACCGAACGGCTCGGGGGAGCCCTCGGCACTCGCCTCGACGACACCGTCGCTGTAGAGGAAGAGCTTGTCGCGAGGGTCGAGTTTCGACGCCCGGGTGCGAACCTCGATCGTGTCCCTCACCCCGAGCGGGTAGGAGATCGACTCGAGCGCCTCGACCTTCCCTCCTTCGGCGACGCGGTAGGGGAAGAGGTGGCCGGCGCTGGCGAAGTGCATCTCCCGTTCACCGGGATCGATGAGCGCATAGCACAGCGTCGTCAGCAGCCGGCGGCGAGCGCTCTGGTAGACCATCCGATTGACCGTTCGAAAGACCGATTCGACCTCCGGGTCGAAGGTCACTTGAACCGCGAGCGCCGACTTCGCCATCGACATCACGAGACCGCTCGACACCCCATGGCCGGCGACATCGCCGACCGCGATCGCGAGTCTGCCGTCTCCGAGGGCGAGAACGTCGCCGTTGAGCTCGGGCGGAAGCTCGGGAAGGATCGAAGACTGAATCCCGCGGGCCGTCTCGAGCTCCACCTTTTGGCGCTCGCGCTCGGCGATCCGGCGCACGTGCGGCGGGACGTCATCGTAGCGGTAGACGAATTCGCGGCTGCTGAGGATGTGCTTGAAGCTCAGCAGCACGGGGGCGAGCATCGCCAGCAGGATGAGGGCGCCGTTGAGCTTCATCGTCGGGTGACCGGAGGAGAAGAGGCTGACCGCGGCGGGAAAGAGGCTGATCGTCAGCTGGGCCATGAAACTGGCGAAGATCCCGTACTTCAGGAAGACGAGGATGGTGCTGCCCGCGACGAGCACGCTGAGCCCGATCGTCGCCGGCAGCGGCAGCACGATCGCCAGCGGGAAGAACAGCAGCGCCCCGAGCGCCGCCGCGACCAGCGGACCGCCCACCCGGCCGAGCCGGCTCGAGAGCCACGGCACGAGGAACAGCTGACCGAGGAGCGCCGAGTAGAGCGAGTAGCTCAAACCGAAAGCGAACGCCGGGATGAAAGCCCACTGCACGCTGTCCCAGGCGGGCCCGGCGGTACCTAGGCCGAACGCCGCCCACTCCTTCGGCCGCAGCACGAGAAGAAGGGCCACGACGCCGAGACCGATCAGTCCGCACGCCACGCCACGCGCCGTCGCTCTCGCGAACGTCGCGTTGTTCCAGGCGCCGCGGAAGAGCGCGTCGAAGCCGGCGAGCTTGTGCCCCCACCGCTCGCGGCAGAGCGACTCCCCCACCGACCAGCTGAGGAACGAGAGCACCGCCATCGGGACGTAGAAGACGACGCTGAACTGGAAGATGATCGCCAACACGACCTGCGGCTTCGAGACACCGCCGAAGCTGGCGTCGGCGGAGATTCCCTTGGCCGTAAAGAGCGCCGCGAGGATGCCACCCGCGAGGACCACCGCGCCGACTCGGAGACCCTGGTGGACGCCGATCTTGCCCGCATGGTACCGGCGGACGAACGGTACGGCCACGAGTGGGAGGAGAACGATGGGCAGGAAGACCCAAACCTGCTCGAGCAAGTTGGCCGACTGGAAACGGGTGACGAGAGCGTCCCGATCCGGATCGTCCAAGAAGCTGTCGAAACCGAGCAGATCGTCCCCGGCGAAGCGCACCTCGACGCCGTAGGTCACGGCCGGGCCGAGCGCCGCCTCGGGATCGGTGTAGCGAAGCATCGTGTCGACTCGATTCTCGCGCTCGACGAAACGTACTCCCGGATCGCCATAGAGGGAGAGCTCGAAACCGTGATCGGCCAAGAGGGCGTCCGCCCGCTGCCGCGCCATCTCGGGTGCCAGGGAGCCCGAGCTCTCGCTGTCTCCGATCTGGCGCTCGAGCTGAAGCAGCCTGCCGTCCGCCGCGATGCGGACGCGATGGCTCCAGCGCTGGCTCGGCGAGCTGCGGTCGTGCAGCGTGACGTTCCAATAGCGCGCCTGGTCGGCGGCTCGACTCTCGCGTAACCGTTCGGCCGACTCCCCGGCCGCCGCGGCGTCCTGCATCCGCAGCAGCACCGGATTCGCCGACTGACGGGTGACGACCACATAGGCCGGCTGCGGCACTCCGTCCAGGTCTTCCGCCAGCTCGAGCGCAACAACCTCCGCCGTGGCGCGGTCGACGGTCCAGCTGGACGGCTCGAACGGCCGAAGCTCGGGATACAGCTGGACGAAGACGGCGGCCGCAGCGACGCCGAGGACGATCCATGCGAGAAGTGCCTTCCACTTCATCCGAGACTCCTCCTCGGACCTACGTCTGCTCCAACCGAGGGTTGCAGGAGGGCGGCGGCGGCTAGCCGAGATTGCCGACGATGGCGGCGGCAAACTCGGATGTCTTGAGCAGGGTCGCGTCCTTCATCTGCCGCTCGAAGTCGTAGGTGACCTGCTTTTCCGAGATCGTGAGCTCTATCGCCTCTTCCCCGGCGTCGGCCGCTTCTCCCCATCCGAGCCACCGCAGGAGCATCGCGCCCGAGAGGATCAACGAGCCCGGATTGACCTTGTCCTGACCGGCATACTTGGGAGCCGTTCCGTGAGTCGCCTCGAAGATTGCGAGCCCATCACCCTCGTTGCTGCCCGGAGCGATCCCGAGACCGCCCACCTGGGCCGCCAACGCGTCGGAGATGTAATCCCCGTTGAGGTTGGTCGTGGCGATGACCTGATACTCGTCCGGCCGCAGCAGAATCTGCTGGAACATCGCGTCCGCGATGCGGTCCTTGACGAGGATCTTGCCCTCCGGCAGCCGACCGTCGAACTCGTCCCACAGCTGCGCTTCGCTGACCGTCTGGTCGTCGAACTCCTGGGCCGCGACCTGGTAGCCCCATTCCTTGAATGCCCCCTCGGTGAACTTCATGATGTTGCCCTTGTGCATCAGGGTGAGGTCGGTCCGACCCTGCTCGACGCAGTAGTTGAGAGCCTTGCGCACCAGCCGTTGGGAGCCGGTCAAAGAGATCGGCTTGATACCGATTCCGCTGTCCTCGCGGATTCGCTTGCCGAGCTTGTTACCCAAGAACTCGATCAGCTCGCTCGCGGCGGGGGTTCCCTGCTCCCACTCGATACCGGCGTAGACGTCCTCCGTGTTCTCGCGGAAGATGACCATGTTGACGCGACCCGGAGCCTTGACTGGTGAGGGGACGCCCTTGTAGTGGCGCACCGGCCGGATGCACGCGTAGAGATCGAGAATCTGCCGCAAGGCGACGTTGAGGCTGCGGATTCCGCCACCGACCGGCGTCGTCAGAGGCCCCTTGATCGCGCCTCGGAAGTGGCGGATGGCGTCGACCGTCTCCGACGGCAGCCATTCGTCCCGCTTCTGCTTCGCCTTCTCACCTGCATAGACCTCCATCCAGGCGATCGATCGGCCGCCGCCGTAACGGCTCTCGACCGCGGCGTCGAGAACAGTGCGAGTCGCGGACCATACGTCGGGTCCTATGCCGTCGCCCTCGATGAAGGGGACGATCGGCCGTTCCGGCACCAAGAGAGTGCCGTCTTCGAAGTGAATCTCCTGTCCGTCTGCTGGTACTGCGAGGTTCTCGAAAGTCATGGTTCAGCGTCCTGGTTCCACAGTGGGTATCAAGTTGGCTCGCGGTTCAGGCGTACTCGACGTACTCGGCCACTTGCCGGTGATCGAGCAGACCCTCCTCGTGTCCTCGATCGAGCAGTAGCTGAACGGCTCGCCGGCCCGCTTGACCGTAGTCCCGCGTCCAGTCGTTGACGTACATGCCGACGAAACGATCGGAGCGAACCGGGTCGTCCTCGAGGCCTCGAGCGTAGCGCAGAGCATAGCCCAGCGCCTCCTCGCGATGATCGAGCGCGTAGTCGATGCTCTGGCGCAACAGCGTGCACAGGCGGCGTTGCAGCGCCGGATCCAGGTCCTTGCGAATGCCGTTGCCGCCGAGCGGCAGCGGTCCGTCGGTCTCCTCCCGCCACCAGGCGCCGAGATCGACGACCGCCTGGAGACCCTCGTCCTGGAAGGTCAGCTGCCCCTCGTGAATGACGACCCCGGCCGGCACCTCGCCCGCTTTCACGACGTCGAGAATGTCGTCGAACGGCACGATCCGGGTCTTGACCGCCGGCTGCCAGAGCTTGAGCGCCAGATGCGCGGTCGTCAGCTTTCCCGGAATCGCGACCTCGCGACCGACCAACGCCTCGCGATCGAGCAGCTCGGAAGAGACGACGACCGGACCGTAGCCGTCACCGAAGCTCGCGCCCGAAGGCATAAGCGCATAGCGATCGGCCAGATAGGCGTAGCCGTGAATCGACAGGGCCGTGATCTCGTAGGTGCCCTCGAAGGCGGCTTGATTGAGGGTCTCGATGTCCTCCAAGACATGGCTGATCTTGAGCCCCTGGGTATCGAGCATGCCCTGCGTCAAGGCGTAGAACATGAACGCGTCGTCGGAGTCCGGGCTGTGTGCGATGCGAATGTGGATCTCGTCGCTCATCGGGCGCGCAGGGTATCAGTATTGTTCGGGGACGGGTCGAATCGATGAGCGAGGTCGTAGGGTGACAGGATACCCACTTCGAATCTCGCGGCGAAGTCGGAGCTCGACGTACGAGTTCGCCGGAAATCAGTATCCTGTCACCGAATAGACCCTCGATGGGAGTCCCAGATGAACCCGACTCGCCCCACCGATGCCACTTCGATCGACCCTCGCCTTCGCGCCTTCCTGCCGCTGGTCTACGTCGCCTGGGCGGACGGCAATCTGACCGACGACGAGATTCGCGAGATCTGCGCGGCGGTCCACGGCGCGGACGACCTCGATCTCGACTGCAGGACCGGGCTGGGCCACTGGCTCGATCCCGACGACCCCCCGTCGCCCCTCGAGCTGCAGCGGCTGCTGGCGAGCATCCGAGAAGCCGCGCTGGACTGGTCTCGCGACGAGAAGCTCGATCTCACCGCCCTCGGACAGCGCCTCGCGAGGGCGGAAGGTCACGAGCCGAACGAACCCGAAGTAGCGGCGCTCGGCCGCCTCGCCGACGCTCTCGGAGTCGTCGGTAGCGAGGCCGCCCGCCACGTCCTGAGCGGCAGGCGCCGGGAAGCGGAAACACCTGCCTCCCTCGCCTCGTTCGATGTGGCGGCACTGCGAAGCCTCCTCGACAGGCCCCACGAAGACTGCCGCCGACGGCTTCGCGAGCTTCTTTCGACCGCCGATTTCAGCTATCGCTACGGCCTCGGGACCACCGAGTATCGCGAACAGGTGCTCGACTGGTGCCGCAGACTCGCGGCCGAGGGATACGGCGGACTGGGCTTCCCCGAGCGTTTCGGAGGAGGGGACGACCCCGGCGCGTTCCTCGCCGCTTTCGAGACCCTCGCCAGCCACGACCTCAGCCTGCTCGTGAAGTTCGGAGTTCAGTTCGGACTGTTCGCTGGGAGTCTCCACCAGCTCGGCACCGAGCGGCACCACGAGAACTACCTTGCGGCCGCTTCGTCCCTCGAGATGCCAGGCTGTTTCGCCATGACCGAGACGGGCCACGGATCCAACGTCGCGGAGCTCGAGACGACCGCCACCTACGACCCGGCGACCGAGGAGTTCGTGCTCTCGACACCCGACGAGGAGGCTCGCAAGGACTACATCGGGAACGCCGCGAGGCACGGACGGATGGCGACCGTCTTCGCGCAGCTCGAGATCTCCGGCGTCGGGCATGGCGTCCACGCCTTCGTCGTGCCGATCCGGGACGAGAGCGGGAAACCGATGCCCGGCGTGCGGATCGAAGACTGTGGCGAGAAGCTCGGCCTCAACGGCGTCGACAACGGCAAGCTCTCCTTCGACGGCGTGCGCGTCCCCCGCACCGAGCTGCTCGATCGCTTCGCCCAAGTCGACGCCGAGGGCAACTACTCGAGCGCCATCTCCAGCTCCTCGAAGCGCTTCTTCACGATGCTCGGAACTCTCGTCGGTGGCCGAGTCAGCGTCGCCATGGCCGCCCTCGCCGCCACCAAGTCGGCGCTGACCATCGCCGTTCGCTACGCCTCCCGGCGCCGGCAGTTCGGCCCCGCCGGCGAGGCCGAGACTCTGCTGCTCGACTACAAGACGCACCAGCTGCGGCTACTGCCCCGGCTCGCGAAGAGCTACGGGCTTCACTTTGCTCTGCGTGACCTCGCGGATCAGTATCTTCACGGCCCGGAAGAGTCCAGGCGTGAGCTCGAGGGGCTGGCGGCTGGCCTGAAGGCGATGGCCACCTGGCACGCGACCGACTCGATCCAGGAGAGTCGAGAGGCTTGCGGAGCGCAAGGCTACCTCGCGGTCAACCGGTTCGCCTCCCTCAAGGCCGATACCGACGTCTTCACTACGTTCGAGGGTGATAACACGGTGTTGCTGCAGCTTTTGGCCAAGGGTCTGCTGTCTAGCTACCGCAAACAGTTCGGCGACATGAAATTCCTCGACCTCCTGCGGTTCGTCGCCGCCCAGGCAGGTACGGCCGTCGCCGAGCTCAACCCGATGGTCACTCGCGAGACGGCGAGAACGCACCTTCGTTCCGTCGACTTTCAAGCCGATGCCCTGACCTGGCGGGAGCAGCACCTGCTCAGCAGCTTGGCCCGCCGGCTGCGAAACCGAATCAAGAAGGGGATGGACAGCTTCGACGCGTTGGTCGAGTGCCAGGATCACGCCATCGCGCTCGCCAAGGCGCACGTCGAGAACCACGTTCTGTCACGATTCCACGCCGCTCTCGGAAATACCGACGATCCTGCCCTGACCGAGGTCCTCATGCAGCTCGCCTCGCTCTACGCCCTCGACCGGATCTCGACTCATCGGGGCTGGTACCAGGCGCACGGTTACGTGGAGAGCGGGAAGGCCAGGGCGATCCGCAAGGAAGTCGAGAGCCTCTGTCGGGAACTGCGTCCCGACGCGCTCGGCCTGGTCGATGCGTTCGGCATTCCGGACGCGCTGCTCGCAGCACCGATCGCGATCTAGCGGCACGTGGTCGAGGTGGTGCCGGGGACGACCTCCTTGGCAGGTATTGATCCGGGGGCGGCCTGCCACGGTCTTCAACAAGTCGTCGTACAATCGGGGTGACAACAGGGTGCCGATGACGCCACAATATGGTGACCCTGAGGCCCAGTCCGATGAGCAGGGCGACCGTTCCTCAAGAGAAGCGACGATTCGAGCGCGTCTCGGCGCAGCACATGGTCTCGTTCGCCCACCTGGTGTCCGGGGCGCCGATCGAACCGGTCTCCAGACTCGGCCGGACTCTCGACCTCGGCGCCGGTGGGATCCGACTCGAGACCGACAGCGCCCTGCGGGTCGGAGATCAGCTACTCCTCGAGATCGCAGTGGGCTCCCAAATCGTGCACGCCGAAGCCACGGTCGTCCACCTGCCTCCCACCGCTTCCGACCTGATCGCCGCCGGTATCGCCTTCGACCGCGTCCCCGACGACGATCGCGAGACGCTGACCGCGCTCGGCTACGCCGCCTAACCTCTACCCGCGCCTCGTGCGAAGCGAGACTACGGCTGGGTTCGCGTAGGGCTCAGAGGGTCCTCGGCGACGACCGGGAAGCCGGCGTCGAGCCAACCCTCCAGGCCGCCGTCGATCTGGACGACGAAGCGCTGACCGCGGTCGATTAGGTAGACCGCGGCCTCGCGCTGATCCCGGCCGCCGTCGCCGCTATAGAGGAGAACCGTGTCCTCGTCCGAGAGCTCGAGCTTCGCCCACGACTCGTCGAGCTTGGCCAACGGAGCGCTCTGGGCTCCGGAGAGGTGGCCGGCCGGCGATGAGTACTCCTCCGCCGGGCGGACATCGAGAATCAGGAGCTCCGGATTGTCCCGGATCATCTCCGAAGCGACCGTCGCGCGGACAACTCGAAATCGGCTCCCGGTCTCCGGCTTTGCGCCGGGGGCTCCGGCACAGCCTAGAAGCGCGACGACCAGCCATGCCGCCCGCAACCTCCTGAGCGCTCGAGCTCGGTGACCGGCAGAATGTCGCCGACTTCGGGAGCGGGCGACGAGCGCAAAGGCGCCGTCCATCGTCACCCCCCCGGCGTGACTTCGCCGAACATCCCCGGGCGGTAGGGGGTGATTCGACCGGTGAACGCGGAGGCGGCCACGGTCAACGGCGAGGCCAGGTAGAGGCGTCCCGGTCCCGATCGCCCCTTGTAGTTGCGGTTTATGGCGGAGACCGTGACCTGCTCCTCGTTCTCCGAGACTCCCGGCCCACAACCGATACAAGCGCCGCAGCCCGGCCGGATCAGCCGTACGCCGGCCTCCGTGAACGGTTCGATGAAGCCGGCTTCGCGGCAGTAGTCCTCCACCTCCCGGGAGCCGAACTGAATCAAGAAGTCGATATGGTCCGGGACTCTCAGGCCGGCGGCCACCGCCTCCTTGACGACCTGATGGTAGAACTTGAGATCGTCGATCTTGCCGGCGGTGCAGCTTCCCCCGTAC